>MUNG01000321.1 GCA_002154585.1 Streptomyces pseudogriseolus
GGGGCGGGGTGGGACCGGTGCCGCGGGTTCCCGTCGGGGCGGACGGGAGGGGCGGCGCCGGGACCGGTACCCCGCACTCCGTTGTGCGGGGCCCCGCCGGTGTGTTCCGCGGCCGGCCGTGGCGTGACGATCGCTGGTCAGGGCATCCTCGTACCGGCCGGCCGCGGGGTCTGTGCGGGCGTGGTGGTCAGCGCAGGCGCTCCACCAGCGCCCGGTGCTGGTCCCACAGCTCTTTAGGGGTGTGGTCGCCGAAGGTGTTGAGGTGCTCGGGGACCAGGGCGGCCTCCTCGCGCCACACCTCCTTGTCCACGGTGAGCAGGAAGTCCAGGTCGCTGTCGGAGAGGCCGAGTCCGTCCGTGTCGAGGGCGTCCTTCGTCGGCAGGACGCCGATCGGGGTCTCGACGCCCTCCGCCGTGCCCTCCAGGCGCTCCACGATCCACTTCAGGACGCGGGAGTTCTCGCCGAAGCCGGGCCACACGAACGCGCCCTCGTCGTTCTTCCGGAACCAGTTGACGTAGTAGATCTTCGGGAGCTTCGCCTGGTCCTTGTCCTTGGCGACGTCGATCCAGTGGGCCATGTAGTCGCCCATGTTGTAGCCGCAGAACGGCAGCATGGCGAACGGGTCGCGGCGCAGCTCGCCGACCTTGCCCTCGGCGGCGGCGGTCTTCTCGGAGGCCACGTTGGCGCCGAGGAAGACGCCGTGGTTCCAGTCGAAGGACTCCGTCACCAGCGGTACGGCGCTGGCGCGGCGCCCGCCGAAGAGGATCGCGGAGATCGGCACGCCCTTGGGGTCCTCCCACTCCGGCGCGATGATCGGGCACTGCGCGGCGGGCACCGTGAAGCGGGCGTTGGGGTGGGCGGCCGGGGTCCCCGACTCGGGGGTCCAGTCGTTGCCCTTCCAGTCGGTGAGGTGGGCCGGGGTCTCCTCCGTCATGCCCTCCCACCACACGTCGCCGTCGTCGGTGAGGGCGACGTTGGTGAAGACCGCGTTGCCCCACAGGGTCTTCATGGCGTTGGCGTTGGTGTGCTCGCCGGTCCCGGGCGCGACACCGAAGAAGCCGGCCTCGGGGTTGATGGCATAGAGGCGGCCGTCCTCGCCGAAGCGCATCCAGGCGATGTCGTCGCCGATCGTCTCGACCGTCCAGCCGGAGATCGTCGGCTCCAGCATGGCGAGGTTGGTCTTGCCGCAGGCGGACGGGAAGGCCGCGGCGACGTACTTGGACTCGCCGGTGGGCGGGGTGAGCTTCAGGATCAGCATGTGCTCGGCCAGCCAGCCCTCGTCGCGGGCCATGACGGACGCGATGCGCAGGGCGTAGCACTTCTTGCCGAGCAGGGCGTTGCCGCCGTAGCCGGAGCCGTAGGACCAGATCTCGCGGTCCTCGGGGAAGTGCGAGATGTACTTGGTCTGGTTGCAGGGCCAGGGGACGTCCTCCTGGCCGGGCTCCAGCGGGGCGCCGACGGAGTGCACGGCCTTGACGAAGAAGCCGTCGTCGCCGAGCTCGTCGAGGACGGGCCGGCCCATGCGGGTCATGGTGCGCATGGAGACGGCGACGTACGCGGAGTCGGTGATCTCCACGCCGAGCGCGGACAGCGGCGAGCCGAGCGGGCCCATGCAGAACGGGACCACGTACATGGTGCGGCCACGCATGGAGCCGCGGAAGACGCCCTTCTCACCCTGGAAGATCTCCCGCATCTCGGCGGGGGCCTTCCAGTGGTTGGTCGGGCCGGCGTCCTCCTCCTTCTCGGAGCAGATGAACGTCCGGTCCTCGACGCGGGCGACGTCGGTGGGGTCGGAGGCAGCGTAGTAGGAGTTGGGACGCTTGACCGGGTCGAGCTCGGTGAACGTGCCCTTGGCGACGAGCTCCCCGCACAGGCGCTCGTACTCGGCTTCCGAGCCGTCGCACCAGACCACCCGGTCCGGCTGTGTCAGCTCTGCGATCTCGTCGACCCAGGAGATCAGTCCCTGGTGGGTGGTGGGGACGCCGGGTTCCGCGATGTCGCGCGCCACGTTTGCTCCTAAGTGAGGGTTTTTGTGGTTTGGAGGCCCCGTGGGGGCTGCGACCCGGATGCTGAAAGGGGTGACCTGGGCGCTCATCCGGTGTCGACCGCACTCATTTGATCATCCGATGCCTGCGCCCATCTGTCCAGAGGGCCGCACAGGTGAGCAACGTGACCCTGACCACGGCTGTCGTGCGGCTTTACGCGTACATTGAGTGAGCGAAACCGACTCTTTGCGTGACGGGAGGGGGCGGGCCGGCGTGAGAGGATGGCCACTTCGCGCGGCCCAACAGGCCGCTCGGAGGTGTAACTTACGGTCGCGTAGGTACCATGCGAACATGACTGCGTTCGCCCCCGACACGCCCAAGGACCCGCAGGCCGAAGGCCCGGGCCCGGTGGCGACCTCTCTGCCCCACCCCGTCAAGCCGAAGCTGCGCGGCTGGCTCCACCTGGGCATGTTCCCGGCCGCGCTGGTCGCCGGGCTGGCCCTCACCGCGTTCGCCGACTCCCCCCGGGGCCGCCTCGCCTGCGGCGTGTACGCCCTCACCGCCTGCCTGCTCTTCGGTGTGAGCGCGCTGTACCACCGGGGCAACTGGAGCCCTCGCATGGACGGCGTCCTGCGCCGCCTCGATCACGCCAACATCTTCCTGATCATCGCGGGCACCTACACCCCGCTGACGATCCTGCTGCTGCCCGACTCCAAGGGCCGCTGGCTGCTGTGGGGCATCTGGGCCGCCGCGGCCGCCGGGATAATCTTCCGCGTGTTCTGGGTCGGCGCCCCGCGCTGGCTCTACACGCCGTGCTACATCGCGATGGGCTGGGCCGCGGTGTTCTACCTGCCGGACTTCCTGCGCACCGGCGGCATCGCCGTCCTCGTCCTGGTCGTGGTCGGCGGCCTGCTCTACAGCGCCGGCGGCATCGTCTACGGCATCAAGAAGCCCAACCCCTCCCCCCGCTGGTTCGGCTTCCACGAGGTGTTCCACTCCTTCACCCTGGCCGCCTTCATCGCCCACTACGTGGGGATCTCCCTGGTGGCCTACCAGCACGCGTAGGAGTCACCGGGCTCCCCCGGAACGCACGCACCCAAGGCCGCGGCACCCACGCCGCGGCCTTTTCCGTACCTCTCTCATGAGAGTTACTCTCATTTCATGGCAGCTGTCACCGGCGCATCACCTGCCCCCGACGCCCCGCCGCGCCCCGGACTGCGGGAGCGCAAGAAGATCCGGACGCGGGAGGCCATCCGCTCCGCCGCCTACGCGCTGATCGAGCAGCAGGGGTACGACTCCACGACGGTCGAGCAGATCGCCGAACGCGCCGAGGTGTCCCCGTCGACCGTCTTCCGGTACTTCCCCACCAAGGAGGACATCGTCGTCACCGACGAGTACGACGAGCCGCTGCTCGCCGAACTCGCCGCACGGCCCGCCGGCGAACCCTGGACCGACTCCGTCCGGTACGTGATCCGCGAGGCCGTCCGCCTCGCCCTGACCGAACGGCCGGAGACGACCCGGCTGCGCGCCCGGCTGATGCTGGAGGTCCCCGCGGTCCGCGCGCGGATGCGGGAGACCCTGACCGGCACCGGGCGGACGCTCGCCGAGACCGTCGCCGGCCGCACCGGGCTCGACCCGCGGAGCCTGGAGGTGCGGGTGCACGTGATGTCCCTGATCGGCGGCCTCCTCGAGGCCACGCTGTACTGGGCCGAGCACGGCCACCGGGAGGACTACGCCGACCTCGCCGACCGGGCGATCGACGTGATCGAGCACGGACCGCCCGCCGGAAAAAGCTGAGGCGCCACGCCCCCGCCGTGCCATCCTGACCGGGTGAACGGTCCCGAGATCCACGTCGAGTTCGCCCCCGGGCTGCGCGTCTTCGTCCCGCAGGCCCGCGCCACGGGCAGCCTCCGCACGGCCACCGACGGCATCGCCGGACTCGGCCATGTCGTCGAGTCCCTGGGCGTCCCCCTGACCGAGGTCGGCGCCCTGCTGGTGGACGGCCGCGAGGTGTCCGTCGGGCACGTCCCGGCCGCCGGCGAGTCGGTGACCGTACGCCCGCACACCTACCCGCAGCGGGTGCCCGGCGCTCCCCTGCGCTTCCTGCTCGACGTCCACCTCGGCACCCTGGCCCGCCGGCTGCGGCTGCTGGGCGTGGACGCGGCGTACGAGTCGACCGACATCGGCGACCCGGCGCTGGCCGCGCGCTCGGCCGCCGAGAAGCGGGTCATGCTGAGCCGCGACCGGGGGCTGCTGCGCCGCCGCGAACTGTGGGCGGGCGCCTTCGTCTACAGCACCCGCCCCGAGGAGCAACTGGCGGACGTCCTCGACCGGTTCGACCCCGAGCTGCGGCCCTGGACCCGCTGCACCGCCTGCAACGGGCTGCTGCGCGCGGCCGGCAAGGAGGACGTCGCCGATCAGCTCAAGGAGGGCACCCACCGCACGTACGACGTGTTCGCCCAGTGCGCCGACTGCGGCCGCGCCTACTGGAAGGGCGCGCACCACGACCAACTGGAGGCGATCGTGGAGCGCGCGGTGGCGTCACGGCCGGACCGAGGCGCCTGAGCGCAGCGCCTGCCGACCGGGGGCAAGGGCGGCACCTTGCGACCCGGTGGGGGCGGGGTCCGGGGCGTCCGGCCGCGAGGCGGAGGCACTCCCGTCAGGGCGTCGCGCGCCGGCGGTCCTCCGGACAGACCGAGGCGCCCGAGCCCTACGCCAGCCGGTCGTGAGCAGGGGCTACACCCTGCGCCCCGGGCGGGCGAGGCCCGGCGCGTCCGGCCACGAGGCAAAGACACTCCCGTCAGGGCGTCGCGCCCCCGCTACGCCCGTTCCCCGAGCGCCGTGCGCAGGCGGGCCGACCGGGGCCCCCGAGCCCAGCGCCTGCCGACCGGGGAGCAGGGGCGGCACCCTGCGACCCGGTCGGCGGGGTCCGGGGCGTCCGGCCCGAGGCGAAGACACGCCCGTCAGGGCGTCGCGCGCCCCCCGCTACGCCCGACCGCCCAGCGCCGTGCGCAGGCGGTCGGGGTCCGTCGTCGGGGCGTCGCAGGTGAAGTTGCGGCAGACGTAGGCGGCCGGGGCGCCGTCGACGAGGGGCCGGTCCGCGAGGAGCGGGAACTCGTCGCTGCCCTCCGTGCCCACGGCGACCACCGCGCCCGGCGCCGTGCCCAGCAGGGCCGTGCGGTGCAGTTCCGCGGTCGCCGGGTCGTCCGCGCCCCGGCCGACCACCGCGACCTCGCGCGGGCCGTCCAGCACGGCCTCGGCGACCGCCAGACCCCAGCCGATGAACCGCGGCACGCGCGGGCCGAGCGCCTTCACCACGCCCAGGGCCCGCTCCGCGGCCGTGCGGTGCGGTTCGGAGCCGGTGTGCGCCGCGTAGCCCAGCAGCGCGCCCGCGGCGGCGGTCCAGCCGGACGGGGCGGCGTTGTCCGTAGGGTCCTGCGGGCGCCGGATCAGCCGCTCCGCGTCCGATGCGGTGTCGTACAGCGCGCCCGACTCCGCGTCGAGGAAGCGGGCCAGGATGTGGTCGACGAGCAGGCCCGCGAAGTCCAGCCACACGCCCTCGCCGGTCACCGACGCCAGCGCCAGGAAGCCCTCGGCGACGTCGGCGTAGTCCTCCAGCACGCCCGCGTTGGCGCCGACCTGCCCGTCCTTGCTGGTCCGGGCGATACGGGCGTGTTCGTCCAGGTGCCCCCGTACCAGCAGGTCGCCGGCGGCCACGGCGGCCTCCACCAGGTCGGGCCGGCCGAAGCAGGCGCCGGTCTCGGCGAGCGCGGCGATCGCCAGGCCGTTCCAGGCGGCGACCACCTTGTCGTCCCGGCCGGGCGCGGGCCGCCGGTCGCGGGCCGCGAGCAGCCGCTCCCGGATGCCGTCGATCCGGGCCGCGTCGGCCACCTCGTCGCGCTGCGGCAGCTGGAGGACCGAGGCGCCCTCCTCGAAGGTGCCCTCCTCGGTCACGCCGAAGTAGCGGGCGGCCTGCTCCGCGTCCGCGTCGCCGAGCACCTCGCGCAGCTGCGCCGGCGTCCAGACGTAGTACGCGCCCTCGACGTGCCGGCCCGTGCCGTCGTCGCTGTCGGCGTCCAGCGCGGACGCGAAACCGCCTTCCGGCGTGCGCAGTTCGCGGACCATGAAGTCGGCGGTCTCCAGCGCCACGCGCCGCGCGAGCTCCGAGCCGGTGGTCCGCCACAGGTGGGTGTAGACCCGGCACAGGAGGGCGTTGTCGTAGAGCATCTTCTCGAAGTGCGGGACGACCCAGTCGCGGTCCACGGAGTAGCGGGCGAAGCCGCCGCCGAGCTGGTCGTAGATGCCGCCGCGTGCCATCCGCTCGCAGGTGTCCGCGGCCATCTGGAGGGCGCCCTCCGCGCCGGTGCGGGCGTGGTGCCGCAGCAGGAACTCGAGCACCATGGACGGCGGGAACTTCGGCGCCCCGCCGAACCCGCCGCGCTGCGGGTCGTACTCCCGGGTCAGCCCGAGCAGCGCCTGCGCCAGCTCCTGCTCGCCGGGCACCTCGTCGCCGCCCACGGACAGCTCCCGGCCCGCCAGGTCCCGCGTGATCTTCCCGGCGACCTCGCCGACCTCGTCCCGCCGCTCCGCCCAGGCCTGCGCCACGCCCTCCAGCACCTGCCGGAACGACGGCATGCCGTGGCGCGGGGCGGGCGGGAAGTAGGTGCCGAAGTAGAACGGCTCGGCGTCCGGGGTGAGGAACACCGTCATCGGCCAGCCGCCCTGCCCGGTCGCCGCCTGCACGGCCTCCATGTAGACGGCGTCGACGTCGGGGCGCTCCTCGCGGTCGACCTTGATGCTGACGAAGTGCGCGTTCATCTCGTCCGCCGTGGCCTGGTCCTCGAAGGACTCGTGGGCCATGACGTGGCACCAGTGGCAACTGGAGTAGCCGACGCTCAGCAGCACCGGCACGTCACGCCGCCGCGCCTCCGCGAAGGCCTCCTCGGACCAGGTCCACCAGTCGACGGGGTTGTCGGCGTGCTGGAGGAGGTAGGGGGACGTGGCCTGCGCAAGTCGGTTCGCCATACCCCCATCCTCGCGCACTCCGCCCGCCCGGCGCGGGACGGGAGCGGACGCGGCCCGTCGTGCGCCCCCGCCGTGTGAAGAGATGGTGTCGGGGCGGTCGTTGATCGCCGCACCCTCGCGCGGTGGGCGCGTCCGCAGGACACTCGTAGGGACGCGATCGCCGCCGGAGGGGGACGGGACATGAGGGACGGTCAGCGGGCCGACGCCGAACGGCTGTTGGCGCGGGCCGTGGAGGAGGAGGTGCGCCGGTCGGGCGGGCGCACCGACGGCAAGGTGCTGCTGTCGCGGGCGCGCGGGGCGCTGGACACGATGGCGCGGACGGCGGCCGAGGAGTACGAGGCGTACACCCGCGCGCTGGACGAGGCGGAAGCCGGCCGGCTCACCTTCCGGCAGCGCTACGCGCGCGAGGGCGGCGCCTCGCCGCTGCTGGTGGCCGGGGTGGCGGGCGTGGCGGCGGTGGTCGCCGACCTGGCGTTCGGCACGGACACCGGGACCGCGCTGGGCGCGGGGGTGGCCGTCGGCGTGGTCGGGGCGGCGGCGACGGTGGTGAAGGTCGCCGGGTCGCACGTCCCGGCCGCCCACCATCACGCCGGCGCGGCGGGCCAGCCGGGCGGGGTGGAGCAGCTGCGGCTGCAGTGGCTGACCGCGCTGGAGGTGCGCGGCATCCGGCCGTTCCTCGACCAGCAGCGGGTCCTCGCCGCGTCCACGGCGCCGAAGCGGAACGGGCCGCGGCTGCGCGGCGCCGACAAGGCCGCGGCGGCCCGCGGGAGAAGCGTGCTGGAGCAGTCGTTCGGGCAGCTCCCGGAACCGCACGGTCCGTTCGCGGGACGGCGGCAGGAGATGGCGCGGATCCGGCAGTGGGTGCAGTCGGCCCGCGCCGAGACGGAGACCCGGCCCACGGTGGTGGTGCTGCACGGGGAGCCCGGCAGCGGCCGTACGACGCTGGCGGTGCGGGCCGCGCACGAACTGAGGGACTACTTTCGCGGGGCCTGCGTGGTCGACCTGCGCGGCGACGGCTCCGGCGAGCCCCCGCTGTCGACGCGGGACGCGCTGCTGCACCTGCTGAACCGGCTCGGCGCGCCCCGCGAGCAGCTGCTGTTCCGCGAGCGGACCTCCCCCGACCAGCAGGTCAAGCGGCTGAGCGAGCTGTACCACCAGCATCTGACCGGCACGCCGGTCACCATCGTCCTCGACGACGCCTCCGACCCGCAGCAGGTCCGCACGCTGCTCCCGGAGCGCTCCGACAGCCTGGTCCTCGTCACCTCCCGCTCCCCGCTCGGGCTGCCCGAGGACCTGCCCGCGCGGGTGCACCGGCTGCCGGTGGAGCCGCTGGACGCGGCCGGCGCTGAGGAGCTGCTGACCGCCGTCGCGCAGGACGACTCCGGGCCGTACGACGCGGAGTCCGCGGAGCGGGTGCGGGAGCTGTGCGGGGGCCTGCCGCTGGCGCTGCGGCTGGCCGGCGCCGCCCTCGGGCCGCGCTCCACGCTGACCCTCGCCACCGACCTCGGCGCCTACGGGCCCGTCGAGCCGGTCGAGCGGGCCCTGTGGCTGCGCTACACCGACCAGCCGGACACCGTACGGCGGCTGCTGCGGCGGCTCGCGCTGGCCGGGCGCGCCTCGCTCGGCGCGGCCGCCGCTGCGGCGCTGCTGTCCACCGACGAGGCGGAGGCCACCCGGCATCTGGAGGCGCTGCACCGGGCCGGGCTGATCGACCGCGTCCGGCACAGCCGGTACCGGCTGCACGCCCTGGTGCGGGCGTTCGCGCTCGCCCGGCTCCTCGACGAGGAGGACCCGGACGAGCGCGCCGCCGCGCAGGAGCGGCTGATCGTCAACTACGCGGAGCTCGCCGACTCGGTGCTGCGGCTGGTCGACGGCAACATGTCGACCCGCTCCGACCGCTTCGGCCCGTACGGCTTCACCTCGCTGGACGAGGCGCTGCGCTGGCTGGACGACGAGTCCAGCTTCATCACGGCCGCGCTGCGGCACGCCGAGGGCGTGGACCAGGGGGCGGTGCTGAACCTGCTGGGCGCGCTGTGCGACTACTGCCTGCTGCGCGGCGACCTCTACCGGCTTGGCGAGATCAACGAGCTGGCGCAGGCCGTCGACGAGGGGCTGCTGGTCCGCTCGGTGCAGTGGCGCACCGGCATCGCGGCACGTCAGCTGGGCGAGCTGGACACCGCGCGGACCACGCTGACGTCGGTGGTGGACCTGTACCGGGAAGCGCAGCACGGGGCGGGCGAGGCGCGGGCGCTGACCTCGCTCGGCATCACGCTGCACCACCAGGGCAACCTGACGGAGGCGTCCGCGCGGCTGCGGGAGGCGCTGGAGCTCCAGGCGTCCGACGCGCTGGCCGCCGACCGCGCCTGGACGATGCACGCGCTGGCCGCGGTGGAGCGGGACCGGGCCCGGCTGGCCGAGGCGCTGGAGCTGCTCACCGAGTCCCTGGTGCTGCACCGGGCTGGCGAGTCCCTGCACGGGCAGGCGTGGGCGCACTTCCAGCTCGGGCAGCTGCATCTGCGGCGCGGGGACGTACCGCGCGCGGAGGGCGAGCTGCGCACCGCCCTCGACCTGTACGGCCGCACCCGTGACGCGCGCGGGGAGGCGTGGGCGCTGACCGAGCTGGCGCGGGCCCGGCTGGTGGACGGGGACGCGGGACCTGCGGTGGAGCAGCTGCGGTCGGCCGCCGCCCGGCACCGGGACAACGAGGACGCGCGCGGCGAGGCGTGGACGCTGTACTACCTGGGGCAGGCGCTGGAGGAGAGCGGCGACCTGGACCGCGCGGTGCGCGAGCTGGAACGCGCCCGCACGATGTTCTCCCGCATGCGGGACGTCTACGGGCTGGCCTGCGCCCGGCACCACTCGGCGCGGGTCACCCGCGACCAGCGGGCGGCGCAGACGGGCTCGCTGCGCAACTCCGGGTTCGCCCGGCAGCTGCTGGTGGACGCGCGCGCCGACTTCCAGCGGATCGGGGTGGCGCACGGCGAGGCGTGGACGTGCCTGGAGCTGGCGGTCGTCGACGCGGGCAACGCCCGCACCCAGCAGGCGCTGGCGCTGTGCGACGAGGCGGTCGCGCTGTTCGCCTCCTACGGCGACCGGCGCGGCGAGGACTGGGCGCGCTTCCTGCGCTGCACGCTCCTGCCGTACGCGGCGCCGGGCGGTACGGAGGTCGGCTCGGCGGTGGCCCAGCAGGAACTCACCGACCTGGCCGCCGCACCCCACCCGGCCCGCGACCCCGAACTCACCGACTGCGTCGACGCCTGCCGCCTCCTCCTGGAACGAGGCGTCACCCTGGAAGCCGGCTGGCAGGCCTGGAACCTGGGCCTGGTCCCGAGCCGCCACGCGCGCGAGGTGATGGGGGTACCGGTCCCCCTGGACGCGTAGCCCCTCCGGGGCGCGTCCCGGCACACGGGCGTGGCACACGCGCCGCGCCCGGCGCCGCTCGGGCCTGCGGGCACCGCGCCGTCGGCGCGCGGCACCCGCCCGGTACGCGCCGTCCGCTCCGGCGCGTCCCGGCTCCGCGAGCAGGGCATGGCGGGGCCGGCTGCGAGGCACGGGGGCGGCACCCCGGCGCGTACCCGAGGGCCGCAAGGACCGCGGCCCCCGGCCGGGCGGGGAATCGCCGCGGTGCCCGCGCCGCGCTCTCGCGGCGGTAGCCGATGCGTGTGCAGGCGGGCCGGGCCCGAGCGCCGGGGCCCGCAGGGACCTGCCGAACGCCGCTGCCGGCGGGGCCGGGCACACGGGCGCGGCACCCGGCGTGTGTCGCCGGGTGCCGTGGGACCTGGGTCGGTCAGGCCGTGGACTTGCCCGTGTCCGGGGTGGACGCGTCCGGGTGCTGGTCGTCCGCCTCCGCGAAGTTCACGCGGCCCATGTGCCGGTTCATCGACTTCATCAGGCCCCAGACCGCCAGGGCCAGCGCCGCGAAGACGATGAAGCCGAGGACACCGGGGGTGACCTTGTCCTCGTCGAATTCCTTGGCGAGGGGGACCAGGTGGGTCAATGCCAGGCTTGCGCTTGCGCTCATGTCAGCCATTGTCCCGGATGCCCGCGAAGAGGTCGTCCTCGGGGAGGGAGGTGTCCACGAGCGACTTCGCGAGCTCGTACTCCTCCGTCGGCCAGACCTCCCGCTGGAGGTCGAGCGGCACCCGGAACCAGCCCCCGTCGGGGTCGATCTGCGTGGCGTGCGCGATCAGCGCCTTGTCGCGGATCTCGAAGAAGTCGGCGCACGGCACGTGCGTGGTGAGCGTGCGCTCCTTGCGCTCGAACTCGTCCCACCGCTTCAGCCAGTCCTCGTACGGCGACTCCAGCCCCCGCTCCAGCATCGCGTTGTGCAGCGCCTCGGTGCGGGGCCGGTTGAAGCCCTGGTTGTAGTACACCTTCAGCGGCTGGTACGCCGGGCCGAACTCGTCCTCCGGGTACTTCTCGGTGTCCGCCGCGCCCTCGAACGCCACCATCGTGATCTTGTGGGTCATGATGTGGTCGGGGTGCGGGTAGCCGCCGTTCTCGTCATAGGTGGTGATCACCTGCGGCCGGAAGGAGCGGATCTTGCGCACCAGCTCCCCCGCCGCCTTGTCGACGTCCTCCAGGGCGAAGCAGCCCTCCGGCAGCGGCGGCAGCGGGTCGCCCTCGGGCAGCCCGGAGTCGACGAAGCCCAGCCACTCCTGCTTGACCCCGAGGATCTCGCGGGCCTCGTCCATCTCCTTCTTGCGCACCTCGTGGATGTGCTCCTCGATGTACGGGTCGCCCTGGAGCTTCGGGTTGAGGATGGAGCCGCGCTCCCCGCCCGTGCAGGTCACGACCAGCACGTCCACCCCCTCGGACACGTACTTCGCCATGGTGGCCGCGCCCTTGCTCGACTCGTCGTCGGGGTGGGCGTGCACGGCCATCAGTCGCAGCTGGTCAGTCAAGACTCAATCCTCAAGTCGTGGGCCGCCCTGTGTACGGCGGCGCAGTCGCAGGCTTCTATAGTGACGGAACCGGGGGGCGAAAAATTCCGGAGACCGCCCCCGGGGACGATCCGGGGACGCCGGTCCCCTTCTTCCGAGGTCCTTCCGAGGAGACGATCATGAGTACGTCGAGCACGCGGCTGCCCGAGGGCCGCTACGGCCGTTCCTCGGACCGGCGTGCCGACCGCACCCTCAAGGTCGTCGGCGGTGTGCTCGCCGTGCTGTTCACCGCCCTGATCGGCTGGTTCGGCTACCACTACGTCGCGCAGAACGAGATCAGCGCCGAGCTGATCCGCTTCGAGACCGGCGAGGACGCGGTGAAGGTGCACCTCGAGGTGCACAAGGACGCCGGCGTCGTCGGCTGGTGCACCGTGCGCTCCCAGGCCGCGGACGGCGCCGAGGTCGGCCGGGCCGACTTCCGCTTCGACGAGGACGACACCCGCGTCGACCAGACGGTCACCCTGCGCACCACCTCCCCGGGCAGCAGCGCGGAGCTCGTCGGCTGTCACGCCGAATGACCGGACGGGGAATACCCGGCCACTGACCTGCGCCGGCGTGAGAACAGTGGCTTATGTCCTCCCCCTGCGGGCACTGAATTGTTAGGCTCGTGGTTTCGCCCGTCCCTGGGGGACCATCCTTCTGGGTAGGGCGATGCTTTGTCTTCCCAGTACCTACGAGGAGCACCTGTGACCCAGACCAGCGAGAACGTCACCTGGCTGACCCAGGAGGCGTACAACAAGCTCAAGGACGAGCTTGAGTACCTTACTGGTCCCGCGCGCACGGAGATCGCCGCCAAGATCGCCGCCGCGCGCGAGGAGGGCGACCTGCGTGAGAACGGCGGGTACCACGCTGCCAAGGAGGAGCAGGGCAAGCAGGAGCTCCGTGTGCGCCAGCTGACCCAGCTCCTCGAGAACGCCAAGGTGGGCACTCCCCCGGCGTCCGACGGAGCGGTGGCGCCGGGCATGGTCGTCACGATCGCCTTCGACGGCGACGAGGATGACACACTGACCTTCCTGCTCGCCTCCCGCGAGTACGCGAGCTCCGACATCGAGACCTACTCGCCGCAGTCCCCGCTGGGGTCCGGCGTGATGGGCCACAAGGTCGGCGACGACGCGGAGTACGAGCTGCCCAACGGCAAGAAGGCCTCGGTGACGATCCTCAAGGCCGAGCCCTACAACGGCTGACCCGCCGCACGCGAGTCCCCACGAGGCCCCCGGCGCCCGAGCGGCGCCGGGGGCTTCGTCATGCCGCCGCCGAGCGGTACTTGCGCACGGCCAGGGTCCGGAAGATCGCGATGATCAGCACCGAGTAGATCACCGACGCCCACACCGGGTGCTGCATCGGCCAGGCGTCCGAGGTGGAGACCCCCGGGTTGCCGAACAGCTCGCGGCAGGCCTGCACGGTGGCGCTGAAAGGGTTCCAGTCCGCGATGTGCTGGAGCCAGGGCGTCATGTTGCTGGAGTCCACGAACGCGTTCGACACGAAGGTGACCGGGAAGAGCCAGACCAGGCCGCCGGAGGTGGCCGCCTCGGGCGTGCGCACCGACAGGCCGATGACCGCGCCGATCCAGGTGAACGCGTACCCGGTGAGCAGCAGCAGGCCGAACGCGCCGAGCACCTCGCCGACGCTGGTGTGCGTGCGCCAGCCCACCAGCAGGGCGACGACGGCGAGCACCAGCAGGGTGAGCGCCGTCTGCACCAGGTCGGCGAGGGTGCGGCCGGTGAGGACCGCGCCGCGCGCCATCGGCAGGGAGCGGAAGCGGTCGATGAGCCCCTTGTGCATGTCCTCGGCGATGCCCGCGCCGGCCCCCGCCGTGGCGAAGGTGACCGTCTGGGCGAAGATGCCGGCCATCAGGAACTCGCGGTAGACCTGCGGGCTGGTGGAGCCGCCGACGTCCAGCGAGCCGCCGAACACGTACGAGAACAGCACCACGAACATGATCGGCTGGATCAGCCCGAAGATGACCACCTCGGGGATGCGGACCATGCGGATCAGGTTGCGTTTGGCGACGACCAGGGAATCGCGGACGGAGCGGCTGAACGCGTTCCCGGGGGACGCGACCCGCAGGGATTCGGTGACGGCGCTCACTTCGCGGCCTCCTCTGCGGCGGGCTGGGCGGACTCGGCGGCGTGGCCGGTGAGGGAGAGGAACACGTCGTCGAGGGTGGGGCGGCGCAGCCCGATGTCGTCGATCTCGATGCCGTCGGTGTCGAGCTCGCGGATGATCTCGGCGAGCAGCTTGGCCCCGCCGGTGACCGGCGTGGTGATCTTGCGCATGTGCTCCTCGACCGAGGTGTCGCCCTGGCCGGGGCCGCGCAGGCTGTACTTGTCGAGGAGGGCGGCCGCGGTGCGGATGCGCTCGCGCTCGTGCACCACGACCTCGACGCGCTCGCCGCCGGTGCGGGCCTTGAGCTGGTCGGAGGTGCCGCGGGCGATGACCCGGCCCTGGTCGACGACCGCGATGTCGTGCGCCAGGTGGTCGGCCTCCTCCAGGTACTGCGTGGTGAGCAGCAGGGTCGTGCCGCCGGAGACGAGGTTCTTGATCACGTCCCAGAGCTGCTGGCGGTTGCGCGGGTCGAGACCGGTCGTCGGCTCGTCCATGAACATCACGGGCGGGGAGACGACCAGGGCGGCTGCCAGGTCGAGCCGGCGGCGCATGCCGCCGGAGTAGGTCTTCGCCGTACGGTCGGCCGCGTCCGCGAGGTGGAACTGCTCCAGCAGCTCGTCCGCGCGGGCCCGGGCGGTCTTGGCCTTCATCTGGTAGAGCTGCCCGACCATCTGGAGGTTCTCCCGGCCGGTGAGGTATTCGTCGACGGCGGCGAACTGGCCGGACAGGCCGATCGAGCGGCGCACGGCGTCGGGGTGCTTCAGCACGTCGATCCCGGCGACGACGGCCCGGCCGCTGTCGGGTCGCAGCAGTGTGGTGAGGCAGCGGACGGTGGTGGTCTTGCCCGCGCCGTTCGGCCCGAGCAGACCCAGGACGGTCCCCTCGGGGACATCGAGGTCGACGCCGTCCAGTGCCTTGACGTCTCCGAAGGTTTTCACCAGACCCTCGGCATGGATGGCACCTGGCATATGAATCTCCACGTCGTCGTGATTCTTCGGAAAAGCCTAGGTTCGTGTGCCGATGTACGCCGGACGCCGCCCCGGAGGAGGACCCAGGGGTCACCACGTCCGCATCGTGACCGGACACACACCATAACGCGATGTATCGCGTCTCTCAATGGAGTTACCCGAAGGAGTGAAACCGCGTCCGGCGTCAGCCCATGACCGTGTAACCCGCGTCGCGCAGGGCCTGCTGGACCTCGGCGCAGTGCGCCGGTCCCTTCGTCTCCAGGTGCAGCTCGACCTCCGCCTCCGTGAGTCCCAGCCGCGGGTCCGTCCGCATGTGGCTCACGTCGAGAACATTGGCATCCGCCACTGACAACGCCCCGAGGAGCGAGGCCAGGGCGCCCGGCCGGTCGGTCAGCCGCAGCCGTACGGCCAGGTAGCGGCCCTGCGCCGCCATGCCGTGCCGCAGCACCCGCTCCATCAGCACCGGGTCCACGTTCCCGCCGGACAGCACCGCGACCACCGGGCCCTCGAAGGCCTCCGGCCGGCTCAGCAGCGCCGCGACCGGGCTCGCGCCGGCCGGCTCCACGACCAGCTTGGCCCGCTCCAGGCACAGCAGCAGCGCGGCCGACAGCTCGTCCTCGGTGACCGTGCACACCTCGTCCACCAGCTCGCCGACCAGTTCGAACGGCACGTCACCGGGCCGCCCCACCTTGATCCCGTCGGCCATCGTCACCGGGTGGCTCAGCGACACCGGGCGCCCGGCGGCCATCCGACGGCGGATAGGCCGCCGGGCGCCCGGTGTC
>MUNG01000322.1 GCA_002154585.1 Streptomyces pseudogriseolus
AGGTGGGTGAGGTCGGCGACGGCCGAACCGGTGACGGCGACGCGCGGGAGCCGGCGGACCTCGATGCGCTCGTAGTCCTCGACCTCGGCGACGGCGGCGCGGACGACGTCCATGAGCTGGACGGGCTTGCGCCACTGCCGGGAGGGGGCGGCGCCGGAGAGGATGACCAGGCCCTCGGCGTGCCGGCGCATACGGGTGGTGAGGTGGTCGAGGCGGAACAGGTCGGCGAGTTCCTCGGTGTCGTCGGTGCGGCGCTCCATAGCGTCGAGCAGGGTGAGCTGCTTGTGCAGCAGCACCTGGCTGCGGCGGGCGAGGTTGACGAACACCTCGGAGACGCCGGCCCGCAGTTCGGCCTGTTTGACGGCGGCCTCGACGGCGGCGCGCTGGAGGGTGTTGAGGGCCTGGCCGACCTCGCCGATCTCGTTCTTGTCGTACTCCAGGTGCGGCACCTCGGTCTCCACGTCGACCTGTTCGCCCGCGGAGAGGCGGCGCATCACGCTGGGCAGCCGCACCCCGGAGGCCTCGTGGGCCTCCAGGCGCAGCTGTCTGAGGTCGCGGATGAGTTTCCGGCCGACGCGCACGGAGAGGAAGAGGGAGAACAGCAGGGCGGCCAGGCCGAGCACGCCGGCGGCGACGGCCTTGGCGATGACGCCCATGGCGACGGGCCGGACGCGGTCCTGGTAGCGGTCGGTCGCGCGGTCGTTGAGCGTGCCGAGCTCCTCGAGCACCTCGCCGGCGGCGGTGTCCCAGCTCGCGGCGGTGACCCCGCGGGGCTCGCCGTCCTCGGCGAAGACGGCGGCCTGCTCGCCGACCCGCAGCGGGGCGGTGGCGGCGTTGCTCCAGAAGGTCTCGTAGCGGTCGCGCTCGTCGGACGGGAGCTGCGGCAGGGCGCTCTCGTACAGCAGGGTGCGCTGGGCCATCAGGTCGGAGACGTTCCGTACCTCGGTGGGGGTCAGCTTGCCGACGATCAGGGCGGCGCCGAGCAGGGCGTCCTCGCGGGAGAGGAGTTCGCGGGCGCGGGAGAGGTTGACCAGGGCGCGGTACTGCTTGTCGAGGCCGACGTCGTCGACGACGTGCAGGTCGGAGAGCAGTACGTAGCAGGGGTCGACGAGACGGTTGTAGAGGTCGAGCGCCTGACGGCGGTCGACGGTGCCGTCGTCGACGCTGCGGCGGAGGGACTCGATGCCTTCGAACGAGTCGAGGGCGGCGTCGAGTGCGGCCGAGTCGCCGTGCATGGCCTCGCGCACGCTGCTGCCGGCCGCGCTCCGGCGTACGGCGGCCACGGCCTTGTCGGTGGCGGCGCGGCTGCGTTCGAGGGCGGTGAGCCCGTCGGCGGCGCGGGGGTCGGCGAGATGGACGAGGGTCTGCCGGCGCTCCTGCTGGAGGACGCGGACGGTGTCCTCGACGGGGTAGCCGACCTCCTCCATCACGGACGACACGTCGAACAGGTGGCTCGCCTCACGGCTCGTGATCACGGTGGTGAAGGCCCAGAGCGTGGTCAGGGACACCAGCGGCACGAGGAGCAGCGCCACGATCTTCCGGCGGATGGACTTCCCGCGAAAGCGCATGGCCTCCCCCAGCTCGGCCCCGGGTGACCCGGGGTACACATGTGCGTCAACAAACGGCGCGAGCCTACTACCGCCCCGGGGGCAACTCGAAGACCCAGCCGGAGGGTTCGGTTCCGGCTGGTGGCCGGTTCGGCCGGAGTTGTCCGGCCATTGCGGGAGATGGCCTGACGGAAAAACTGGACGAGTTCCCCTACCTCCTCCCGGGTCTCTGACGCGGGTTGGCCGAAATCTTTCCCGGCCGGGAATCTTCACGACGCCCCGCACGTCCTTACCTGCGGGACATGGGGGCGGAATCGGACACAGGAGCCGTGTCCCGCACCTGGGCGGCGTAAAACAGCGCAAGCCGGGCAGCCAAAGGGGAGCCGGGTCTTCGGACATCAGCAGTGGGCTGGCGGCGGTGGGGAGTGACACGGGTGATGGGCACGGCGGAGCGGCGTGAGACGTCCGGGGACGGCACGGCGGCGCGCGATGTGACGCGGCGGGAGGCCGCGCCGGCGGTGCGGGCGACGGGCGCGGCCGGGCGGCGGGCGGACGACGGACCCGCCCTTGAGGCGGCCGAGGTCCGGGCGGCGAACCGGCCGCTGTGGGTGGAGGAGCCGGCCAAGCGGCGCAGGCTGCCGGATCCGGTGCGGACGGCCGCGGTGCGGGCGGTGCTGATCATCTCGGTGACGCTGATCCAGGCCATGGTGGCCCTGCTGTGCACGCTGGCCGGGTCCTGGCTCGCCTTCCCGATGGTCGTCAGCAGCGTCGTCAGCACGATCGCGGCCACCTGGGCGGCGCTCGACGTGTGGGTGACCCGCCAGGTGTGGAACCAGCGGCACGGCGTGGTGTCCGTACCCAGCAGCACGGCCCGCGCCCTGCGCCGCGAGCGGCGTCAGGCCCGCCGTCAGCAGCGGGCCGCCGAGCGCGAGCGGGCCCGCATACGCAGGCGGGGCGGCACCGGGCAGCTGTCGCACCCGTAGGACGCGCCGTCGGTAGGGTGGCGTTCCGTACGACGCACAGGTGAGTGCGGTGCGCGACGGCCCGGCGGGCGGCGCGTGCCGGGTGTACGGAGAGATGGGGGCCGGCCATGACCCGTGCGGGGCGGCCCGGAGAACGGCGGAAGGCCGCGAGCGGCGCCGTGCAGTCCGTGGACCGCGCGGTCAGCGTGCTGGAGATCCTGGCCCGGCGCGGCGAGGCCGGGGTCACGGAGATCGCCGACGAGTTGGGCGTGCACCGCTCCACGGCCTTCCGGCTGCTGGGCGTCCTGGAGAACCGCGGCCTGGTCGCACAGGCCGGCGACCGGGGCAAGTACCACCTCGGCGCCGGTGTGCTGCGCCTCGCGGGAGCGGCGGCCGTGCGGCTGGACGTCTCGCAGGAGGCCGTGCCCGTCTGCCGGGACCTCGCCGACGAGCTGGGCGAAACGGTCAACACCGCGGTGCTGGACGAGGACGCCGCCGTCAACATCATGCAGGCGCGCGGCACGGCCGCGGTGACGGCACAGGACTGGCTGGGCCGGCGCACGGCCCTGCACGCGACGTCCAGCGGCAAGGTGTTCCTGGCCCACATGACGCCCACGCTCCGCGAGGACCATCTCTCCCGCCCGCTGCGCCGGTTCACGGAACACACCGTCACGGAGGCGTCCGCGCTGCGCGCCGAGCTGGAGCGGGTGCCCGGGCAGGGGTACGCGACGACGCGCGAGGAGCTGGAACTGGGCCTCGTCGCTGTCGCGGCCCCGGTCCACGCCCACGACGGCACGATCGCCGCCGCGATCAGCGTCTCGGGCCCGGTCTTCCGGATGCCCCCGGAGCGGGTGCCGTGGCTGGGTGAGAGAACGGCGGCCGCGGCGGCGGAGCTGTCGCGGCGGATGGGGTACGGGGTGTAGGGGGCGGCGGTGCGCAGCGGCACCGCTGCGCACCCACTGATCAGCTCGTCGGCGCCGGGCGTTTGTACATGCGGGTCGCCGTGATCTCGCTGTGTGCTTCCTCGCCCGGGTCCGGGGTGGGGAGGCCCGGGCGGAGGTGTTCCTCGACGCTGATGTACTTCAGGCCCGCCCGCAGGTCGGCGTCGTTGCGGAGGCGGATGACCAGGGGGAACTCGGCCAGGGCCGTGGTGTCGAACAGGCCGGTGGTGTACAGCAGCTGGACGCCGAGCGCGTCCGCGACCGCCCGCTGGAGCTCCAGCAGATAGGTGGCGTTGGCCCGGCCGATGGGGTTGTCGAGGAACAGCGTGCCGGCGTGCCGGTGCTTGTCCCTGCCCCGGTCGTTGGAGCGCAGGGCGGCCATCGTGCAGTACAGGGCGATGGCCGCGGTGAGCAGCTGGCCGCCGGAGAACACGTCGCCCATCTGCCCGACCGGCACCCGCTCGGCGCGCAGCACCGCGTCGGGCTTGAGGATCTCGACCGCGACGCCCTTGGGCCGCAGGGCGGCGGCGACGCCGCGCAGCAGCAGGGACATTCCGTCGCGCCGCAGGTCGGAGTTCTTCTTGACGGCCGCGCGGGTGGCTTCGTCGACGACCTCGCCGAGGCGCTCGGTGAGGGTGGCCTGGTCGGGCTCCTCGAAGCGGATGCGCAGGAACTCCTGCCCGGACCACTCCCCCAGGCCCTCCGGCAGCCGGGACAGCCGCTGGGCGGAGCGGAGGGTGGCGAGGGCGGACTCGACCAGACCGCGCAGCCGGTCCACGATCGAGTCGCGGTTGCGCTCCAGCTGCGCCAGCTCGTCGGTGAGCACCCGCAGCCGAGGGGCGAACGCGTCGGCCCACTTCTTGGCGTGCTCCGGCAGCGCGGCGGCGGGCAGTTCGCGGATCTGCTGGCGGGCCGGGGTGCGGACCTGCTCGTAGCGGGTGGAGTTGGCGTGCCGCACGAGCACGTCGCTCGCCTCACGCACCGCGGCCTCGGCGGCGGACAGGTCGGCGGCGCAGCCGCGCAGCGAGCGGCGCGCCTCGGCGGCGGACCGCCGGGCGTCGTCCAGGTCGCCGGGGTACGGCTCGGGCCGCTCCGGCTCCTCCTCGGCGGTGTGCTCGCGCAGCAGGTCGCGGAGCATGGCGGCGATCTCGTCGAAGCCGCCGGCGGCGTCCTCGGCGGCCCGGTGGGCGGCGAGGAGTTCGGCGTGCGCCTCCCGTGCCTGGCGCAACTCCTCCTCGCGGGTGGCGAGTTCGCCGGTGGCCGTGCGCAGGAGCGCCTGGGCGTGTTCCGCGTCGCGCGGGACCAGCTCCTCGGGGAGCTCCGTGTGCGCCTCGCCGTCGGCGGGGGCCAGCCGCTCGGCCTCGCCGCGGAGCCGGCCGAGCTGCTCGCTCGCGCCGGACATACGGGTCTCCAGCAGCTGCACGAGTTCCTCGGCGCGTGCGGCCGCGGCCTGCCGGCTGGGCCCGTCGGATCCGTCGGGCGACTGGAGCAGCTGCTCGGCGCGGGTGCGGACCTTGTTGCTGAGCCGGTCCAGTTCGGCGCGGGCGGCGCTCTCGTCGCTCTCCGCGCGGGCCTGCTCGGCGCGGAGGTCGGCGCCGACGCCGACCTTCTCGTACACCTGGGAGGCGGCGCGGTAGGCCTCCCGCAGGGCGGGCAGGGACGCCTGCGGGGCGCCGTCGCCGTCCTCGGGCAGGTCGTCGGGGGCGCCGGCGATCTCGGAGCGCTCGGCGCGCAGGGTGCGGGCGGTGCGCCGGGCGTCGTCGGCGGCGCGCTGGGCGGCGCGCCGGTCCTCGTCGGCGGCGCGGGCCCGCTCCAGGCAGGACTGGGCGCGGGCCTCCGCCTCGGCGGCGTCGTCGGCCAGTTCGCGCAGCTTGGCCTGCCAGCCGGCGCGTTCACGGAGCCGGAAGGCGAGCCCGGCGAGGGCGTCGGCGGCGCGCCGGGCCTTCTGGGCTGCCTCCTGGCGTTCGTCCCGTACCCGGACCGCCTCGGCGGCGGCTTCCTCGGCCTCGGCCCGCAGGCTGCGCGCCTCGGCCAGTTCGGCCTCGGTCTCCTCGGCGAAGGCCCGCGCCTGCTCGGCCGTCGCGGCGAGCTCGGCGAGGCGTCCGGCCGGGCAGCCGGTGCGCCAGGAGGCGAGCCGGGCGGCGAGTTCGCGGTCCTTGCCGAGGCGGGCGGCGAGCGCGCGGATCTCCTCGTCCCGCTCGGCGGCGCGGGCGCGGAGCGCCTGCCGCTCCTCGTCGGCGGCGTGCTCGTCGTGCATGGCCGGGTTCGGCGGTACGAGGAACACGTCGCCGGAGCCGGACGCGGGCGGGGGCGTGGGCGCGAGCAGCGCGGCGGCCGTGCCGACGGCGACGGCGGACCGGGGCAGCAGGGCTGCGTCGTTCAGCGCCTCCCGGGCGCGGGCGTGGGAGTCGGGGTCGGTGATGACGACGCCGTCGACCAGTTCGGGGCGGGCGGCGAGCACGCGCGCGTGGTCGGCGGGGTCGACGGCCTGGGCGAGGTAGCGCCAGCCGGGGAGGGCGGGGATGCCGTGCTCGCCGAGGAACTCGACGGTGGCCAGCACGTCCGGGCCGGGCGGCAGCAGCCCGCCGTCGCCGAGGGCGCCGAGGATGCGGGCGTCGTCCGCGGCGGCGGTGCGCAGCTCGAACAGCTGCCGCTCGGCGGAGGTCACCGCGTCGTCCAGCAGCTCGCGCAGCTCGTCGGCGAACCGGTCGAGTTCCTCCGCGCTCAGCCCGCCCTCGCGGGTGCCGTCGGCCGCGCCGTCGGATCCCGTGCGCTGACCCGGTACGGCCCTCCGGCGTGTGCCGGAGGCGCCGGGCAGGCTCAGCAGTTCCACGAGCCGCTGTTCGGCTGCGAGGCCCTCGGCGGTGCGGCGCTCGCCCTCGTGGGCGCGCTCGGCGGCCGTGGCCGCGTCGGCGGCGCGGGCGGCGGTCAGCTCGGCGCGGCTCTCGGCGGCGGCCGTCTCACGGGCGTGCTCGGTGGCGCGGCGGGCGGTCTCGCGGGCGGTGTCCCAGGCGGCGACGGCGGTCTTCTCGGCGTCGCTGGCCGCGAGGGCGGCGCGGGCGGGGTCGGCGTCGGGGGCGCTGTCGTCGAGCCAGCCGGCGCGGACGGCCTCGGCGGTCTCCTGCTCGACCTCGGCGAGCCGCTGGCGCAGGTGGCCGATCTCGCTGCGGGCGCGCTGCGCCTCGGTGGCGGCGGCGGTGGAGTCGCGGTAGGCGGCGTCGCCGGCCTCCTGGAGGGCGGCGGACCGCTCCTCCTCCTCGTTGGCGAGGTTCTCGGCGTTCCGCGCGGCGGCGTGCAGGGCGCGGACCAGGTCGACGGCGGCCTTGGCGCGTGCGGCGAGGGCCGGGGCGGCGTCGCGCTCGGCCTCCTGGATGGCGGCCGAGACGCGGGCGACCCGGTCGGCGGCGGCGCGGTGCCGCAGCACGGACTCGGCGGCCTGCCAGGCGGAGTACAGGGTGCGCGCGTCGGCCAGTTCGCGCTTCTGCGCGGCGGCGGACTTCTCGGCGGCGGCGAGCGCCAGCGAGGCGTGCCGGTAGGCGAGTTCGGCGGAGACGGACGCGCTGTGCGCGCGGGCGGTCTCGGCCCGGGTGACCGCGTGGGCGGCGGCGGTGACGCGCTGGGCGAGGTCCGCCGCGCGCTCACGCTCCCGGGCGCCGCGCGCGGAGAGCCGGCGGGCGAGGGAGCGGGTGCGGCGCTCGGCGGAGGCATGGATCTCCCGGGCGCGGGTGCGGGCGTCGGCGGCCTCGACGATCCGGCCGAGCAGGTCCACCGACCCGGCGGTGAAGTCGCGTTCGGCGATGAGTTCGGCGCGCCGGCCCAGTTTGTTGCCGAACCCGCCGACCAGGTCGGCGAGTCCGTCGGTGTCGCGGGTGTCGGTGACGGCGCGCAGCAGCAGGTCGGTGAAGTCGGAGTCCTTCTTCACCGCGAACAGGCCGGCCGCCTCGCCCTCGTCGGCGTTCATCTCGCGCTGGTAGCGGAAGAGTTCGGGGTCGAGCCCGAGGTCGCCGAGGTGCTCGGTCCAGCGCTCGTGGATCTCCTCCCAGTGCACCTCCAGGTGCGGGTAGGTCTTGCCCGCCTCGGTGAGCGCGTCACGGAAACCCTTCATGGTGCGGCGCCGGCCGCGCGCGCCGGACTGCCCCTCGGCGGGCGGGCGCACGGACGTGGCCTCGGCGACGGGCAGATTGTCCAGGCTGAGGCCGGGTCCGGGACGGAAGGAGTACCAGGCCTCGGCGAACTTCCGCGGGTCGCCTGAGACCTGACGCCCGCGCCATTCGCTGACCTTGCCGACGACGACGCACTCGCCGGTCTGCACGTGCTGCCATTCGAGGGCCACGTGGCCGCAGTCGTCGGCGAGCAGGAACTTGCGCAGCACGCCGGAGCTGGCGCCGCCGAGGGTGTTGCGGTGGCCCGGGAGCATCACGGAGAAGATCAGCTTCAGCAGGACGGACTTGCCGCCGCCGTTCTCCAGGAAGAGCACGCCGGCGGGGGCGGGGCGGCGCGGCGGGCCGACGGGCTCGTCCGCGAAGAACTCCGCCTGCGTCGGCGCCGGGTCGGGCACGGTGGCGCCGACGCCGCGCAGGTCGAGCACGGTGTCGGCGTAGCGTGCGCCCGCCGGTCCGATGGAGTAGAGGCGGACCCGGGACAGCTCGTACATGGCGGACTCTCGTGAGGCTTCGTGGGGTGGGGGTCAGGCGGAGTGGAAGGGCAGGCCGGCGTCGGCGACCAGGTCGAGGGCGTCGCCGTCCTCGGGCGGCAGCAGGGTGGGGGTGCCGTCGGTGACGGGGACGACGCCGAGGCCGAGCAGTTCGGCCATGGCCGCGCTGCCCGCCATGTCGCGGACCTGGAGCTGGTAGCGGGCGGTGGTGCGGTAGGTGCCGCCGTTGTCGTCGCCGGTGCGCTGGAGGAAGCCGGAGTCGGTGAGGAAGGAGACGGCCTTGGCGACGATGCCGGTGGTGGAGCCGGCCAGGCGGCGGGCGTCCTTCGTGGCGCCGGTGGAGCTGCGCCGGGACCAGATCCGCCAGGCGGCCTCGAGTCCGGGGGCGTCGGTGGCCGGGTCGGTGTTCTCGCCCTGTTCGGCGGCGCGCTCCTCCAGGCGGTGGCAGGCCTGGCGGACGAAGGCGTCGACGCCGTTGACCGTGACGCGGCCGATGTAGCCGTCGTCGGCGAGGTCCTCGGGGCGGGGGAAGGCCATGGCGGCGACGGCGAGGTGGGCGAGTCCGTGCAGGAAGCGGTCGCCGCCGTCGGCGGAGGTACGTCGGGCGTAGTCGCCCATGCGGACGGCGAACACGGAGTCCTCGGCGGCGGTGACGGCCATGCCGGCGCGCGGGGACACCTCCAGCACGATCAGTCCGAGGCCGGTGGCGACGGCGTCGGCGAGCCGCGCGAACGGCGGGTCCTCGCGGTAGCGGCGCAGCAGCTCGGCGTACTCCTGGTCGCGGGCGGGCTGGAGCTTGGGCTGGAGGCCGAAGGCGACGAGCCGGGCCGCGTCGGCGGCGTCGGCGGGCGTGACGGCGGTGCTCGCGGGCGTCGCCGCGGGCTCCGGCTCGCTCCAGTCGGCGTGCTCGGTCACGGTCGGGGCTCCTTGATGCGGGCGGTGTCGGTGCGGGCGGTGTGAGTGCGGGGGACGCGGGGCTTCGGGCGGCGGGAGGTGCGGACGCCGGACGCGGGGTTCGCGGTCACGCCGCCTCCGTACGGTCCGCGGCCATCCCCGCCGCGTCCAGCAGGGCCGTGCCCACGATGAGGTCGGCGCCGCCGAACTCGGGGTCGTCGAGCTCGGTCCCGTCGTCCACGGCGAACAACAGGGTCCGCTCGCCCTGGCGGTAGGCCGTGCCGACCGGCGGGCTGGCGGCGTGGACGGCCAGCAGGGCGACCAGGTAGGGCAGCTCGGGGTCCTTGCGGCGGGCGTCGGCGAGCAGGCCGGAGAGCCGGCGGGGCGCGTCGGCGGGGAGGTCGAGCAGCTCGGTGGCGGCCGCGAGCTGCTCCTCGCTGAAGCGGCTGTCGTCGGGGGTGGCGATGAGGTCGGGCTCGGGCATCTCGGCGCCCAGGTGCTCACGCTCCACGGGCGGGGTGAGCAGGATCTCGACGAGGTCGGCGACCCGGACGGAGACGGGCGTGCGCAGTCCGGTGCCGTGGGCGAAGAACGCGTCGGTGACCCGGGACGCCTGCTCCACCGGGAGCGGCAGCAGCGGGGCGAGGAGCTGGCCGTAGAGGTCGGTGCCGGCGGCCGCGGCGGGCGTGGCGAAGGCCTGCCGGTCCTGCTCGGCGCGGAACAGCGGGCCGGCCTCCAGGAGCCGGGACTGGAGCTGGGTGTGGCGCCGGATGCAGTCCTTGACGATGTCCACCAGCTCGGCGGCGCGGCGCTTGTGCTCGGGGTCCTCGGACTCGTCGCGCGCCTTGCGGATGTTGGTGAGGATCGCGTTCTCGTGGCGGTAGCGGTCGGCCACGTGGTCGAGCGCCTCGGCGATCATGTCGGGCACGGCGCTGAGCCAGTCCACCGCGCGGACGTTGCGCCGGGTGGCCTCCAGGGCTCGGCGCAGGGTCTCGGAGTACTGCACGGTGCGGTAGCGGGCCTGTTCGGCGGCGAGCTGGGCGTCGGCGAGCCTGCCCCGGCTGATCAGCACCTCGAGCTTGACCTCGGCGGCGATCTGGGCGCTGGTGACGTCGGTGTCGAGGGCGCCGACCAGGACGTTGACCGCCTCGTCGGTGGTGCGCAGGTAGACCGTGCCGCCGGGGCCGGGGACCTCCTCGATCAGCTTGAAGTCGTAGTCGCGGCGGACGTACGTGCCGTCCGGGCCGAACACGCCGTACACCGCGCGGAAGCCGCGGTCGACGCTGCCGACGTTGATCAAATTCTCCAGGACCCAGCGGGCCACCCGCTCGTGCTCGGCGGCGGGGCGGTCCGGGGCCTGGGCGGCGACGCGCGGGAGGAGCCGGGCGACGATCTGGTCGTGGTCGGCGCCGGTGTCGAAGTCCATGTTCAGCGTGACCAGGTCGATGGCGGCGAGCGCGATCTCCGCCATGCCGTACACCGAGTACTCGCCCGCGAGATTGGCCTTGCGGGCGTCCAGGTCGTGCAGCGGCGCGGTGCACGCGAGCGCGCGCAGCCGCCGCGCCAGTCCCTCGTCGGCGGCCGGGCCCGGAGCGGGGCGCGGCCCCGCGCTGAGCTGGGGCGGAACGCTGTCCGTCGATGCAGGCGAAGTCACGGTGCACAGACTAGGTCCTCGGTCCGACAACGGCCCAAACGAGGCAGTTGCACCCCGGCGCCGTGACCTGCGGACGCCCGTGACAGCCGGAACCCGTACGGGCTCAGTCCCCGTCCCCCACCCGGCGCAGGTAGACCTCCACCACCCGTTCCAGCGACACGTCGAGGTAGGCCGCGAGCAGGCGCTCGGCCGCGTCCCGGTCGCCCGCCTCAAGCGCCTGGAGGATCTCGACATTTCGTGCGATGTACGGTTCGTGCAGCCGGCGCGGCTCGTCCACCACGTGGAAGGCGAGCCGGAGTTCGGCGAAGACGCTGCGCATCAGCTCGGCGGTGCGTTCGCCGGAGGCCAGGGCGACCAGTTCCTGGTGGAAGTGGATGTTGGCGGTGCCCACCGCTTTCCAGTCACCTTCGCGGGCCGCCCGCCGCCCCTCCTCGACCGCCTCGGCGAGCCCGTCGAGGGCGTACGGCGGCTCGCCCAGCCCCCGGACGACGGCGCACTCGACGAGCCGGCGGGTGCGGTAGATGTCCTCGACGTCCTCGACGGTCAGCACCCGCACGAACACGCCCCGGTTGAGCTCGTGGACGAGCAGCCGTTCGTGCGTGAGCAGCCGGAACGCCTCGCGCAGGGTGTTGCGGGAGACCCCGAGGGCGCCGCCGATGCTGTCCTCGGAGAGCCGGGTGCCGGGCGGGAAGAACCCCTCGGCGATACGGCTTCGGAGGATGTCCGCGACGCGCTCGGCGGTGCTGGTCCTGCCCAACAGGGCACGGTCGTCGGCCAGTCCGCCCATCTGCTCTGCCATGCCGGAATTCAAGCGCACGCGGAAGAACGAGACAACATGGGTATTGAAGGATCGTTCAACGATCCTCTACCTTGCTGAGCACTGGCACGGCTCACCCCTTCCTTGCATCTTCCTTGCACCTTCCTTGCACCCCCGTCCCCTCTGCGAGGTGCCCATGAGCACGACCCCTCCCCCGTCGCACGCCCTGACCGGTCCTCCACGCCCCGTCAAGCCCGAACCCCTCTCCGAGGACGGGGCGTTCGGCTGGCTGCGCGCGCTCGGCCCGCGCGGCCGACGCGCCTTCGGCGGCGCTTTCGGCGGATATGCCCTGGATTCGTACGACTACTTCACGCTGCCGCTGACGATGGTGGCGCTGTCCGCGTACTTCGGTCTGAACAGCGGGCAGACCGGACTGCTGACCACCGTCACCCTGATCGTCTCGGCGGTCGGCGGCGCCCTCGCGGGCGTCCTCGCGGACCGCGTCGGCCGGGTCAAGGCGCTGCTGCTGACCGTGATCACCTACGCGGTGTTCACCGTGGCCTGCGGCTTCGCCCCCAACTACGAGACGCTGCTGGTCTTCCGCGCGCTTCAGGGGCTCGGCTTCGGCGGTGAGTGGGCGGTCGGCGCGATCCTGGTCGCCGAGTACGCCGGGGCCCGCCACCGCGGACGCACCCTCGGCGCGGTGCAGAGCGCCTGGGCCGTGGGCTGGGCCCTGGCCGTGATCGTCTACACGGCGGTCTTCTCGCTGGTCGGCGACGACCTCGCCTGGCGCGTGATGTTCTGGACCGGTGCGCTGCCCGCGCTGCTCGTGGTGTGGGTGCGGCGCAGTGTGCGGGACGCGCCGGAGGCGGCCGCCGCGCGGGAGGAGAACGCGAGCAAGGGATCGTTCGCGGCGATCTTCCGGCCGGCCCGCGAGGACTCCCCCGGGCTGCTGCGCACCACCCTGTTCGCGGTCCTGCTCTCCACCGGCGTCCAGGGCGGCTACTACACCCTCGCCACCTGGGTGCCGACCTACCTGAAGAACGAGCGCGACCTGTCGGTCGTGGGCACCGGCGGCTATCTCACGTTCCTCATCTCGGGCGCGTTCATCGGCTACCTGACGGGCGGTTATCTCACCGACCGGCTGGGCCGCCGGCGCAACATCTGGCTGTTCGCCCTGCTGTCCGCGGTGTGCATCGTGGCGTACACGAACATCCCCGACGCCGCGAACACCCTCGTCCTGGTGCTCGGCTTCCCGCTCGGGTTCTGCATGTCGGCCATCTTCAGCGGCTTCGGCTCCTACCTGAGCGAGCTGTACCCGACGGCCGTGCGCGGCACCGGGCAGGGCTTCACCTACAACACCGGCCGTGCCGTCGGCGCCGTCTTCCCCACCACCGTCGGCTTCCTCGCCGACAGCTGGGGCGTCGGCGGCGCCCTGGTCTTCGGCGCGATCGGGTACGGCCTGGCCGCGCTGGCGCTGCTGGGGCTGCCGGAGACGCGCGGGAAGGAGCTGGAGTGACCCCCTCCGACGACGGCGCCCGCACCGCCGTGGACGACCGCCCCGTGGTCCTCGCCGACGACACCACGCGCGCGTGGAGCCCGCGGACGGCCCGCGCCCGCTTCCGGGAGGGCCTGGCGATCCCCACGGCGGGCGTGGCCGCCGGGTACGCCCAGGCCAACCTGGTCTCCGTGCCCGCCGACTGGGCGTACGACATGCTGCTGTTCTGCCAGCGCAACCCGCGCGCGTGCCCCGTCCTCGACGTCACCGACGCCGGTTCGGCCACCACCGTGCTCGCCCCCGACGCCGACCTGCGCACCGATCTGCCGCGCTACCGGGTGTGGGAGGACGGCGAGCTGGTCGACGAGCCGACGGACGTCCGCGCGTACTGGCGGGACGACCTGGTGTCGTTCCTCATCGGGTGCAGCTTCACCTTCGAGTGGGCGCTCGCGTCGGCCGGGGTGCCGCTGCGCCACGTCGAGCAGGGCCGGAACGTCCCGATGTACCGGACGACATGGCAGTGCCGCCCGGCGGGGCGGCTGAGCGGCCCGATGGTGGTGTCGATGCGCCCGGTGCCGCCGGAGCACCTGGACGCCGCCATCCGGGAGAGCTCCCTGATGCCGGCCGTGCACGGCGCCCCGGTGCACTGCGGCGACCCGTCCGCGCTCGGCGTCGACGACCTGGACCGTCCCGACTTCGGCGACCGGGTGGAGCTCGAACCGGACGACATCCCGGTGTTCTGGGCCTGCGGTGTCACCCCGCAGGCGGCGGTCATGGCCTCCCGGCCGCCGTTCGCCCTCACCCACGCGCCGGGCCGGATGTTCGTCGGCGACGCCCGGGACGAGCAGTTCCGCGTGGCCTGACCGGCCCTCACCCGTACCAAGGAACGAAGGATCCATGACCTCGATCGATCTGAACGCCGACCTCGGCGAGGGCTTCGGCCGCTGGCGGCTCACCGACGACGAGCGGCTGCTGTCGGTGGTCACCAGCGCCAACGTGGCCTGCGGCTTCCACGCGGGGGACGCGTCCACCATGCGCCGGGTGTGCGAACTCGCCGCCGCGCGCGGGGTGCGGATCGGCGCCCAGGTCTCCTACCGGGACCTCGCGGGGTTCGGCCGGCGGGCGATGGACGTGCCGCCCGCCGAGCTGACGGCCGAGGTGGCGTACCAGATCGGCGCGCTGGAGGTGTTCGCGCGCGCGGCCGGAACGCGCGTGACGTACGTCAAGCCGCACGGCGCGCTCTACAACCGGGTGGTGCGCGACGAGGAGCAGGCGCGCGCGGTGGTCGACGGGGTGGTCCTCGCCGATCCCACGCTGCCCGTGCTCGGACTGCCCGGCTCACGGCTGCTGGAGCTGGCCGCGAAGGCGGGGCTCCCGGCGGTCGAGGAGGCGTTCGCGGACCGCGCGTACACCGACGAGGGCACGCTGGTGCCGCGCGGCGAGGAGGGCGCTCTGGTCACCGACCCGGGGGCCGTCCTGGAGCGTTCGGTGGGCCTGGCCCGCGGCGGCGAGGTCGTGGCGCTCTCGGGGCGGCGGATCGGCATGCGGGCCCGTTCCCTGTGCCTGCACGGCGACACCCCGGGCGCGGTGGACCTGGCGCGGCGCGTACGGGACGCGCTGGAGGCGTCCGGGGTGCGGGTGGAGGCGTTCGCATGAGGACGCTGCCGGTCGGCGAGGACGCGCTGCTCGTCGAGGTCGCCTCGGGCGAGGAGGCGCAGGCCCTCCTCGCCGAGCTGCTGCGCCGCCGCGCGGAGGGGTCGCTGACGGCCCGTGAGATCGTCCCCGCGGCGCGCACGGTCCTCCTCGACGGCCTGCCCGACCCCGCCCGGCTGGCCGCCGAACTCACCTCACGCCCGGTGCCGCCCGCGCCGCCGCGCCCGGCGGAGACGGTGGAGATCCCGGTGCGCTACGACGGCCCGGACCTGGCGGACGTCGCCGCGCACTGGGGCGTTCCCGTGCGGGAGGTGGCGCGCGTCCACGCGGGCACCGAGTTCCGCGTCGCCTTCTGCGGTTTCGCGCCCGGCTTCGGCTACCTGACGGGGCTGCCGCCGCGTTACGACGTGCCCCGCAGGCCGACCCCGCGCACGGCCGTGCCGGCCGGCTCGGTGGCGCTGGCGGGGCCGTACACGGGCGTGTACCCGCGGTCCTCGCCGGGCGGCTGGCAGCTCATCGGCACGACCGACCTCGTGCTGTGGGACCACACGCGCGTGCCGGCGGCGCTGCTCTCCCCCGGCACGCGCGTGCGGTTCGTGCCCGTGGGCGCGACGGAGCGGGTGACATGACGGACCGTGCGCTCGCCGTCGTCCGGGCCGGGGCCCTCACCACCGTGCAGGACCGGGGCCGGCCCGGACACGCCCACCTGGGCGTGCCCCGCTCCGGTGCGCTGGACGGACCCGCGGCGGCCCTCGCCAACCGGCTCGCCGGCAACCCGGCGGACGCCGCCGTCCTGGAGACGACCCTCGACGGGTGCGCACTGCGCCCGCGTTCGCCGGTCGTCGTCGCGGTCACCGGCGCCCCCTGTCCCGTCACGGTGGACGGCCGCCCGGTCGCCTGGGGCGCGCCGGTGCGTGTGCCGCCCGGGTCGGTCGTGGACATCGGTGCGGCAACGTGGGGCGTGCGCTCCTACGTCGCCGTCTCCGGGGGGATCGCCGTCGACCAGGTGCTCGGCAGCCGCTCCACCGACCTGCTGTCGGGCCTCGGCCCGGCGCCCCTCACGGACGGCGCGGTCCTCCCCCTCGGGACTCCGGCGGGACTCCCCGCGCGCGTGGACGTCGCCCCGCAGCCGGCGCCTCCGGCCGAACTCGTCCTGCGCGTGACCCCGGGCCCGCGCGACGACTGGTTCACCCCGGAGGCGCTCCGGGTCCTCACGTCCCGCACGTACCACGTCTCCCCGGCGAGCAACCGCATCGGACTGCGCACGACCGGGCCGGCCCTGGAGCGGGCCCGGCCGGAGGAACTCCCCAGCGAGGGCGTGGTGCTGGGGGCGGTCCAGGTGCCGCCCGACGGCAGGCCGGTGGTCTTCCTGGCCGACCACCCGACCACCGGGGGCTACCCGGTGATCGCGGTGGTCCACCCCACCACCCTCCCGGCCGCCGCCCAGGCGACACCGGGCACCCCGATCCGCTTCGCCGCAGTTCACCGCCGCTGAGCGGCCGGGCCGCGCCCGCTCCCCCGGACGCTCAGGCGGCATCCGGCGGCCGGTCCCCCGGAGGCACCGCGGCCAGAGCCGTCGACGCAGTCCCCGACGCGCTCGGTCAGCGAGTCGCCCAGGGACACGAACCGCGGGGGTCTCATGAACGTCTCCCGGGCACGGCGGGCCGGCCGGGTGCCGTCACCGCGACGCCCGGCGCGTCATGGGCCGCGAGGAACGCCGCCACGGAGGCGTCCCACCCGAAGCACTCCGCACGCGCGCGTGCCGCTTCCCGCCGGGCCGGCCACGGCCGCTCCAGAAGCAGTTCGACGGCCTCGGCGAAAGCCTCGCTCCGGTCCTCCGCGACCGCACCCGAGGCGCCGATCACCTCCGGCAGGGCCGACGACGCGCTCGCCACGACGGGCGTGCCGCACGCCATCGCCTCCAGGGCGGCCGGCCCGAAGGTCTCGGCGGGCCCCGGCGCCAGGCACACGTCGGCGGTGGCCTGGAGCGCGCCGAGGAACTCCCGGTCGCGGACGTGGCCCAGGAAGGTCACCGGCAGACCGCGTTCCCGCGCGTGCCGTTCGAGCCGCGCCCGCAGCGGCCCGTCGCCGGCCACCACCAGCACCGCCCGCCGCCCGCGCCGTCGCAGCGCCTCCAGCGCGTCCAGTGCCGTGCCCGGGCGCTTCTCCAGGGACAGCCTGGAGCACATGACCAGCAGCGGCTGCGTCGCGTCCGCGTACCGGGACCGCAGTGCCGGGTCGCGCAGGGCGGGGTGCCGCTCCACCAGGTCGACGCCCAGCGGGGCGCGGACGACGTTGCGGGCTCCGATGCGTACGAACTCCCGTTCGGCGAACTCGGTGGTGCACACCACGCGCGCGTAGGTGTGCGCCGTACGGGTGTTGAGGGCATCGGCGGCGCGCCGGGCGGCGGCCTCGGGCAGTCCCCAGGTGCGCAGCACCCCGTCGGCGGTCTCGTGGGAGACCATGACCGCCGGGACCCGCGCCCGCCGGGCCCAGGTGCCGGTCCAACGCAGGGTCGTACGGTCGGACACCTCGAGGCGGTCGGGGGCCAGTTCCCGGAGCAGGGCGGCGACCCGTGCCCGGCCGGTGAGGACGCGGTAGCCGCCGGTGCCGGGCAGCAGCGGGCCCGGCAGGGTGATCACCCTCCCCTGCTCGGTCTCACGGTCGCTCTCCCGCTCCCCGGGGACGACGAGCACGGGCTCGTGGCCCGCCGCGCGGTAGCCCTTGCCGAGCTCGCGCAGCGCGGTGCGCAGTCCGCCGGAGGCGGGGGCGACGAAGTTCGCGAGCCGCACGATCCGCAGCGGCCCGTCGGTCCGCACCCGCCCGGCCTTCGTACGGCCACCCGCGCGCGTCGGGGCCGTGGTCCGCGGTGGACAGCCGTCCGCCGGCGTCCCGTTCACGCCGCCACCGCCGTCCTGCGCCCGGCGAGCACGTCCGCGTAGTGTCCGATCAGCTGGTCCCCGACGGCGGCCCAGGTGCGCCCCTCGACCGTCGCGCGCCCGGCCGCACCGTACGCGGCCCGCAGCGCGGGCTCCGCGGCCAGCGTGCGCACCGCGTCGCGTACGGCGTCGGCGTCGCCCGGCGGCACGAGCAGTCCGGTGCGCCCGTGCGCGACCAGGTCCAGCGGGCCGCCCGCCGCGGGGGCCACCACGGGCACACCGCTGGCCATAGCCTCCTGCACGGTCTGACAGAAGGTCTCGAACGGCCCGGTGTGCGCGAAGACGTCCAGCGAGGCGAAGAGCCGGGCGAGGTCGTCGCCGGTGCGGCGGCCCGGGAAGACGGCGCCGGGCAGCGCCTGTTCGAGCCCGGGCCGGCTGGGCCCGTCGCCGACGACCACGACCCGCACCCCGGGCAGGGCGCACGCACCGGCCAGCAGCTCCACCTGCTTCTCGGGGGCGAGCCGGCCGACGTAGCCGACGAGGAGCTCGCCGTTCGGGGCGAGGGCCCGGCGCAGCGCCTCGTCGCGCAGCCCGGGCCGGAACCGGGCGGTGTCCACACCGCGCGGCCACAGCTTGACCCTGGGCACGCCGTGCGCCTCCAGGTCGCGCAGGGCGGCGGAGGACGGGGCCAGGGTGAGGTCGGCGGCCGTGTGCACGGAACGCAGCCGCCGCCAGGCCGTCGCCTCGCCCGCGCCCAGGTACGTGCGGGCGTATCCGGCGAGGTCGGTCTGGTAGACGGCGACGGCGGGCAGGCCGAGGCGGGCGGCGGCCGCCATGCCGCGCACCCCGAGGACGAAGGGGCCGGCGAGGTGGACGACGTCGGCCCGGTGCTCGGCGAGCGTGGCGGCGAGACGGCGGCCGGGCAGGGCGACACGGACCTGGGGGTAGCCGGGGAGCGGAAGGGAGGGCACGCGGACGACGGGACACGGCGCCTGGTCGTCGGGCGCGTCGTCGGCGGTGGCGGGGGCGATCACGACGGGGGTGTGACCGCGCTCGGCGAGGTGCCGGGCGGTCTGGAACGCGCAGTGGGCCACGCCGTTCACATCGGGGGGAAAGGATTCGGTCACGATGACGACTCGCATACCGGTGTTGTCGCCGCGCCGGACGTGCCCACGTCAACGTGGATCTTTCCGTGCGGGGAACGCGCCATGAGCGTTGCCCCGAGCCCCCGCGCGGGTCAGGCGGCGTCCACGCGCGCCTGACCCGCGGGTCATGCTCCGTTCACACCGTGCGCGCCGGGCGCGTCACACGGCGGTCTCCTCGGGGCCGATCCGGCTGCGCACAGCGGTCTGCACCTCGGCCTCCTCGGCCGGGTCGGCGGCGAGCCGGCGCAGGCGCTCGACGACGCGCGCGTCGCCGGTCTCGGCGTGCCGGGCGGCGATCTCGCGGGTGGTCTCCTCGCAGTCCCAGAGGCATTCGACGGCGAAGCCGGTGGGGAAGGACGGGTCGGTCGCGGCGAGGGCGCGGGCCGCGCGGCCGCGGAGGTGGGAGGAGGCCGTCTCGCGGTAGACGTGCCGCAGCACGGGTGCGGCGCAGGCGATGCCGAGGCGTCCGGCGCCGTCGACGAGGGTCCACAGGGTCGCCGCGTCGGGGCCCTCGCCCCGTACGGCCTCGCGGAGCGCGGCGAGGACCAGGTCGCGGTCGCGTACGCCGCCCCGGCAGGCGAGGACGCGGGCGGCGGCCTCGCCGAGGGCGTCGGGCCGGCGGGCCCAGCCGCGCGCCCGGTCGACGGCGGCCATGCTGCGCATGCGTTCGAAGGCGTCGACGGCGGCCTCCACGACGGCCGTCGAGCCGGTGTTCACGGCGCTCTCGATCAGGTCGAGGGCGTCGGGATCGTTGGTGTCGGCGAGATAGCGCAGGGCCGTGCACCGGGCGCCGTCGGAGCCGTCCTGGGCGGCCAGGACGATCTCGGACCTGTCCTCCGGTCCGGCCACGGCGGACAGACATCGGGCGGCGGGGACGTGCAGCGCGGCGCCGCGGTCCAGGCCTTGCTGGGCCCAGTCGAAGACGGCCTGGACGCTCCAGCCGGGGCGTGGCCCCGCGGGGCGCATCTGCCGTTGCCAGCGGTCGAAGGAGCCGGCCTCCTGGGCGGCCCGTACGCGCGCGGCGACGGCGGGGCGCGGGTCGTCGGCCCACAGCCGCCAGGGCCGTGGTTCGAAGGCGTCGCGCACGGTCGCGGCCAGTTCGGCCTCGCCCTCGGCGTCGGTGGAGAAGCGCGCCAGCACCGGGGCGGCGAGGGAGCGCAGGCCGGCGTCGTCGTCGCGCAGGGCGAGTTCGTCGAGGGCCCAGGCCCAGTTGGTGCCCTGGGCGGCGTACCTGCGCAACAGGTGCAGGGCGTCCTGCCGGCCGTAGGACGCGAGATGGCCCAGGACGGCGAGGGCGAGCCCGGTGCGTGACTCGTCGGTGTCGAGGACGTCTTCGGGGTCGAAGAGGTGGGCCTCGACGGCCTCGAGTCCGCCGTGCAGGTCGAGGTAGAGGCGGGCGTAGTAGAGGGAGCGGTTCTCCACCTGCCAGTCGTGGCGCGGGTCGCGCAGCACACAGTGGTTCAGCGCCGCGAGCGCCTCGGAGCGCGGGGCGGTGAGCGCGTGCAGTGTGCCGTCGCCGCGGCCCCGCTGGAGCAGGCCGAGCAGCGTACCGCTGGGCGCTATGACCGGATCGAACATGGGAAACAGCCTCACATCAAGCGTCGACGCAACCGGGAGTGTGGATCACCTGGCCGCGTGACAACACGTCGGGGCGCCCGCCGTTTCCTGCTTGTTGTAGACCATCTCTCTCTGCCTCTCGTCGGTGGCCCATGCGGACCGAGTCACGGCCCGCGCGGTGCGGCAACACCTGCCCAGCCATCGCGTCCGTGAATCACGTCGTCATGATGACCCGGCGGTCACATCTACCGCGACCGTATTTCGGCGGCCCTGCACCGCCTCCCCCGTTTTCCGTGTCGTCGCTGGTCGGAGCGGAGTCGCTCAGGTCTGCGCGAAGAGCTCGAGCAGCTCCGTGCGGGCGAACATCCGGGCGGTGTCGACGGCCGACGGGGTGCCCGCGGACGGGTCGGCGCCGCCGTCGAGGAGGGCCTTGACGACGTCCGTCTCCCCCTTGAAGACCGCTCCCGCGAGTGGCGTCTGGCCGCGGTCGTTGACGCGGTCGGCGTCGGCGCCGCGGGCCAGCAGGGCGCGCACCGCCTCGGCGTGGCCGTGGTAGGCGGCGAGCATCACGAGGGAGTCGCCGCGGTCGTTGGTCAGGTCGGCGGGGACGCCCGCGTCGACGTAGGCCACGAGTTCTTCGGTGCGGCCGCGCCGGGCCAGGTCGAAGATCTTGGTCGCGAGCTCCACGACCTCGGGGTCGGGGGCTTCACTCATCGCCGGACCGCCTCTCACTGCACGGGGTGCACGGGTACACGCATCGGGAACGGGCGTACGTCTGCACGTGGGGCAGCCGTACGGGTGAATCGCCAGGGTACTGGCTCGGGCGGCACATGAGCCGACGCGGCCGAGGTAATGATCACGGCGGACGCCGCGCGGCGTTCGGTGCGAATATCCACCCAGTTGCACCTTTTATCGTATAGATACATTCTGTGATCAGGGAAGTACTCATGGTGACTGCCCCCGTGAACCAGGAGAACTCACATGATCATCTCGATCTCATGCGTGGTGCTGCTCGGCATCGTCGTCTTCATCTTCTTCCGCAAGGACGGACTGAAGCTGTCGCACGCACTGGTGGCGATGCTGTTCGGCTTCTATCTGGCCAGCACGGCCATCGCGCCGAGCATCAAGGCGGGCGGCGAGAGCCTCGCCGGCCTCCTTGATGCT
>MUNG01000323.1 GCA_002154585.1 Streptomyces pseudogriseolus
GGCCGGGGGCGCGGGCGGCGAGGACGTAGGGGCCCTGCGCCGGGACGGCGACGGTGTAGCTGCCGTCGGCCGCGGAGACCGTGGCGTCCGCGCGGCGGCCGTGCCGGTCGATGAGGGTGACCCGGGCGTGGGCGACGGGTGCGCCGGACGCGTCCAGCACCCGGCCCCGGAAGCCGCTCAGCGCCTCCCGCGCCCGCGCCAAGTTCGCCTCCTCCTCGCTGCTCGCCCGCAGCTGCGGGTGAGCCGACGGGCGTCGGCCGGGCAGGAACAGGGCCAGCACCAGGCCGACGGCCACCGCCGCCGTGGCGATCCCGAACGACACCCGGAACCCGTGCAGCGTCGGCACCGCGACCCCGCCCACCACGTCCGAGGTGTTCGCCAGCACCATGCCGATCACGGCGCTGGACACCGACGTGCCGATGGAGCGCATCAGGGTGTTGAGACCGTTCGCCGCGCCGGTCTCGGACACCGGGACCGCGCCGACGATCAGCGCGGGCAGCGACGAGTACGCGAGACCGATGCCCGCGCCGAGGACCACCGACGTGACGACGGTCTGCCAGGCGGCGCTCATCAGCCCGAGCCCACCGCCGTACCCGGCGGCGATCACCAGCAGGCCGATGATCAGGGTGGTCTTGGGGCCGTACCGGGAGGACAGCCGCGCGTACACCGGCGCCGTGAACATCATCGTCAGGCCCAGCGGCGCCACGCACAGACCGGCGACCACCATCGACTGCCCGAGCCCGTGCCCGGTCTCCGCGGGCAGCTGGAGCAGCTGGGGGAGGACGAGGGACACGACGAAGAAGGAGACGCCGACCATGATCGAGGCGAGGTTGGTGAGCAGCACCTCACGGCGGGCCGTGGTGCGCAGGTCCACCAGCGGGGCGCTCACCCGCAGCTCCATCAGCCCCCACAGCAGCAGCACCACCGCCGCCGCACCGAACAGGCCCAGCGTGGTGCCGGACGTCCAGCCCCAGTCGCTGCCCTTGGAGACGGGCAGCAGGAACAGCACCAGACCGGCGGTCAGCCCCAGCGCGCCCGGCAGGTCGAAGGAGCCCTCGGCCCGCAGCGGCGACTCGGGCACGAAGACCAGGGTGAGGGCGATGGCGACGACGCCGAGCCCGGCCGCGCCGAGATAGAGGGTGTGCCAGTCGGTGTGCTGGGCGACCAGCGCGGCGGCGGGCAGCGCGAGACCGCCGCCGACGCCGATCGAGGAGCTCATCAGCGCCATCGCGGAGCCCAGCCGCTCGCGCGGCAGCATGTCCCGCATCAGGCCGATGCCCAGCGGTATCGCGCCCATCGCGAAGCCCTGGAGCGTACGGCCGGCGATCATCACCAGCAGGTCGCTGGTGAACGCGCTGACCAGCGCGCCCACCACCATCACCGCGAGGCTCGCGACCAGCATCCGCCGCTTGCCGAAGAGATCGCCGAGCCGGCCCATGATCGGGGTGGCCACGGCGCCCGACAGCAGGGTCGAGGTCAGGACCCAGGTGGCGTCCGAGGGGGCGGTGTCCAGCAGGCGCGGCAGGTCCTTGATCACCGGGACCAGCAGGGTCTGCATCACCGCGACGACGATGCCCGCGAAGGCGAGGACGGGGACCACCGCCGCGCCCGCTCTTCCGGAGGGACGGACGGGCGACGTCTGTGTCATGAAGGGTGCCTCCAGGCAGCCGAACGGCAAGGTACGTGGAAGCTGAACCCCGTGCGCCGAGGCAACTATTCCGTTGCTTTGGCCCTCTAACGATTTCTTGACCGTTCCTTGAGCGTCCGCAGACCGGCCGCCGGGCAGAAAGCAGCCCGGCCTTCCTCGGTCCCGGGGCGGAGCGGGAGGTCGGACGAAATGCCGATGCGGCCCGCGCGCGGCGGTTGAGAGCATGACCCTCATGCTCGAAGCCCCCGACACCACCCGCGCCCCCGCCCGCACCGCACCGCCCGTGTGGCTGGTGGTGGCGCTCGCCTGCGCAGGCCAGTTCCTCGTCGTCCTCGACATCTCCGTGGTCAACGTGGCGCTGCCGTCCGTACGCGGCGGCCTCGGCCTGGACGAGCAGGGCCTGCAATGGGTGGTCAACGCGTACTCCATCGCGTTCGCCGGCTTCATGCTGCTCGGCGGCCGGGCCGGCGACCTCTACGGACGCAAGCGCATGTTCCTCGTCGGGCTCGGCCTGTTCACCCTGGCCTCGCTGGCCGGCGGGCTCGCCCAGGAGGGCTGGCAGCTGCTGGTGGCGCGGGCCGTGCAGGGGCTCGGGGCGGCCGTCCTCGCCCCCTCCACGCTCACCCTCGTCACCGCGGCGGTGCCGGAGGGCGCGGCCCGCGCCCGCGCCATCGCCACCTGGACCGCCGTCGGCGCGGGCGGCGGCGCGGCGGGCGGCTTCGTCGGCGGGGTGCTCGTCGAGGCGCTGTCCTGGCGCTGGGTGCTGCTGATCAACGTGCCCGTCGGCGCGGTCGTCCTGGCCGCCGCCGCCCGGTGGATCACCGAGAGCCGCGCCGGGGACGGCCGCCGCCTCGACCTGCCCGGCGCGGTCCTCGTCACGGCCGGCCTCGCCACCCTGGCGTACGGAGTCTCCCAGACCGAGGCGGCCGGCTGGACGGCGGCGTCCACCGTCGTGCCGCTGTGCGCCGGACTCGCCCTCGTCGCCCTGTTCCTGCTCGCCGAGGCCCGCGCCAAGGCCCCGCTGATGCCGCTCGGGCTGCTGAGACTGCGGTCGGTGGCCTCCGCCAACGTCGCCATGTTCCTCAGCGGCTCCGCGATGTTCTGCATGTGGTTCTTCATGACCCTCTACGCGCAGAACGTCCTCGGCTACACCCCGCTCGACGCCGGACTCGCCCTGGTGCCCAGCTCCCTCGCCGTGATCGTCGGCTCCAAGGTGGCCCCGCGCCTGATGCGGGCCACGGGACCGCGCGCCGTGGCCGTGCTCGGCACGCTCGTCGCGCTGGCCGGCTTCGCCTGGCAGTCCACGATGACGGCGGACGGCGACTACCTCACCGCCATCATGATCCCGGGCGTCCTGATGATGCTCGGCGCGGGCCTCGCCGGCACCCCGCTGGCCTCCCTCGCCACGTCCGGCGCGGCCCCCGAGGAGGCCGGCCTGGTCTCCGGCCTGGTCAACACCTCCCGCACGATGGGCGGCTCGCTCGGCCTCGCCGTGATGGCGACGATCGCGGCGGCCCGCACCGACGGCCGCGGCACACCGGAGGCCCTCACCGAGGGCTACGCCCTGGTCTTCGCCACGGGAACCGCCGTCCTGGCGGTGGGCGCGGCCTTGATGTGGGCGTGGCTGCCGCGCACGGGAGCGGGGGAGAAGGGCTGAACCTCCGGTCCGGCTCGGGGGCTCCCCCGCGTCGCCGGGCTATACAGGGTCCGAACACACCCGTGATCAGGAGCCCCATGCCCGTCGACATCAGCCGTGCGCTCGCCGCCGCGCCCCGCACCACCGAGATCTCCTGGACCCCCGAGGACGTCCAGCTCTACCACCTCGGCATCGGCGCGGGCGTCCCCGCCACCGACCCCCGCGAACTGCGCTACACCCTCGAGTCCCGGCTGCACGTCCTGCCGAGCTTCGCCACCGTCGCCGGCGGCGGGCCGCCCGGAGTGATCGCGGCCCTGTCCATGCCCGGCGTCGACGTGGACCTCGCCCGCGTGCTGCACGGCGGCCAGTCGCTGCGCGTGCACCGTCCCCTGCCCGTACGGGCCACCGCCACCCGCACCGACCGCATCACGGCCGTCCACGACAAGGGCAAGGCGGCGGTGCTGGTCCTGCGGAGCGACGCCGCCGACGCGGACGGCCCGCTGTGGACGGCCGAGGCACAGGTGTACGTACGCGGCGAGGGCGGCTGGGGCGGCGACCGGGGGCCGTCGGCGGGCGCGCCGGAGGAGCAGGGCGCCCCCGACCGCACCGTCGAGCGCCCCGTACGGGAGGACCAGGCGCTGCTCTACCGCCTCACCGGCGACCTCAACCCCCTGCACGCCGACCCCGGGTTCGCGCGCCGCGCCGGTTTCGACCGCCCCGTGCTGCACGGGCTGTGCACCTACGGCATGACCCTCAAGGCGGTCGTCGACACCCTCCTCGACGGCGACGTCACCCGCGTCCGCTCCTGCACCGCCCGGTTCGCCGGGGTGACGTACCCGGGGGAGACGCTGCGGATCCGCATGTGGCGTGGGGACGGCACGGTACGGGTGGCCGTGGGCGCGGTGGACCGCGGGGACGCGCCCGTACTGACGGGTGCGACGGTGGAGTTCACCCAGGGGTGAGGACGCGGGGACGGCGACGGCCCCGGCCGTCGGACGACGATCGGGGCCGTGCTGTTCGTACCACCCGCGGAGGGCGAGGACCGCTGACCTGGGTCAGGCGGCCGACTCCCCGCGGTCGTTCTCCTGGGTCGGCTTGCGGTGCCGGCCACGCGGGGACGTCTCGGTCTCCTGCGTGGAGACCGGCCCCCGGTGCCTGCCCTGACCCGCGGCGGCCTGCTCGTGCTCGACGGGCCGCGGCTCGTGCGTGATGACGTCGCTCATCGGAAGGAATTCACCCCGTAAACATGATCTTTCCTACAGCCGGGCGAGTCTAACCGGCCCACCGCACCCCGGATCCAGGCGACCACGCCAACCGCCACTAGTTCGTTACAAGCCGTCCGAGGGGCGCCTGCTGAAGCGGCACCGGACGCGGCACGTCGGCCAGGGAGTTGAGGTGATGAACCGTCATCTCCGTTTTACCCGTGGGTAGTTGACCGGTAAACTGGTCGGGGTGCGGGAGCGGTGGTTCCGCGCCGTCCGCGCCCGCGGCGCCCGCAGCGCTCTCAGCGTCCTCGGGGTTCGCTCCAGCGCCCCGAGATCCGTCCCCCGCCCGCCCTTCCTCGTCCGGCATCGTCAGCGTCGCCACCCCGCACGGCACCGCGCCGGTGGAGAACGGGAGCCGCAGCACCCCGTCCACCGTCCACAGCCCCGTGCCGGACAGCCAGCCCGCCGGGGCCGGGACATGGTGGACGCGCCGCTCGGCGGGACGCCACAGCCCGATCCAGCCGGCGCCGTCCGACCCCTCCACGTGGAGCGCCACCGCGCAGCCCTCCGGGGTCAGCATCTGCCCCGGCTGGACCGCGAACGGCGTGACCGTACGGTCCGGCAGCCGCAGGCACTCGGGGAACCGCACCGGCAGGGTGCTGCCCAGCACGCCCCAGCCCAGCCGGGCCTGGCCGGGGGAGGGCGCGTCCGAGCGGATCAGCAGCAGGCCGCTGTCCGGGTCGGCGAGCAGCACCCGGTCGTCGCTGCCGGGGGCGATCTGCAGCAACGGGGAGACCTCGCCGCCGCGTCCGAGGTCGACCACGACCGACTTGACGCGTCCGCCCGCCTCCCGGTCCAGGGCGAGCATCCGGCCCTCGCGGTCCAGCCACGCCCCGCCCGAGCAGCCGCCCGGGATCTCCGCGACCCGCTCGGGCCCGGACGCGCCGCCCGCCACCAGCCACACCGTCGCGCCGCGCCGGCCGGCGGCCAGGGCGTACGCACGGCGGCCGTCCGGGGCGGGGGGCAGCAGTCGCAGCCGGGTCCCCTCGTCCGGGCACTCGACCGCGCCGAGCGGCAGCTCGCCGGTACCGGGGCCGGTCGGGTACAGCAGGGAGAAGGCGTGCCGCCCGTCCACCAGCCGGTGGATGAGGACCCGGCCGTCGCCGAGGGGCTGGACCTCGGTGCCGGGCTCCTCGGGCTGGTTGCCGGGCAGCGGCACCGCGTACGGCTCGGGGCCGTCCAGGGTCCAGCGCTCCGGGAACAGGGAGTCGCCGGCGAGGGCCAGGCGGGCGGCGTAACAGCCGTCCGCGGTGATGGTGCAGCCCGCCCTTCCCGCTCCGTTCTCGTGTGCCGCCGCAGGTTCGATGGCGCAGACCGTCATCGTTCGGTCACCTCCGGTGACGAACGGTAGTTTTCGCGGACGGAGGCGGCGGAGCGGAGGGGCGCGCTTCACACGTAAGGGTGCTCCAGGAACGATTCTGCCGAGGAAGGGCGGGGAGTGTGCTCCACCCGGTGCGGGCGGGGCGCCTGCCGGTCGGGGTGCGCGGCCCGGTTCAGGACCGTGCCAGGACCGGGCCGGGGCCGGATCCGGTACTGCCGTGCGAAAGGGGCAGGTAGCCTTGGCGGCGTGCCCCGTCTGTCAGAAGTCATCGCCGCGCTGGACAACCTGTGGCCCGCCGAGCGGGCCGAGTCCTGGGACGCGGTCGGCACCGTCGCGGGCGATCCGGACCAGGAGGTCGAGCGCGTCCTGTTCGCCGTCGACCCGGTCCAGGAGATCGTCGACGAGGCGGTGAAGCTGGGCGCCGGCCTGCTGGTGACCCACCACCCGCTCTACCTGCGCGGCACGACCACCGTCGCGGCGTCCACCTTCAAGGGCCGCCTGGTGCACACGCTCATCAAGAACGACATCGCGCTGCACGTCGCCCACACCAACGCCGACACCGCCGACCCGGGAGTCTCCGACGCCCTCGCCGGCGCGCTCGGCCTCCGCGTCGTCCGACCGCTGGTGCCCGACCCGTCCGACCCCGAGGGGCGGCGCGGACTGGGCCGCGTGTGCGAGCTCGACACCCCGCTCACCGTGCGGGAGTTCGCCGACCGTGCCGCCGAGCGGCTGCCCGCCACCGCGCAGGGCGTCCGGGTCGCCGGCGACCCGGACGCGCCGGTGCGGACGGTGGCCGTCAGCGGCGGCTCCGGCGACAGCCTCTTCGACCACGTCCGGGCCGCCGGCGTGGACGCCTTCCTCACCGCGGACCTGCGCCACCACCCGGCCTCCGAGTTCATGGCGGACCGCGCCCACCGTCCTCTCGCGCTGCTCGACGCGGCGCACTGGGCCACCGAGTGGCCCTGGTGCGAGCTGGCCGCCGCCCAGCTCGACGAGATCTCCGACCGGCACGGCTGGGACCTGCGGGTCCACGTCTCGCGCACGGTCACCGACCCCTGGACCGCCCGTGCGGCGTCGTCCAGCGCCACCCCTGACACATCTGGAGCCCCCAACTGAACGCCGAGCCCGCCGACCAGATCCGACTTCTCGACGTCCAGGACCTCGACGTCCGCCTCCAGCAGCTCGCGCACAGGCGGAAGTCGCTGGCGGAGCACGCCGAGATCGAGTCGCTGAACCGGGACCTCACCCAGCTGCGCGACCTGCTCGTCGCCGCGCAGACCGAGGAGAGCGACTGCGCGCGCGAGCAGACCAAGGCCGAGCAGGACGTCGACCAGGTGCGCCAGCGCGCCGCCCGCGACCAGAAGCGTCTCGACTCCGGCGCCGTCTCCTCGCCGAAGGACCTGGAGAATCTCCAGCGTGAGATCGCCTCCCTCGCCAAGCGCCAGGGCGACCTGGAGGACGTCGTCCTCGAGGTCATGGAGCGCCGCGAGTCCGCCCAGGAGCGGGTCGCCGAACTGACCGAGCGGGTCGGCTCCGTGCAGGGCCGCATCGACGACGCGACCGCCCGCCGGGACGCGGCGCTGGAGCAGATCGACGGCGAGACCGCCTCGGTGACGAAGGAGCGCGAGGTCGTCGCCGCCTCCGTGCCGGCCGCGCTGCTCAGCCTGTACGACAAGCTGCGCGAGCAGCAGGGCGGCATCGGCGCGGCCAAGCTGTACGCCCGCACCTGCCAGGGATGCCGTCAGGAGCTCGCCATCACCGAGCTGAACGAGATCCGCGCCGCCGCCCCGGACACCGTGGTGCGCTGCGAGAACTGCCGCCGCATCCTGGTCCGCACGGCGGAGTCGGGACTGTAGGGAATCACCGGCAGGGGATCGAGTCCGATGCGGGAGTTCGTCGTCGAGGCGGACGGCGGGTCACGGGGCAACCCGGGGCCCGCCGGGTACGGGGCCGTGGTGAGCGACGCGGCGACGGGGGAGACCCTGGCGGAGGCGGCCGAGTTCATCGGCGTCGCCACCAACAACGTCGCCGAGTACCGGGGCCTGCTGGCCGGCCTCCGCGCCGCCCGCGAGCTGGACCCGGAGGCGCGGGTCCACGTCCGGATGGACTCCAAGCTGGTCGTCGAGCAGATGTCGGGCCGCTGGAAGATCAAGCACCCGGCGATGAAGCCGCTCGCGGCGGAGGCCGCGACGGTCTTCCCGCCGGGGCAGGTCACGTACGAGTGGATCCCCCGCGAACGCAACACCCACGCGGACCGTCTGGCCAACGAGGCGATGGACGCGGGCAGTCGGGGAGAGCCCTGGTCCCCCACGACGAGCCGCGCCGCCCTGGACACCCCGCGGGCCACTCCGGCCGCCCCGCTTCCGGAGGGCCCGCCCGGCGACGCGACGGCGGGCGCGGCACGGGTCCGCGCGGCGATGGCGCCGAGGCCGGGCGCTGCCGCGCCCGGCGGCACGGGCCCGGCGGGCACAGCCCGGGGCCGCGGCGCCGAGGACGCCTCCGGAGGGGATGCCTCCGGTGAGGGCCCGCTCGCGGAACGGGGCGCGGCGGACACGCACGGCGGGCGCGCCGCCGGGCCGAGCGGTGACGGAACGAGCGGTGACGGAACGAGCGGTGACGGAACGAGCGGTGACGGAACGAGCGGTGCGGCACCGACGGGCCGGGCTTCGGGCCGCCGGCCGGCGGAGCACGCCGCTGCGGAGGACGACCGAGCCGCAGGCGCATCGGGCGAGGGCCCCGCAGTCGGCACCGGAGACGGCGCGGGCGCGGGAGCCTCGGCGGTGAGCCGCCCGGCGACGGACACCCCCGCTCGTGACGCCGGCACCGATGCCGACGGGCCCGGCGGAGCCCTGGCCGCCGACGCCGACCGGCGGGCCGCCCAGGCCGTGGCGACCCCGTCCTCCGGGTGGGCGCCCGCCGACATGGGGGCGCCGGCCACCTTCGTGCTGCTGCGGCACGGCGAGACGCCGCTCACCCCGCAGAAGCGGTTCTCCGGCAGCGGGGGGAGCGACCCCTCCCTCTCCGGCATCGGGCGCGAACAGGCCGAGAGGACCGCCGCCGCGCTCGCGAGGCGCGGCACCGTGCAGGCGGTCGTCGCCTCGCCTCTCGCCCGTACCCGTGAGACGGCCGGGATCGTCGCCGCACGGCTCGGGCTCGACGTGACCGTCGAGGACGGGCTGCGCGAGACCGACTTCGGCGCCTGGGAGGGCCTCACCTTCGGGGAGGTGCGCGAGCGGTACCCGGAGGACCTGGACGCCTGGCTGGCGTCGCCGGACGCCGAACCCACCGGCGGCGGCGAGAGTTTCGCGGCCACCGCCGCCCGGGTCGCCCAGGCCCGCGACAAACTCCTCGCGGAGTACCGGGGCCGCACGGTCCTGCTGGTCACGCACGTGACCCCGGTCAAGACGCTGATCCGCCTCGCCCTGGGCGCCCCGCCCGAGGCGCTGTTCCGCATGGAGCTGTCCGCCGCCTCGCTGTCCGCCGTGGCGTACTACGCCGACGGCAACGCCAGCGTCCGGCTGTTCAACGACACGTCCCATCTGCGCCCGTCGTACTGACCCGCCAGGCCCCGCCCGCCGGTCGCCGCCCGCTGGTCACCGCAGCGCCGCGGCCTCCCGCGCCAGCCGCTCCACGCGCTCCCAGTCCCGCGCGGCCACCGCGTCCTCCGGAAGCATCCAACTGCCGCCGACGCACCCCACGTTGGGCAGCGCCAGGTACTCCGGGGCGGTGTCGGGGCCGATCCCCCCGGTGGGGCAGAAGCGTGCCTGCGGCAGCGGACCCGCCAGGGACTTCAGATACGCCGTGCCGCCGGCCGCCCGCGCCGGGAAGAACTTCATCTCCCGCACCCCGCGCTCCAGCAGCGCCATCACCTCCGACGCCGTGGACACCCCCGGCAGGAACGGCGCCCCCGACGCCCGCATCGCCGCCAGCAGCGCGTCCGTGCAGCCCGGGCTGACCAGGAACCGCGCCCCGGCCGTCACCGCGTCCGTCACCTGCTCCGGTGTGAGCACCGTCCCGGCGCCGACCACGGCCCCCGGCACCTCGGCGGCGATCGCCCGGATCGCGTCCCGCGCGGCCGGGGTCCGCAGCGTCACCTCGATCGCGGGCAGCCCGCCCGCCACCAGCGCCCGCGCGAGCGGCACGGCGTCGGCGACGTCCTCGACGACGACCACGGGCACCACGGGAGCCAGCCCGAGCACCGAGAAGGAGGCGTCGGGCACGCCGGACGACGGCAGGGGAACGTTCATGACGCTCATCCTGCCGTTGCCGCGCACCCTGCGCAAAGCTCGTTGCACATAATGCAACGGGCGGCGGGGGAGGTCAGTGCACCTCGTCCACCAGCACGTCCAGCGCCCACGCCGTCCCCGCGCGGGCCGGCGCGGCGGCCTCCACCACGTACCCGAGGTCCCGCAGCGCCTCCACCAGCTCCGCCGGGCCCTTCGGCGCGGCGCCGTCCGTCAGCAGGCTCCGGACGATCCGGCCCTTGGTCGCCTTGTTGAAGTGGCTGACCACCTTCCGGGTCGGCGCGTGCAGCACGCGGACCGTCGCCGTCCGCCCGGCCACCTCGCCCTTCGGCTTCCACGCCGCCGCGTACGCCGCCGAGCGCAGGTCGAGCACCAGCCCCGACCCCGCGGCCTCCGGCAGCGCCTCCGCCATCGGCGCCCGCCAGAACGCGCCCAGCGCGCCGAGGCCGGGCAGCCTGACGCCCATCGAGCAGCGGTAGGAGGGGATACGGTCGGTCACCCGGACCGCGCCCCACAGCCCGGAGAACACCAGCAGCGACCTGGCCGCCCGCCGCTTCGCCGCCGCGTCGAGAGACGCGAGGCCGAGGGCGTCGTACAGCACACCGGTGTAGATCTCCCCGGCCGGACGGGCCCCGGCGGTGCGCAGTGCGCGGTTCTTCGCGACCTCGCCCCGCAGGCCCTCGCTCAGCCCGAGCACCTCGCGCGCTTTCTCCTCGTCGCCGGAGCAGAGGTCGGTCAGCTCGGTGAGGACCTCCTCCCGCGCGGCGGTCAGTCCCGGCAGCGACAGGGACTCGGTCCGCAGCGGGGCGCCGCGGCCGGAAGCGGCCTTGCCTTCGGACGGCGGCAGCAGGACAAGCACACGTACTCCTTCGGTCGGACCCGCCAGTCAGGGTACGACCTGCCGCCGGCCGTCCGGCCTGACGGCGTGGGCGCCCGTCACGCGCCCGCCGCCGCTCCCGTCACGCGGCGGCGGTCAGCGCCCGTACGAGGCCGTCGGCGTCGTCGGCGTGGAAGCGGACCACGCGGACGTCACGGGTCCGGCCGAGGAGCGACCGGTGCGGGACCGGCTCGGTGAGCTCCACCGTCACGGTCGTCTGCGAGCCGACGGCGAGGTCGAGCTCGCCGTCCGCCGGCTCGTGGGTCATCCGCAGCTCGCGCCGTACGGACGCGATCCGCTCGCGCGGTATCCGCAGATCGACGTGGGCCGCCCGGCGGACCCGCAGCCCGTCGGGCCCGACGACGTGCGGGCGTACGACGGACGCGGCGTACAGGGCGACGACGAGGACGACCGTGTAGACGTCCAGGAAGAGCACCACCGCGTGCGCGGCCGGCCAGTCGCTCAGCAGTGCGGACATCGCGACCGTCTCCACCACGCACACGAACGCGAGCCCGAACATCATGGCCGCCTCCCCGCGCGCGTACCCGAAGGCCGTGCCCTCGCGCGTACCGTGCGTACGCCGCGCCACCCACAGCATCAGGCTCGCCATCAGCCGCGCCTCGTGCCGCACCAGCGTCCACCCCACCCGCGCCGCCGCCATCACGTATCCCCTCCCACTCCGTCC
>MUNG01000324.1:0-18093 GCA_002154585.1 Streptomyces pseudogriseolus
GTCCCCCTCCCCGACTTCGGCGCCGCCTGACGAGCGCCCGGCACCCCTGGTCAGAGGGCGGGGCGGCGGATTACCGTCCGTCCATGGCAGCTCCTTCCGACCTCGCTTTCGACCCGTGGGACGTTCGCCGCCGACCCCTACCCCGCCTACGCCTGGCTCCGCGAGCACGCCCCCGTGCACAGGACGAAACTGCCCAGCGGGGTGGACGCCTGGCTGGTCACCCGGTACGCCGACGCCCGGCAGACCCTCGCCGACACCCGCCTGTCCAAGAACCCCGCGCACCACGACGAGCCCGCCCACGCCAAGGGCAGGACCGGCATCCCCGGCGAGCGGCAGGCCGACCTGATGACGCACCTGCTGAACATCGACCCGCCGGACCACACCCGCCTGCGCCGCCTGGTCAGCAAGGCGTTCACCCCCCGCCGGGTGGCCGAGTTCGCGCCCCGCGTCCAGGAGCTCACCGACGACCTCATCGAACGATTCGCTGCCACCGGCACCGCCGATCTCATTCACGACTTCGCCTTCCCCCTCCCCATCTACGCCATCTGCGACCTGCTCGGCGTCCCCCGCGAGGACCAGGACGACTTCCGGGACTGGGCGGGCATGATGATCCGTCACGGCGGCGGCCCCCGCGGAGGGGTGGCCCGGTCGGTGAAGAAGATGCGCGGGTATCTCGCGGAGCTGATCCACCGCAAGCGGATGGAGCTGCCCGCCGAGCCCGTCCCCGGCGAGGACCTCATCTCGGGTTTGATCCGCGCCTCCGACCACGGCGCGCACCTCACGGAGAACGAGGCCGCCGCGATGGCGTTCATCCTTCTCTTCGCCGGCTTCGAGACCACCGTCAACCTCATCGGCAACGGCACCTACGCCCTGCTCACCCACCCGGAGCAGCGCCGGCGGCTGCAACGGGCGCTGGCCGAGGGCGACCGCGCCCTGCTGGAGACGGGGGTGGAGGAACTGCTGCGCTACGACGGCCCGGTGGAGCTGGCGACCTGGCGGTTCGCCACCGAGCCGGTCGTCATCGGCGGGCAGCGGATCGAGGCCGGCGACCCGGTGCTCGTCGTGCTCGCCGCCGCCGACCGGGACCCGGAGCGGTTCGCCGGCCCGGACACGCTGGACCTCGGCCGCCGCGACAACCAGCACCTGGGGTACGGGCACGGCATCCACTACTGCCTGGGCGCCCCGCTCGCGCGCCTGGAGGGACAGACCGCGCTCGCCACGCTCCTGACGCGCCTTCCGGATCTGCGGCTGGCCGTCGACCCGGCCGAACTGCGCTGGCGCGGCGGCCTCATCATGCGCGGACTCCGCACGCTTCCGGTGAAATTCTCCCCTCCGCGTTCAGGACGGACCTGACCTTCCTGTCCGTGCCCGGGGGTCGGCGCACGGAAACCTGAGGCGTGTTCAACTCTGTGATCTCCATGTGATCTGCACGGCATGAACTTGTGACAAGTGATCGTCTGCCTATACGTTCACCCATCAAGTACGGCGCGCCGCACACTTCTGCTCGCCCGTGCCGGTTCTTGTCGCCGAGTGAAAGGCTTCCGCATGCTCTCCGGGAACGGCCGACACCGTCGCCCTCGTCAGGCTCCGGCTCTGCTCGTCGCCGCAGGCGTGACCGGCTCCGCGATCGCGATCCCCCTCCTCGGGGCGGGCGCCGCCAACGCGGCGGACGGTGACACCTGGGACCGGGTCGCGGAGTGCGAGAGCGGCGGCTCCTGGAGCCAGAACACCGGCAACGGCTACTACGGCGGCCTGCAGTTGACCCAGGACGACTGGGAGAACTACGGCGGCACGGAGTTCGCGCCCAGCGCCGACGAGGCCAGCCGCAACCAGCAGATCACCGTGGCCGAGAGAATTCTCGCCGACCAGGGCGTCGGCAAGTGGCGCGCCTGCGGCCTGCTCACGGGTCTGAACCAGGACACCGCGTCCCCGAACGTCGACCCGGGCGTGCCGACCGCCGACGCGACGCAGGGCGACTCCCGCACGGACGACGCGGGCACCTCGTCCGGTTCGCCGGAATCCGGTGATTCGTCCGCTTCCCCCTCTCCGTCGGCGACGTCCGGTTCGTCCGACGAGAAGGAGAGCGGCACGGACGCCGGCGCCTCCCCGTCCGCGTCCGCCACCCCGGAAGGCGACGAGTCGGACAAGTCGGGGCAGAGCACCGGTTCTTCGGACGTCACCGAGTCCGAGGACACCGGCTCGGGCCGCCATCGCGGTTCCAGCGCCCAGGAGGACGAGAGCGCAGGCGCCGAGACCCCGTCGTCCGGCCGGCACGCCTCGCGCTCCACGGACACGCCTGCGGGCATCTCCGACGACCGCTACACCGTGCAGACCGGCGACAGTCTGACCTCCATCGCCGACTCCCTTGCCCTCACCGGCGGATGGACCGCCCTCTATGTCGAGAATCAGCAGGTCATCGGCGACGACCCGAACCTGATCCTGCCCGGCGAGCGTCTCCTGGTGGACGTCGGGAGCGACGGAGAAACCGGCGAATGAGGGGCAGGAGGCCGCGCCCGAAGGGCCCCCGGAGCCGCGTCAGTTGACGGAGCGATACGGGCTGAATGTCCGCAATAAAGACTGTGAGAGATAGGTCTCAGAAGCCCTGATCGTCTTTGTCTTTCCGTGGGACGCGTGCTTACGGTCGTGACCGCTCGCCACCGCGGGCCCCGGCTGCCGCCACGCCGAATCCTGCCAGTGGCAGCACGGGAACAGTCGTCGCGTCATGCGCCGTAGGCAGGAGCGGGGGACCCAGGTAAGCGCCGGACCCGGACGGTTCACGTCCGGTACGGCTTGGGGTGAAGCCGCGTCCCGGGAGGGACGTGGCCGGGCAACTCAACCGGCCCGAACCCGACAGCTCACCTCGCAGGCGTCGGTGAGGGGATCCATCCATGCTGTTTTCCGGCAAGGGCAAGCACCGTCGTCCGTCCAAGGCCACTCGCGCCATCGCCATCGCCGGTGTGACCGGCGCCGCCGTCGCCGGCCCGCTCATGGCGTCCGGCACCGCCTCCGCCGCCACCGCGTCCGAGTGGGACGCCGTCGCCCAGTGCGAGTCCGGCGGCAACTGGTCCATCAACACCGGCAACGGCTACTACGGCGGTCTGCAGTTCTCCGCCTCCACGTGGGCCGCGTACGGCGGCACCCAGTACGCCGCCACCGCCGACCAGGCCTCCAAGGCCCAGCAGATCGAGATCGCCGAGAAGGTCCTCGCGGGCCAGGGCAAGGGCGCCTGGCCGGTCTGCGGCACCGGCCTGTCCAACGCCTCCTACGACGGCGGCTCCGCCGAGGGCTCCGCGCAGGAGTCCGGCTCCACCGAGTCGCGTGAGAGCGAGCAGAAGGCCTCCCGCTCCGCCGAGCGCCCGGCCGCCCCGGCCGAGCAGAAGGCCGACACGGCCGAGAAGAAGACCGTCACCACCCCGACCGGCAAGAAGGTCGAGAAGGGCGACGGCGAGTACAAGGTCGTCAAGGGCGACACCCTCAGCTCGATCGCCGCGGAGCACGACGTCAAGGGCGGCTGGGCGAAGCTGTTCGACCTGAACGACGACATCGTCGACGACGCCGACCTGATCTACCCGGGCCAGCAGCTGCACCTGAAGTAAGGGCAGCCCGCCAGGTCCCTCCCCGTCCCCACGGGCTCCCCGCCCCGGTGCGTTTCTTCCCCCGTACGCACCGGGGCGGGGGCATGTCCGGACGCATTCAGGTCACGGTTTCCCGAACAGGCTTTGTTCCGTTCGGAAACAATCTACGCTCTGTTCTGTCCATGAGGCGGGCGGCGAGATGGCCGATCGCCCGGAGCCGGTTAGGCTCGGACCCGCAGGGCCCCCGCGGCCCCGCTCACCCGCGTCACATCCCAAGAAGGAGATGCTCGTGCCGTCCATCGACGTCGTCGTAGCCCGGGAAATCCTGGACTCCCGAGGCAACCCCACGGTCGAGGTCGAGGTCGGCCTCGACGACGGCAGCACGGGTCGTGCCGCCGTCCCGTCCGGCGCCTCCACCGGCGCCTTCGAGGCCATCGAACTCCGTGACGGCGACGCCGGCCGTTACCTGGGCAAGGGCGTCGAGAAGGCCGTCCTGGCCGTCATCGAGCAGATCGGCCCGGAGCTCGTCGGCTACGACGCCACCGAGCAGCGCCTGATCGACCAGGCGATGTTCGACCTGGACGCCACCGACAACAAGGGCTCGCTCGGCGCCAACGCCATCCTCGGCGTCTCGCTCGCCGTCGCCCACGCCGCCTCCGAGGCCAGCGACCTGCCGCTGTTCCGCTACCTCGGCGGCCCCAACGCGCACCTGCTGCCGGTGCCGATGATGAACATCCTGAACGGCGGCTCGCACGCCGACTCCAACGTGGACATCCAGGAGTTCATGATCGCCCCGATCGGCGCGGAGTCCTTCTCCGAGGCGCTGCGCTGGGGCGCCGAGGTCTACCACACCCTGAAGAAGGTGCTGAAGGGCAAGGGCCTGGCCACCGGCCTGGGCGACGAGGGCGGCTTCGCCCCGAACCTCGGCTCCAACCGCGAGGCCCTCGACCTCATCCTCGAGGCCATCAAGGAAGCCGGCTACACCCCCGGCGAGCAGATCGCCCTCGCGCTCGACGTGGCCGCCTCCGAGTTCTACAAGGACGGCGTCTACACCTTCGAGGGCAAGGAGCGCTCGGCGGCCGAGATGACCGAGTACTACGCGGAGCTCGTCGACGCGTACCCGCTCGTGTCCATCGAGGACCCGCTGTTCGAGGACGACTGGGACGGCTGGAAGACCATCACCGACAAGCTCGGCGACAAGGTCCAGCTCGTCGGCGACGACCTGTTCGTCACCAACCCGGAGCGCCTGGCCCGCGGCATCGAGGAGGGCGCCGCCAACGCCCTGCTGGTCAAGGTCAACCAGATCGGCTCGCTCACCGAGACCCTGGACGCCGTCGAGCTGGCCCAGCGCAACGGCTTCAAGTGCATGATGTCCCACCGCTCCGGCGAGACCGAGGACGTCACCATCGCCGACCTCGCCGTCGCCACCAACTGCGGCCAGATCAAGACCGGCGCCCCGGCCCGCTCCGAGCGCGTCGCCAAGTACAACCAGCTGCTGCGCATCGAGGAGATCCTCGACGACGCCGCGGTGTACGCCGGCCGCAGCGCGTTCCCGCGGTTCCGCTCCGCGGACCAGTAGGCACAGCGCTCCGCGGACCAGTAGGCACAGCGCTCCGCGGACCAGTAGGCACAGCGCTCCGCGGACCAGTAAGCACAGCAAGGGCTGACCCGCCCCGTAAGAGGCGGCGTCGTACGTACGTCCCCGTACCCGGTCCCGTACCGTGTGCGGGGACGTACGCGTGTGAGAGAGCGAACGAGAGGCGGGCACATGGCGGTGAAGGACCGGGACCGTTTCTCCACCGCGACCAGGATCCGGCTGATCGGTGAGCAGACCGCGGCCCGGGTCTACCGCTCGCAGACCAAGCGGCAGGCCCGCCGCTCCCGGCTGACCGGCCGCGCGGCCCTGCTCGCCCTGGTCCTCTGCTCCCTGGTCGTGGCCCTCGCCTACCCGATGCGGCAGTACGTCTCCCAGCGCGCGGAGATCGCCGACCAGCAGAAGGAGCAGGACGAGACCCGCCGGCGGGTGGAGCGGCTGCGCGACCTCAAGGCCCGCTGGCAGGACGACGCGTACGCCGAGCAGGAGATCCGCAGGCGCCTGCACTACGTCATGCCGGGGGAGACCGGCTACATCGTCGTCGACCCGGCCGGCGCCGGCACCGCGCGCGGCGACCTGAGGGCCGCCGACCGCCCCTGGTACGCCAACGTCTGGGACGGCGTCGACAAGGCCGACGCCGCCGCCCAGTGACCCGACGGGAACACCGCAGAAAGACACGTATGGACACCCCTCCGCCCACGACTCCGCGTACCGAGCCCACCGACGCGGACGTCGCGGCCTTCCAGCAGCAGCTCGGCCGTCCCCCGCGCGGGCTGCGCGCCATCGCGCACCGCTGTCCCTGCGGGCAGCCGGACGTCGTGGAGACCGCGCCGCGGCTGCCCGACGGCACGCCCTTCCCGACGCTGTACTACCTGACGTGCCCGCGGGCCAACTCCGCGATCGGCACGCTGGAGGCGAACGGCGTGATGAAGGAGATGACCGAGCGGCTGGCCGCCGACCCGGAGCTGGCGGCCTCCTACCGCGCCGCGCACGAGGACTACGTCCGGCGCCGCGACGAGATCGAGGAGCTGAGGAACTTCCCCAGCGCGGGCGGCATGCCGGACCGGGTGAAGTGCCTGCACGTGCTCGTCGCGCACTCGCTGGCCGCCGGTCCGGGCGTCAATCCGCTCGGCGACGAGGCGCTGGCGATGCTGCCGGAGTGGTGGAGCAAGGGCCCCTGCGTGACGCCCGCGGCCGAGGAGGGCGCCCAGTGACCCGGGTCGCCGCCGTGGACTGCGGCACCAACTCCATCCGCCTGCTGGTGGCCGACGCCGACCCGGCGACGGGCGAACTCACCGATCTGGACCGGCGGATGACGATCGTGCGGCTCGGCCAGGGCGTCGACCGCACCGGCCGGCTGGCGCCCGAGGCGCTGGAGCGCACCTTCGCCGCCTGCCGTGAGTACGCGCAGATCATCGAGAAGCACGGTGCTTCGGAGCACCTGCGGTTCGTCGCCACCTCCGCCTCCCGCGACGCCGAGAACCGCGACGACTTCGTGCGCGGGGTGATGGACATCCTGGGCGTGGAGCCCGAGGTGATCACCGGCGACCAGGAGGCGGAGTTCTCCTTCACCGGCGCCACCAAGGAGCTGACCGGCCGCGCCGACCTGCACCGGCCGTTCCTGGTGGTCGACATCGGCGGCGGCTCCACCGAGTTCGTCGTCGGCGACGACCACGTGCGCGCCGCCCGCTCCGTGGACGTCGGCTGCGTCCGGATGACCGAGCGCCACCTGGTGCGGGGCGGGGCCGTGACGGACCCGCCCACGGAGGAGCAGATCGCGGCGATGCGCGCCGACATCGAGGCCGCCCTGGACCGGGCGGAGGAGACGGTGCCGCTGCGCGAGGCGCGGACGCTGGTGGGGCTGGCGGGCTCCGTCACCACCGTGTCGGCGATCGCCCAGGACCTGCCCGAGTACGACTCGGCGGCCATCCACCACTCCCGCGTCTCCCGGGAGCGGGTCCGGGAGATCACCGAGTGGCTGCTGCGCTCCACCCACGCGGAGCGGGCGGCGGTGCGCTCGATGCACCCGGGCCGGGTCGACGTGATCGGCGCGGGCGCCCTGGTACTGCTGGCGATCATGGAGCGGACGGGCGCGGAGGAGGTCGTGGTCTCCGAGCACGACATCCTCGACGGGATCGCCTGGTCCGTGGCCCAGGACTCCTCCGCTGCCGACCGGTAGCACTCCGCTGAGCAGCCGGAACGGCGTTTGAGCGGGGTCCGGGGGGCCTGCGGGCCCCCCGGGGCGGGCCTCCTCCGGAAAGTTCGTGAAGTTCTTCACAAGGAATTGGCCCCGGGAGGGCGAAAGAGGAGGGCCGATTGACCCGTTCGGGCGCTCAACACCCCTTTGAACACGTTCAGAAGAGGGATGCGGGGGGTCCGCGCGCATCGGCCGCACCGGCCCGCCGACCGGCCTCACGGCCCGTCCGACGCGACAGAGAGGCAGCTCACGCGGCATTGACAACGCGTCAAGGGGTTCCCCGGTTCCCGGTCCGCACTGTGATCTGGATCAAGAAGCGCGGGAGTGTAGCACAGGGCCTGCCAGAGCTTGTGAAGGGGCGCACGAGGTACCCCCCTCAGGCGGGTGGATACTCGATGGCATGAGCACCACGGAGCGTCCCAGGATCCTCGTAGTAGGCGGTGGGTACGTAGGCCTGTACGCAGCTCGGCGCATCCAGAAGAAGATGCGTTACGGCGAGGCGACCGTCACCGTCGTCGACCCGCGGTCGTACATGACCTACCAGCCCTTCCTCCCCGAAGCCGCCGCCGGCAGCATCTCCCCGCGGCACGTCGTCGTCCCCCTGCGGCGCGTGCTTCCCAAGGCGGAGGTCCTCACCGGCCGGGTCACGACCATCGACCAGGACCGCAAGGTCGCCACGATCGCCCCGCTGGTCGGCGAGGCGTACGAGCTGCCCTTCGACTACCTGGTGATCGCGCTCGGCGCGGTCTCCCGCACCTTCCCGATCCCCGGCCTCGCCGAGCAGGGCATCGGCATGAAGGGCGTCGAGGAGGCCATCGGCCTGCGCAACCACGTCCTCGAGCAGCTCGACAAGGCCGACTCCACCACGGACGAGGAGATCCGGCGCAAGGCACTCACCTTCGTCTTCGTGGGCGGCGGCTTCGCCGGCGCGGAGACCATCGGCGAGGTCGAGGACATGGCCCGGGACGCGGCCAAGTACTACAAGACGGTGTCCCGCGAGGACATGCGCTTCATCCTCGTCGACGCCGCCGACAAGATCCTCCCCGAGGTCGGCCCCAAGCTCGGCGCGTACGGCAAGGAGCACCTCGAGAGCCGCGGCGTCGAGGTCTACCTGTCCACCTCCATGGACTCCTGCGTCGACGGTCACGTGGTGCTGAAGAACGGCCTCGAGGTCGACGCCGGCACCATCGTGTGGACCGCGGGCGTCAAGCCCAACCCGGCGCTGGCCCGCTTCGGCCTGCCGCTCGGTCCCCGCGGCCACGTCGACACCGAGCCGACGCTCCAGGTCAAGGGCACCGACTACATCTGGGCCGCGGGCGACAACGCCCAGGTGCCGGACCTCGTGGGCCGCAAGGGCGGCAACGAGAACGCCTGGTGCCCGCCGAACGCCCAGCACGCGCTGCGCCAGGCCAAGGTCCTCGGCGACAACGTGATCTCCGGCATGCGGGGCTTCCCGCAGAAGGAGTACAGCCACGCCAACAAGGGCGCGGTCGCGGGCCTCGGCCTGCACAAGGGCGTCGCGATGATCGTGATGGGCAAGTTCAAGATCAAGCTGAAGGGCCGGCTGGCCTGGTACATGCACCGTGGATACCACGGCATGGCCATGCCGACCTGGAACCGCAAGATCCGCGTCTTCGCCGACTGGACCCTCGGCATGTTCCTCAAGCGCGAGGTCGTGTCGCTCGGCGCGATCGAGTCCCCGCGCGAGGAGTTCTACGAGGCCGCCAAGCCGGCCCCGGCGCCCGCCGCCGCGCAGGAGCCGAAGAAGACCGAGGCCAAGGCCTCCTGACCCGGGGTCACGCCCCAGGCCGTCCGTAGGTCACCCCCGAAGGGGCCGCCCGCCATCCGTGGTGCGGGCGGCCCCTTCGGCGTGCTCCGGGGGAGACTCCCGGCGGGTGGCATTCCGTTTTTGCCCGAAGATGACGCGCGCCGGGGACTGCCACGGCCGCGCGCAGGTGTTTACGTGGTGTCGACATTCCGGGATCCGGTCACGGAGGTGCACACCATGGCAGACGCCGCCTCGCGGCTGAAAGGCATCCTCGAGCAGTTGCTCGGCTCACCCCTCCCCGTGCGTATCCGCGCCTGGGACGGCTCGGAAGCCGGCCCTCCGCAGACCCCAGTCCTCGTCGTGCGCAGCCGCCGTGCCCTGCGCCGCCTGCTGTTCAAGCCCGGCGAACTGGGCCTGGCCCGCGCCTGGGTGGCCGGCGACCTGACGGTCGAGGGCGACCTCTACACCGCGCTCGACCTGCTCGCCGGGCTCATCTGGGAGCGGGACGAGGACGCCCGTACCCTCGGCCAGGCCCTGCGCGACCCGCGGTTCCGGTCCGCGGTGCGCCGGCTGTTCGCCATGGCGGGCCCGCCCCTGCCGCCCGCCCCGCCGCGCGAGGAGGTCCGCAGACCCCGCCGCGGACTGCACACCAAGCGCAGCGACAAGCGCGCCATCAGCCACCACTACGACGTCGGCAACGACTTCTACGAGATCGTCCTCGGCCCGTCCATGGTGTACTCCTGCGCCTACTGGCCCGCCCCGCCCCCCGGGGCCACCCTCGAACAGGCCCAGCACGACAAGCTCGAACTGGTCGCCCGCAAGCTCGCCCTGCGGCCCGGGCAGCGGCTCCTGGACGTCGGCTGCGGCTGGGGCTCCATGGCGATCCACGCGGCCCGCGAGCACGGGGTGAGCGTCGTCGGGATCACCCTCTCGCAGGAACAGGCCGCCTACGCCCGCAAGCGGATCGCGGAGGAGGGGCTCACCGACCGCGTCGAGATCCGCGTCCAGGACTACCGGGACGTCGCGGACGGCCCCTACGACGCGATCTCCTCCATCGGCATGGCCGAACACGTCGGCTCCGAGCGGTACCTGGAGTACGCCACCACCCTGCACCGGCTCCTCAGGCCCGGCGGCCGGCTGCTCAACCACCAGATCGCCCGCCGCCCGCAGCGCGACGAGTCCGCGTACCAGGTCGACGACTTCATCGACGCCTACGTCTTCCCCGACGGCGAACTCGCCCCGCTCGGCACCACCGTCTCCCTGCTGGAGCGCGCCGGGTTCGAGGTCCGCGACGTGGAGTCCCTCCGCGAGCACTACGCCCTCACCCTGCGCCGCTGGGTGGCGAACCTGGAGTCCGCGTGGGCCCGCGCGGCCACGCTCGCCGGCCCCGGACGGACCCGCGTCTGGCAGCTCTACATGGCCGCGTCCGCGCTCGCCTTCGAACACAACCGCATCGGCGTCAACCAGGTCGTCGCCGTGCGCACGCCCGACCGGGGCGCCTCCGGGATGCCGCTGCGGTCCCGGGTGTGGGGCGAGCCCGGCTCCGCCTGACCCGCACCGACGCGAAGGGCCGGGCTCCCGTGCGGGAGGCCCGGCCCTCGGTGCGTCGTGACGCGGTCACTCCGCCTTGATCGCGGTCAGCATGTTCAGCCGGGCGGCGTTGCGGGCCGGCCACAGGGCGGCCAGGACGCCGACCAGACCGGCCAGCACCACGAAGATCCCGATCCGGTCCCAGGGCAGGACCAGCGCGTACCCGGGGATCTCCTCGGCGACGGTCTCGCCGACCGCCCAGCCGAGGAACGTGCCGAGACCGATGCCGACCACCGCGCCGAACACCGAGATGACGACGGCCTCCAGCCGCACCATCCGCTTCACCCGGCGCCGGTCCAGGCCGATCGCCCGCAGCATCCCGATCTCCTGCTGCCGTTCGAAGACGGACATCGCGAGCGTGTTGACGACGCCGAGCACCGCGATGATCAGGGCCATCGCCAGCAGCCCGTACATGACGTTCAGCAGGGTGTTGATGGCGCCGCCGAACTCGTCGCGGATGTCCTGCCGGTCCATGACGGTGATCGCCGGGTTGTCGCCCAGCGCGTCGACGAGGACCTGCTCGTTCGCCGCGGTCTGACCGCCGTCGGTCTTCACGAAGATCTGCCGGATGTACGGCTTGGCCTCGTGCCCGTCCACCACGGCGGTGTCGACGAGGACGGGGGAGAGGAACTCGCTGTCCTTGTAGACGGCGCCGACCGTCAGCGTCGCCTTCTTCTCGTCGGCGAAGGTGAAGGGGATGCGGTCGCCGGGCTTCCAGCCCTTGCTCCTCGCCGTCTTCTCGGCGACCGCGATCTGCCCCTCGGCGAGCGTGCCGGCGTCGCCGCTGACCACGTCGACGTTCAGGACCCGCTCGATGTCGCCCGGGGTGACCCCGGAGGCGGAGACGTAGTCGTCACCGGTCTGGAGGTAGACGTCCTGCTGCGGCGAGACCGCCGAGACGCCCTCGGCCTTCTCCAGCGCGGTCAGCGCGGACCGGTCGAGGTCGCCGCCGTTGGCCATCGAGACCATGTAGTCGGCCTTGATGTTGTCCGTGGTCATCTTGTCGATCGCGGTGCCGACCGTGACGCCGAGCACCGACAGACCGGTCACCAGCGTCAGCCCGATCGCCAGCGCGGAGGCGGTGGCGCCGGTGCGGCGCGGGTTGCGGACCGCGTTCTGGCCGGCCAGCTTGCCGGCCACGCCGAAGGGGCCGACGAGCAGCGGACGGACGAGCGCGATCACGGGCCGGGACAGCAGCGGGATCAGGATGATCACGCCGACCAGGGCGAGGAACGCGCCCGCGCCGATGTACATCCGGCCCTCGTCGCCGCCGGACGAGGCGCCCGCCACGATCCCCGCCGCGCCGAGGGCGGTGACCGCCGCGCCGACGGAGTTGCGCAGCACCAGCGACTTGGTGGTGGCCACCGCGTGGAGGCTGTTCATCGCCGCCACCGGCGGGATCTTCGCGGCCCGGCGGCCGGGCAGCCAGGCGGCGAACACCGTGATCAGCACGCCCACCGCGAACGCCGCGACCACCGGGGTGGCGGACAGCACCAGCGGGCCGTCCGGCATCTTCATGTCGAACGCGGCCATGCCGGAGCGCAGCCCGACGGCCAGACCGACGCCGAGGGCGAAGCCGACGGCCGAGGCCACCAGACCCACCACCGCGGCCTCGGCGAGCACCGAGCGGGTGATCTGCCGGCGGGACGCGCCGACCGCGCGCATCAGGGCGACCTCCTTGGTGCGCTGCGCGACCAGCATCGTGAAGGTGTTGGAGATCAGGAAGACGCCCACGAAGAGCGCGATGCCCGCGAAGCCGAGCAGGACCTGCTTGAGGTTGCCCATGCCCTGTTCGATCTGGTCGGCCTGCTCGTCCGCGAGCGCCGTGCCGGTCTGCGCCTCCGCGGAGTCCGGCAGCAGCGGCTCGACCGCGGCGAGGATCTTCGCGTCGTCCGCCCCGGGGGCCGCGACGACGGTGGCGTCCTCGAAGTAGCCCTGCCGGAGGTACTGCTTCTGGGCGACGGCGGTGTCGAAGAGGACGAGGCTGCCGCCGGCGTTGACGGCGCCGTCCTCGGTGGTGAACACACCGCTGAGGGTGTACTCCTTCACCGGGCCGTTGGTGGCGACGCGCACCCGGTCGCCGACCTCGTACTCGCCCTTGGCCGCGGACTCCTCGTCCAGGGCGATCTGGCCGTCCCGCACCGGGCCGGAGCCCTCGGTGAACGTGTACGCGGGGTCCTTGCCGTCCTCGCCGGGCGCGAAGTTGGAGCCCTTGTTGGACCAGCCGACGCCGATCAGCTTGCCGTCGGGGTCGGCGACCCCGGCGAAGCCCTCGACGCGGCCGTACACCCCGGCGACGCCGTCCACGGCGGCGATCCGGCCGAGGTCCCCGGCGGACAGGCCGGGCGCCTCCTCGGGGTTGTCCGGGTCGGCGTACGAGGTGACGGCGACGGCGACGTCGTCGTAGCTCTTCGCCGACTGGTTGCGGAAGGCGTTGGAGAGGGTGTCCGCGAAGACCAGGGTGCCCGACACGAACGCCACGCCGAGCATCACGGCGAGCACGGTCATCAACAGCCTGGCCTTGTGCGCGAAGACGTTGCGCAAGGCGGTACGGAACATGGGTCTTCTCTGTCCAGACGGTACGGGGGAGGGGCGAGCGGGCGGCGGGGGCGGCTTCAGCCGGTGCGGCCCTCGGAGGGACGGGTCAGCTGGTGCGGCCCTTGGCGTCGAACCGCTTCATGCGGTCCAGCACCGAGTCGGCCGTCGGCCCGTACAGCTCGTCGACGATCCGGCCGTCGGCGAGGAAGACCACCCGGTCCGCATAGGCGGCGGCCACCGGGTCGTGGGTCACCATGACCACCGTCTGGCCCAGCTCGCGCACGGAGTTGCGCAGGAAGCCGAGCACCTCGGCGCCGGAGCGGGAGTCGAGGTTGCCGGTCGGCTCGTCGCCGAAGACGATCTCGGGCCGGGACGCCAGCGCCCGCGCCACCGCGACCCGCTGCTGCTGGCCGCCGGAGAGCTGGGCCGGCCGGTGACCCAGCCGGTCGGCCAGGCCGACCATCCGGATCACGGTGTCCAGCCACTCCTTGTCGGGCTTGCGGCCCGCGATGTCCATGGGAAGCGTGATGTTCTCCAGGGCGTTCAGCGTCGGCAGCAGGTTGAACGCCTGGAAGATGAAGCCGATCTTGTCCCGGCGCAGCCGCGTGAGCTGCTTGTCCTTCAGCGCGCCCAGCTCGGTGTCGCCGATGCGCACGGAGCCGGAGGAGAAGGTGTCGAGCCCGGCGACGCAGTGCATCAGCGTGGACTTGCCGGACCCGGACGGGCCCATGATCGCGGTGAACTCGGCCTGCCGGAAGCCGACGGAGACCCGGTCCAGGGCGACCACCCGGGTCTCGCCCTGACCGTAGATCTTTGACAGCTCCGTGGCGCGCGCGGCCACGGCGGTGGTCCGGTCGGCAAGGGGGGCGGTGGTCACGGATGGGCTCCTGTCGGGACGGGGTGTTTCGAGGACGTCACCATCGTTGCGTGGCTTTGCCGCCGCGTAGTCAGCCGCAGCTCCGGTTCCTGGGGGCGACTCGGGAGGGAGCGCAGGGCGCCGGGTCATACCTGGGGATGACGGGGGACCCCTACCCGGGGCGGTCCGGGGAACGGGTGGGGCGCCCTGTTCGGACGGTGAAATTCCGTCATTCCGCGTGCACGCGCCCTTGTCGCACGCAAGGCTGGTGGCGGGTGCTGACGGTGCGTTCCGATGTCTGATGGTCCCTCAGGCGCCAATAAAATAAGACAAGATCGGCCCATCCTGCCGCTGGCGGGGGGAGCGTCACCGATAGGCTCGGAACCGCGAAGCGGAGCCCATGGCCTGCCCGGATGGTGGAATGCAGACACGGCGAGCTTAAACCTCGCTGCCCCTGAGCGGGCGTGCCGGTTCGAGTCCGGCTCCGGGCACCATCACGTACGCGGCCCGGCCTTCCGGAGGGCCCGCACACCCGTCCGAAGGGCCGCGCCGTCCGGCACGCGGGCCGTGAGACGCTCCGCCAGGGCCACGGCAGGCGCACGCCGCGCGCGGCCCCGGCGGCCGGACTCGTCAGATCGTCACACCCACGGACTCCTTCGAGCTGAGGTACCGCACGCGGGTCTGATCCGTGTGCGGAAGGAGCAGGGCGCGCAGTTCCTCCGCCGCGGTCTCGAGGAGATGGCGGTCGCGGGCGGCCTGGACGGTCTCGAGGATGAAGACGACGCGGGCGGAGTCCTCGGTGACGCGGGTGCGGTGGGCGTCACGGTGGTTCCAGTGCCGGGTCAGGACACCGCCGGCGTCGGCATAGATGATCTCGCCCGGCTTCGGGTTCTCCACGGTGTCGGGCTCACCGAGCGGGACGAACTCCTCGGTGCCGTCGGCGTGGCGGATGTCGACGTCGCCGGTGACGTGGTCCAGGTCGAAGGCGCCGGCGGGCAGGCCGTGGCGGACGGAGACGGCGTTGTAGGAGTCGACGGCCGGGTTGATGCGCGGCAGGGTGCCCTTCTTGGCCATGCGGCGGCCGAGCGCGTCGACGCTGGGGCGGATGCGCCGGGGGTTGGTGCCGAAGGCGCGGTAGGCGGTGTGCCACGCCTCGATCCGGGGGTCGGTCTCGTCGGCGGGTCGCCAGGTACCGGCTTCGAGCCGCTGTTCCAGGTCCGTCAAAGCGGCGGTGGTGCCGGGCCAGGGATCGCGCCCGCGCAGCCCGGCGGAGGTGACCAGGGCGACGAGGGCGTCGGGGAAGGCGTCGGTGACCGCGGGGCTGATGCGGAAGGTGGTCATGGGCGGGGCTCCGTTCCCGTGGTGTGAGGGGTCAGGCGTTGCGGGGGCCGGTACGGCCCCGGCGGCGGTGCGGTGTCCGACAGGATTGTGGGGGCCGTCCGCGGACCCGGCCCCGCGATTCGGCCACGTACGGCTGCGGACCGGTGACGAGGTGAACGGATGATCTCCGCCGTGTCCCGGGCAGGTACCGGCTCGGTACCGGTCCGTCACGCGCGGTGAAGGGAATCACCCGGCCGCGTAGCGTGTTGCCCAGCACAACGAGGGAAAGATCCTCCCCAAGCACTAGGGTCATTCCTTTGCCTACCTATTACTCTTGAGCCAAGGCCGCACCGAGTGGCCATGGAGGAGTGAAATGAGGAGCAGCAACCCGGTCTTCTCGCGACGGGGGTTCGGCCGCGACAACGGCTACGCGGGCTTCAACACCGCGCCGCAGGCCGGGGGCCCCGCCGTCGCCACGCAGGCCAACCCGTACGCGCAGCCGACGGGCAATCCGTACGCGCAGAACCCGTACGCGCAGCAGCAGCAGTTCGGCGCGCCGCCGCAGGCGCCGGCCACCACCGGCCGGATGACGATCGACGACGTCGTGATGCGCACGGGCACCACGCTCGGCGTGCTCATCGTCACCGCGGCGCTCTCCTGGGCGCTGCTGCCGGTCGACGACGCCAACATCAGCCGGTCCTACGGCATCGGCATCGGCGCCGCGCTGATCGGCATGGTCCTGGCGCTCGTGCAGTCCTTCAAGCGCAAGCCCACGCCCGCGCTGATCCTGACGTACGCCGCGTTCGAGGGCGTCTTCCTCGGCGTGATCTCCAACATCGTCGACAACCGCATCGCCGACGGCGCGGCCATGCAGGCCGTGATCGGCACCATGGCGGTCTTCGCCGGTGTGCTGGTGGCCTACAAGGCCGGCTGGATCCGCGTCAACCGCCGCTTCTACGGCTTCGTGATGGCGGCCGCGCTCGGCTTCGTCCTGCTGATGGCCGTGAACCTGCTGTTCGCGGTGTTCGGCGGCGGTGACGGCCTCGGCTTCCGCAGCGGCGCGCTCGGCGTCGTCTTCGGCGTCATCGGCATCATCCTCGGCGCCTGCTTCCTCGCCCTGGACTTCAAGCAGGTCGAGGACGGCATCGCCTACGGTGCCCCGCGCGAGGAGGCCTGGCTCGCCGCCTTCGGCCTCACGCTGACGCTGGTGTGGATCTACCTCGAGTTCCTGCGGCTCATCTCGATCCTCAACAGCGACTGACGCCCCGGCGTCCGCCGCACGGCATGGCGAAGGGCCCCGGTTCCCACCGGGGCCCTTCGCCATGTCCACGGGGCCTTGGCGAGGTGCGGCGGCTAGAGCAGCCTGCGCGCCGCCCTCCTCAGGTCGTACTCGTGCACGATCGCCTTGGCGTGGCCGTACGCCAGGTCGTACTCGTGCCTCAGCCAGCTGACCTTCTCCTCGAAGCGGACGAGCGCCGGGCCTTCGTCGACGGTGCGCAGCCAGTCGGAGATCTCACGACCGGTGCAGTGCGGGATGCGGGCGAGCATGTTGCGATGGGTCTCTGCGGAGAAGACTTGGGACATCGGCGCCTCCGGATGCTGGGATACAAGCCGGTCCTTCAGGTCACCGTGCCCGAGCGCCCGTCCGTTGGCAACAGTCCCGCCGCGCCGCGTACGCTCGCCGCGTGGTTGATACGACGCCCTTCACCCGTGCCGTGGATCATTTCGCCGACCGCCTGCGGGCCGCGCCGCAGAGCCGGCTCCAGCGGGGGGCGGCGGCCGAGGCGCTCGCCCTGGCCAGGGAGATGGCGCGGCGCACCCAGCTCGTCGAGGAGCCCGGCACCGAGCCGCGCGAGATGCCGGACGCCGGGATGTTCGCCGCCGCCGACCAGATCACCGTCGCCGGACACGACTACGCCCTCGTGCTCGGAAGCGACGAGGACGTGGCGGAAGCCGCCCGGCTCGTGGAGGAGGCACGCGAGCGCGCGGGCGTGTGACGGCGGCGGGGGCGCCTGCTACGGCGCCTGCAGCGCCTACAGCGAGGCGATGACGCGGTCCGCGAGGATGTAGACGCTGTCCTCGCCGCAGGAGAACGTCAGCGTGTACGCCCCGGAGATGCCGGAGCCGCCCAGCAGGAACGGCGTCTCGCCCGCCCGCAGCGCCTCGGCCAGCCGGTCCGCGGTCTCGCGGTGGCCCGGCGTCATGCACAGTGTGGTGCCGTCGGCGAACACGTACACGTCCAGGGTGCCCAGCGGGCCCGGACGGACGTCGGTCAGCTCGGTGCGCGCGGCCGCCAGCTCCTCCAGCACCTCCACCGTGCGCTCGTGGTCGCTCACCACGGGCGAGGAGTGCGGCACGAAGTCCGGGTGCGAGGGGTGACGGCGGCGGGCCGCGGCCAGCTCGGGGGAGTCGCCGGCGTGCTCCTCGGCGTCGGCGCCGGGCTCGGCGACCGGCTCCAGGCCCGCGAAATCGGCCTGCCGGGGCAGGAACAGCTCGCTGTCGGGCAGACCCAGCAGGGACGGGCCGTCGGCGGCGTCACGGGCCTCCTGGGCGGCCCAGAAGGCCCGCGCCTCGGCCAGCTCGCGCTCCCGCTCCTCGGCGAGCGCCTCCGCGACGGCGGCGCGTATCTCGTCGGGTCCCGCCGAGCGGGCGGGC
>MUNG01000324.1:18139-18591 GCA_002154585.1 Streptomyces pseudogriseolus
GCCGTGGTGATCAGCAGGGCGATCGGCATGGCGCTCACTGACGTACTCCCGGTTCACAGTCGACCCCCGACTTCCTACATCAGCTTGAAGGGCGGACTAACCATCTGTCAGTGCGTAACGTCACGAATCGGACAGCCCGGCGGGGTGTGGACGCCTGGTGCGACGACCGTGACCTGCGCGGATACCCCACCCGCGAGGCGTAGGTCACATCCTGGGGGAATTTGGATCACAGAACGGCCCGGCACCCCGGGAAACGGGGGCGCCGGGCCGGATTCTCACGTGCTGTGCCACGGCGGTCACTCACCGCCGCAATGCCCTGGCCGCCGCCCACGCACATGGTCTCCAGACCGAACTGCTTGTCGTGGAACTGGAGGGAGTTGATGAGCGTGCCGGTGATGCGGGCGCCGGTCATGCCGAAGGGGTGGCCGACGGCGATGGCGCCGCCGTTGACG
>MUNG01000325.1 GCA_002154585.1 Streptomyces pseudogriseolus
CCTCATCTTCGACCCCGCCCCGCCCACCCACCACCGCTGGGTGATGGCCCGCCGCAGCATCTCCGACCCCGGCGAACTTGCCTACTACCTCGCCTACGCACCCGTGGGTGTCGAGATCGCCGAGCTGGCCCAGGTGGCCGGCTCCCGCTGGGCGATCGAGGAGTGCTTCCAGGCCGCGAAGAACGAATGCGTCCTCGACCAGTACGAGGTCCGCCGCTATATCGGCGGACGCTCTCCTGCCCCACCCACGAGCCGACCGCGACCCCGTCACCCATGCACTGAACTGGTCGGCCTGGAGAAGACACCACCAAGCCGTCGCCCGCCGCTGCCACTACCGAAAACGCAGCTCAGGACACGATCCGTTGCTGAAGTATTAGACCGTGTCCTACGTGGTGAGGCGTCGCTATTTCGTTCATGGGGCGGGGTACGTGGAGTTGGATTGTTCCGGACGGGTTGTGGGAGATCGCGAAGCCGCTGATCCCGCCGTCGAAGGTGCGGCCGCAGGGCGGCGGAACACAGGACACGCCTGATGAGACGCTGTTCGCCGCGATCATCTACGTCCTGGTGTCCGGCTGCGCCTGGCGTGCGTTGCCGCCCTGCTTCGGCGTCTCGAAGTCGACCGCCCATCGGCGGTTCCTCATCTGGTCGCGAGCCGGTGTCTGGGGCCGGCTGCACGAGGCCGTGCTGCATCGGCTCGACGACGCCGGCCTCCTCGACGTCACCCGCGTCGTCCTCGACACCGCCCACGTGAGGGCGAAAAAGGGGGCGAACACACAGGTCCGAGCCCCGTGGACCGGGGCAAGCCGGGTTCCAAGATGCACATCCTGTCGGACACGAACGGCCTGCCCCTCCTCGTTGGCGTCTCGGCCGGGCAACACCCCCGACAGCGAAGGGCTGAAGCCGATGGTGGAGGGTCACCAAACGAGACACGACCCCTACCGCGGACGGTACTTCAAGCCCCAGCGCCTGCATGCGGACAAAGCCTACGACCGGGTCGACCTGCGCAGATGGCTCCGCGGCAAGCGGATCGGCGTGCGCATCGCCCGCAAGGGCATCGAGTCCAGCGAACGATTAGGGCGCCGCCGCTGGGTCATCGAGCGGACGATGTCCTGGCTGTCCGGCTACCGCCGGCTCAGCCCCCGCTACGAACGCGATCCCCGCAACTACCTGGCCTTTCTCGGCCTCGTCGCCACCCTGTGCTGCTACAAGCGGCTCGTCCGCCTCACCACATAGGACACGGTCTTAGTGCTGTGCCCAGCCAGGTTCGCCGACGTGGTCAGGCTGCGGCTTTGGTGGGGCGGGCCGATGCGGAGGCCGTGATCAACGAAGCGGGGCGGGGTGTGCTCGCCGAGCTGTGCGGGGTGGAGCCGGCGGTGCTGGCGCGTGCTCTGCCCGGGTTCACCGTGGATGATCCCAAGATCAGCACCGGACCTGCTCCCGCACCCGCGGGGATGGTCCCGTCGCTGGCGGCGTCTGGCGGCCTGGAACGAGGCCGGTGTCTGGGAGAAGCTGCACCAGCTGCTGCTGAGCAAGCTGCCGTCGAAGAACCAGCTGGACTGGTCTCGTGCGATGGTCGATTCCTTCCACGCCCAGGCCGCACGCAGAAGCCTAAAAGCGGACCCAGCCCGGTCGACCACGCACGGCCGGGCAGCAGGCACCACGTCATCACCGACGGCCGGGGCATCCCGCTCGCGGTGTCGCTGACCGGCGGGAACCACAACGCTGTCACCCGACTGATGCCGCTGTTGGACAAGATCCCTGCAGTGGCGGGAGTCGTGGGCCAGCCACGGAGGCGGCCCGACATGCTCTTCGCGGACCGCGACTATGACCACGCCAAGTACCGCCGGCTCCTGCGGCAGCGCGGGATCCGCCCGGTGATCGACCCCCTCGCCTGGAAGTCCCAGACCGGGGCTCAGTGGGGTGCAGCTGCCGGAGAAGTACGGCAGGCCGGGCACGGGGGTGCCGACGGTGAGCCCGAAGGCGACAGCCCACCGGTGGTGCGACCCCCCAGATGTCTGGGATGGGATACGCCGACCGGCCGCGGCACTCTTTACCCGGTCGAGGGTGGTGAGCCGCCTTCGGCGCGTTCGGTGACGACAACGAGGGGGAAGAGATGTCCATGCGAAGAAGGACCATGGGGATGCTGGCCGCGGCCGCAGTCGCCGGTCTGACGGTGGCGGGGGCTCCGGCTGCCGGTGCGGCCCCGTCTGCGGCGGGTGACGCGGTCACGGCCTCCGTGTGGCGGAACGTCGCTCTGACCGGCACCTACACGATCCGCGACGACGAAGGCATCTTCGCCGCCGGTACGTACTGCAACGGCAACGTCGCCTCCGAGGGCTGGGTGAACGAGGTCCGCACGCCGTCGGTGTGGTGGGAGACCACGTGCGGGGGCGAAATCCGTGTGGAGAAGCATGTGTCCGCGGAGACGGACGCCGGCGGCGGAGTCATGATCTATGTGACCCTGCGGTTCTACGAGGGCACGAACGACACCAACACCGACCTCGACGCCGAGTACAACTTCAACCGCTACGTCCCCGCGGGACAGACCTCGACGGTCAGCGAGATCACGCTCCGCAACGGGGAGAACGGCGGCAAGGACTGGGCGAAGCTCAACCTCGTCCTGCACAACAACCGCTGACCCGTACCGAGGCGTCGATCGCGCGCCCCCGACATCGACGGTTCCCGGGCACGGTAAGCGGAGGCACAGCTACCTGCGCAAACCGGGCTCGGGACCCGTTGTGCACGCTTAGCCTCGGACCATGAGGCGCCATGGGGGAGCAAGACGGGTCGGCGAGACCGGGGACGCGGCGGCGCGGGCGGCGCAGTCCGCGCGGAGCGTCGAGGAGTTCTTCGAGGCGGTGAAACGGGTCGTACGGCCTGCGCTGCGCTTCGACGTCTGCGCCTGCTTGACCGTGGATCCGCAGACGTTGATGAACACCGGCGGTGACTACCGAGACGGCCTGCCGCCCGCCATGATGCCGCGCATGCTCGACATCGAGTACCGCGAGGGGGACGCCAACGACCTGTCCGATCTGGCGGCCAGGCCGACGCCGGTGGGCCTGCTCAGCCGGGAGACGAGCGGGAACCTCACCCTCAGTCCCCGGTACCGCGACATCATGCGGCCCCTCGGCTTCCGCGACGAGCTGCGTGTGCTGCTGCGGGACCGTCACGGAGCATGGGGCGCCCTGGTCATGGGACGCGCGGACGACGCGCCTCCGTTCGGCTCCGCAGAGCTGGCTGCGGCGGCGTCGCTGGTCCAGCCGTTGGGGAACGCACTGCGTCGGCTGCACCTGACGCGGCTGGCCGAAGCGCACGCCTCCCAGACGGCGCCGGGACTGGTGTTGCTGGACGCCGACCATCAGGTGGTGCATGCGACACCCACCGTGGCCATGTGGTTCGACGACCTGGCGCACGCCGACGGCGTGCCGCCCGGGGATCGCGGACTGCCTCCCGCCGTGTACGCGGTGGCAGCGGCGGTGCAGGCCGCAGGGGCCGCGGCCTCCCACACCTCGTGGATGCACAGCCGCCGGCACGGCCGGGTACGGTTGCACGCCTGGCGCCTGGAGGAACCCACGGCGGCCCCGGCCCGCACCGCCATCGCCGTCGAACGAGCCGGTCCCGCTGAGCACCTCGCACTGATCGTCGCGGCGTACGGACTGACTCCTCGCGAGAGGGACGTCATGACGCTGGTGTTGCGGGGGCGGTCCACAGCCGACATCAGCCGCAGTGCAGGTGTGTCACCGCACACGGTCCAGGACCACCTGAAGTCGGTGTTCGACAAGACGGGCGTCCGCAGCCGACGAGATCTGGTCGCCACGCTCTTCGCTCGTCATTATTTGCCGGACATGAGTCCGCCGGCGTTTGCACCGCAGCGCTGCCCCCGGGACTGAAGAGGCAAGCCCTCGCATTCGTCGGCTGCGACCCGTTCGTCGTCCTCGCCGGCGCCGACCTCGGGTCTGTCCCGTGTCCCGGATCCGGGTGTTAGGCCGCCCCGAACACCGGTGCTCTGCGCGCCCGTTCCGACGTCTACGGCGGCTCCTGGGAAGGCTTCACCTTCGAGTGGATCGGGGAGAAGAGCACCTTCGCCATGAAGTCCCAGGCCAACAGCCTCTACGTGGCCGTCGAGAAGAACTACACCGGCGCCTCGCAGAACCTGCTGCTCTCGTCGCCGCCGCCGTCGGCCGCGACGTCGACACCGCTAAGGGACGTCGTGGAGCGCCTGCAACCGTGGGCGATCTGGGCTGCTGCGCAGTGCTTGGTCAGATGACGTTGCACTCTTCCAGCGGAGACGTCTTTGCTTGTGGTGCGCCCTCGGCCCCATTCCGCAGCACGATGGAGTAGCAGTGGTAGGCCCGGGAGTGTGACACGCCGAACATGTTCGTGTCCTCATACTCTCCGAAGAAGCGGACGGTGGTGGTCAGCGAGTCCTCCGACCGCGCGTAAGAGAGAAGCCTGCCGTCGTGCCTCTCGGCGATCCCCCGAACGAATTCTTGGCCGGGAATGCCGTTTGGGGCTACCAGGGCTACCACCATGTCGCGCGCGTAAGAATGGGCCAAGTCTGCTGTCCGCTCCAAGGCTTCTGCCTTGTTTCGCTCGTTCGCGCGTTCCTGGCGATGGTGCATGACCATGAGAACCGAAGCCGCGATCAGGACCGCGACGATGGGCACCATGATGGCGGCGAGGCACCCAGGGGACGGCACCGTGACACGGCTCTGCTGCGCCACGGTGCCGTTGTTGGACATGTGCCTGTTCACCGGCCCTGTCGAGTGGCAGCTGACAGAGGGCTGGCTGTCATGAACGCCTGTGCGTAGGCGCTCGTGCCGGTCTGGTTCGGGTGGTAGCTCTCACAGCTCAGGCAGGTGTCCCCGGTAAACCACCAGCAGAGCTGCGTGTTCTTGTCGCCGTGGTGGAATTCGCCGTCACCATTCGGCCCTGCCACGACCCTGTTGATGCCTTCAGGTGAATCACAGATCCGCTTGCCCTCGAACGCCGCCTGCGGGGATCGGTAACGGACATTGGAGGCACTCATCGAGAGCGCGAGCTCGCGCTGCTTGCTCTCGAAGTACTCGGCCATGTCGTTCAGGATGACACGCTGGGAGGCACTGACCAAGGTCGAGCAGGCCTGAGTGCGGCTGAAGAGCAAGGGGTAGCCCATCAGCGAGATCGTCGCGTTCGGCGCGAGTGCATGGATTTGTTCCAGCACAGTGCGGGTCTCGGCTACGGCGTTGTCGATGTCTGCCTTCATCGAGGCCTCGGAGGGGCACCCCTCCATGACGCACGTCTTGATCTTGTTGTCGAAACGCGCGTCGTTACCGCCGATGGTCAACATGACCAAGGTGGTGTCCTCGCTGAGCGCCCCCGAGTCGATCTGGGTCTTCTCGTGGAAATCGCCTCGACGGCGGCCTGCGCGGCCAAGGCTGGCTCTGTTCGCGAGAACGGGAGTCGTTTGTCGATGAGCTCACCCTGTCGACCGGTGCCGGGCCTGGTGGCTCTGCCACTCACAGGAACTCGCTCCGGTAGGCCGAGGCCAACTCGGCCGCGCGGCGGCGGCGCTCCGCGAGCTCGTCCTGCGACAGCTGGGGCGGCGGCGCGTCCTTGCCGGCGACGACATCGCCGATGCGCGTGAAGTACTCGTCCTGGCCTGCCGGGGTGCACATGCACAGCATGCGGGCCGGCGCACCAGAGGCGTTGCGGAAGTTGTGCGGGGCGTTGGCCGGGATGTTGACCGTGGACCCGGCCCGTACGGTGTGCTTCTCGCCGCGGAAGGTGAACTCGATCTCGCCCTCGAGGATCGTGAACATCTCCTCGAAGTCGTGCCGGTGCGGGGGCGGGCCGCCGCCGTCGGGCACACGCATGTCGATCAGGCAGTACCGGCCGTCGGTCTGCTCGCCGGTGACCAGCATGGCGTACGTGTTGCCCACCAAAGAGATGTACGTCGTGCCGGGATCGTCGGGGTCCGCCACGGTCAGCGAGCGGGACAGGTCGTCGTCGGGGATCATCGGAATCGTCTCCTTCAGAGGTCAGTCAGGTGAGGATCAGGTGCCGGGCAGCTCTCATGGAGTCCGGCAGTCTCCCGACCGTCAATGCACATGCGGCGCGAAGCGGGATTCCGGCCCGGCCGCGCGGTGCTTCAGTGTGTTCGTGCCGGTGTCCGAGAGACTCCGTCGCGGCGGGCAACGGGGTGCGGGCCACCTGTATGGAGCGCCTGCATACCCCTCCTGCGGCATGGGGTGAGCGCGCTCGGTGGCGGCTCAGATGGATTTGAGGACGCGGATGCGGTCGGTGATGGCGCGGCGGGCGACGTCGGAGGTGAAGGCGATGGAGTCGAACTCGTGTGGGGCACCGGGGTGCAGGTGGAATTCGACCGGCACGCCAGCGCGGCTGAGTTTGGTGGCGTAGGCGGCGTCTTCGTCGCGGAAGACGTCGAGCTGGCCGACCTCGATGTAGGCCGGCGGCAGGCCGGTGGCGTCCTCGAGCCGGGCCGGGGCCGCCGTGGCCGGGACGCCTGGCCCGCCGGCGGCCTCGCCGAGCAGGGCGGGCCAGGCGGTGAGGCTGTCGTCGTAGGACCACAGCAGGTAAGGCGCGATGTGGGAATCGGGGGTGGTGGTGCGGTCGTCGAGCATCGGCATGATGAGGATCTGACGGGCGATCTTCGGGCCGCCGCGCTCGCGGGCGAGGATCGTCAGTCCCGCGGCCATACCGCCGCCGGCGCTGTCCCCCATCACACCGATCCGGTCGCGGTCGACGCCGAGTTCTGCGGCGTGTGCGTGCAGCCAGCGCAGTGCGCTGTAGGCGTCCTCGAGCGGGGCCGGGAAGGGATGCTCGGGGGCGCGCCGGTACTCGACCGACAGCATCGGCACCCCGCTGGCGGAGACGTAGCGGGAGACCGGGCCGTCGAACAGGTCGATGTGGCCGAAGATGTATCCGCCGCCGTGGAAGAACAGCACGGCCGGGCCCGGCGCCGCGCCGTCCTTGGTGTACCAGCGCATGGTGATCCGCGCGCCGTCGTCGGCGGTCGTGTGGTGCTCGCTGGTCTTGACGTCGTCCGGGATCGGCTGGGCCGTTCCCGCGGCGCCGATGATTGGCTCCCACATGGCGCGCCGCGCCGCGATGTCGCCTACGGCCGGTGATGTGGCGTCCGCCATCGCGCCGGCCATCGGGGCCAGCGCATGAGCGATTTCGGGATCCAGACTGAGTGCCATGGTCTTTCCCTATCGGTGGAGGATCGGCGTCAGTCGGCGGACGGGACCACGATGACCTTGCCGTGCACCGCGCCTTCGGAGGCCCGGGCGTGGAGCGCGGGGAGTTCGGCCAGCGGTACCCGCTCGGCGACGTCGACGCGCAGTTCGCCGCGGTCGATCAGCGCCACCAGTTGGGCCAGTTGGTCGGCGTCGCTGCGGACGAACAGGTCGATGCCGCGCACGTCGCGCTCCTCGTCGCTGGGGGCGGGCATCCACACCGTGGTGTTCACGACGACCCCGCCGGGACGGACCAGGGTGACCAGCGAGGCCAGTTCGTCCGGAGCGACCGGCGCGAGGTTGAGTGCGAGGTCGACCGGTTCGGTCACCACTGCGGTCACGTCGGTGGCGGTGTGGTCGATGACCTCGTCGGCGCCGGCCGATGTGACCGCCTCGCTGCTGCGCGGGCCCGCTGTGGCGATGACGTGGGCGCCGGCGTTCTTGGCCAGCTGCACGGCGTAGCCGCCGACCGCACCGCCGGCTCCGTTGATCAATACGCGCTGCCCGGCCGTCAGCTTGCCGTGGTCGAAGAGCGCCTGATACGCGGTCAGGCCCACCAGCGGCAGCGCGGCGGCGTCGGCCAGGGGGACGCTCTTGGGGGCCGGGATCAGGACGTCGGCCGGCGCCAGAACGTACTGCGCGGCGGCGCCGTTGCCGTTCATCGGCAGGAAGCCGACGACGTCGTCGCCGACCGCGATGCCGTCGACGCCCTCGCCCAGCGCGTCGACCGTTCCGGCGACGTCGATGCCGGGCGTGTGGGGCAGCGTCACCGGGATGGGGCCCTGCATGAAGCCCCCGCGGATGTTGCCGTCGACGGGGTTGAACGACGTCGCGGCGACGCGCACCCGGACCTCGCCGGCCCCGGGAACGGGCTGCTCCACGTCCTCATAGCGCAGGACGCTCGGGTCGCCGTACTCGTGGAAACGCACTGCCTTCATTTCCGGTTCTCACCTTCACTGCGATCGATGTTGCTTCGAATTCGAAGCAACTGTTGACGACGGTACATCTACTTCGAATTCGAAGCAAGTGCTGGGTTACTGCTGGTGCGAGCGCATCGCCGCGGCGAGTTCGACGGCGGCTCGGTCGATGCAGGCGCGCAGCCGCACCGCTGAGCGCCGTGGCCTGCCATTCGACGGGGCCTGCGACGACGACCGTGGGCACGGGCTCGGCGTGCACGGCGGTCAGGCGCCTGCGCATCACCTGTGTGATGTCGGGTGGCTGCCAGCCGGATCCGCTGTTGAGCGCCAGCGGCACCGACATGCCGGAGAGGACTTTGTCCCCGAGTATGGCGAGGAACGAGTCGAACACCTTGCTCGGGGATGCGGCGCGCACCGGGGTCGCCACCACCAGCCCGTCGGCCGCCACGACCGCCGCGATCGCCTCCCGCAGGTCGAGGCTGACGCGGCCCTGGATGGAGTGCTGGGCGAGGTCGGCTGCCAGCCGATGCAGCTCCAGCACCTCCACCTCGGCGCGCGCATCCCCGGCCGCCAGTGACCGGCACACCGCCTCCGTGATCCAGTCCGCGAGCCGGCGAGCCGGACGCGGACATCCGACACCGGCGCTCACCACGACGAAGGACACCGGAGTCCACGCGGCGGTGCTCATCCCGGCATCGCGTTCTTGGCTTCTGCGCTGCGGCCGGGCTCTCGTGCCGTCACCGGGGAGGGCCGAGGACGACGACGTTGCCCGAGGCAGGGGATGTTCATGGCGGGTCCTCGGGATGCGTGGGCGGCGGCGCCGTCCTTCTGCTCGTAACCCGGTGCCGCGGCACTGCCCGCTCTCCATGTTCTGCGGTGCTCAGTCGGGCTCAACGCTGCCCACACCGTGCGCTCACGAGGTCGCGCCATCGGGGCTGGGAAGCCCTCGCGCCCCGTCCGATCCACCTGCCGGGGGTGGCACCCGAACTCGCGCAGGAGTTCAGTTCCAGTTCTTCCTCTTGTGGCTGGAACCGCACCCCGCCGCATTCTTCGAATTCGAAGCAGTAGACTTCGAGCATGTCTGATTCACCGCCGTCGCTCGATCCCGTGCAGCTCGGCGCCTACTTCGACCTCATCGAGGTGACCAGCCTGCTCCGGCACGCCGTCGAGCGGCAGCTGCGCGAGACCGGTGACCTCAGTTATGTGCAGTTCCAGCTGCTGGCCCGCCTCGGGGACTCGCCGACGGGCAGCCACCGCATGACCGACCTGGCCGACGGCGTCGTCTACAGCCGCAGCGGCCTGACCTACCAGGTGGATCTGCTCCAGAAGGAGGGCCTGGTCGTCCGCGCTCCCTCGCCGGACGACGAGCGGAGCATCACCGTCACCCTCACCGATGCCGGGCGTGCGCTGCTTGCGAAGGTGCTGCCGGGTCACGTCGAGGTGGTCAGCCGCCTCCTGTTCGAGCCGCTTTCGCGCAACGACGTCAAAGCTCTCGCCGGCCTGCTGGCTCCGGTGCGCGACCACATGCGCTCCATGCCGTCCCGCTCGGCCGCACCTCGCCGCCGTAAAGCCGGAGCATGAGGACTCGGCCCAGGCCACACAGTAGGGACACGGCATGTCCCGCTCGGCGCAGGGCCAAGGGGAAGCGACGAGCGACGCCGAGGACAGGGACTGAGGCGTAGCACCTGGACGACGCTGAGTCGGTGGACTCCGCCATCGTGCGCGCCCACCAGCACGCCGCCGGAGCCCGGGGCCCGGCCGGCGAACCGGTACGACCATGCCATCGGCCGCTCCCGCGGCGGACTGACCACCAAATCCACCTCGCGGCCGACCACCGCTGCCGGCCGCTGGCCTTCGACCTCACCGCCGGACAGGCCGGCGACGCGCCTGCCTTCACCAAGGTGATGGCCCGCCTGCGCGTCCCCCGCCGCCGTGGGAGGCCCGGGACCACGCCGGACGTGGTCCTGGCCGACAAGGCGTACTCCTCCCGCGCGATCCGCAGCCACCTGCGTAAACGCGGCATCCGCGGGGTGATCCCGGAACGGGCCGACCAGCAGGCCGACCGAATGCGGCGCGGACAGGCCGTGGCAGACCGCCGCCCTTCGACCGGGAGGCCTACAAGCAGCGCAACACCGTCGAGCAGTGCATCAACCGCCTCAAGCAGTGGCG
>MUNG01000326.1 GCA_002154585.1 Streptomyces pseudogriseolus
GCCCGGCTACGGCTACCCGCAGCAGGCGCCGCAGCCGCAGCCGCCCCAGCCGCCGGCCGGGTACGGCTACCCGGCGCAGCAGCCCGGCCCCTACGGGCAGCCCGGGCCCTACGGCCAGCCGCAGCAGCCCGGCCCGTACGGGCAGCCGCAGCAGCCGGGGCCGTACGGGCAGCAGCCGCCGTACGGCTACTCGCAGCCGACCGTGCCGATGCAGGCGCAGGCCGCGCAGCAGGGCGGCGGGCGCAAGGTCAACGCCCAGGTGGCCATCATCGTGTCGGCCGTCGTCGCGATCGCGCTGATCGTCGGCGCCGGCGTCTGGTACTCGTCCTCGTCCGGCAAGGACGACGACAAGCAGACCACCGCCGAGGGCGGCGACACCAAGGGCGGCGACGGCAAGGAGGGCGGCGGCTCCGGCGACGGGGGCGCCACCACCGGCGAGGCGAAGGAGAAGGCGCCGGCCGCCACCGGGTCCAAGGTGCTGTTCCAGGTGCCCGCGCCCAAGGTGCCCAAGGGCACCACGAGCATCCCCACCTCCGGCTCCTGGCTGACCGACAGCGTCTACGCCAAGAGCGGCCTGTCGGAGATCACCGGCTACGACCGCGAGACCGGCACCAAGAAATGGACGCTCGACCTGCCCGGCCCCGTGTGCACGGCGACCCCGCACGTGACCGAGGACAAGAAGACGGCCATCGTCTACAAGCCGGGCATGCCCACCAAGCAGGACCCCCAGTCGTGCACCGAGGTCGCGGTGATCGACCTGGAGGCCGGCACCAAGGTGTGGTCGAAGAACGCCAAGTCCGGGACCATGCCGGTCAGCTTCAACAACGTCACGCTCAGCGGCGGCACCGTCGCGGCCGGCAGCACCAGCGGCGGCGCCGCCTGGGACCTCGCCACCGGTGACGAGCGGTGGGCGCCGAAGACGTCCGACTCCTGCTACGACGCCGGCTACGGCGGCGGCGCGAAGCTGGTCGCGGTCCGCAAGTGCGGCTCGTACGACCAGCGTCAGCTGCACATCCAGAACGTCGACCCCAAGACGGGCGACGTCATCAGCGAGTACAAGATGGACGAGGGCATCGAGTACGCGGCCGTCGTCTCCACCGACCCGCTGGTGGTGGCCGCCGACGTCGGCGACACCGCCGGTGACGGCAGCGGCATCTCCGACTTCTTCTCCATCGACAACAAGACCGGCAAGCTGCGCGCCCGCCTCTCCGCGCCGGGCGACGAGTTCGCCGCCCGCTGCGACGGCATCTACAAGGTGGAGAACTGCACGGGGGTGACGGTCGGCAACGACCGGCTGTACATCGCGACCGAGGAGCACGACAGCGGCGGCGAGTCGTACAGCCAGACCAACGAGGTCGTGTCCTTCGACCTCGCCACCGGCCGTCAGACCGGTCAGCGCGCCGACGCCGGCGTGGACTACGAGATCTACCCGCTGCGCATGGACGGCCCCAACGTCATCGCCTACAAGCGGCCGCCGTACGACAAGGGCGGGCAGGTCGTCAGCATCGACGGCGGCTCCTTCAAGCAGACCGTCCTCATGGAGAACCCGTCGACCGAGGCGGTGCGCGACGTGGAGACGCGGATGCTGCCGGACTACGCGGAGATCCTGTACGGGCAGGGCGGGCTGTACATGTCGTCCGTGTACGCGAGTGACTTCACGAGCAAGGAGAAGGAGTACGCGGTGATCGCCTTCGGTACCGGGTGATCGTCCGCTGTCGCCCTGTGCCCTCGCCGACGGCCCCGTCCCTGCTCAGGGACGGGGCCGTTCGCGTACCGCTCATCACACGCTCTTCGCCATCGAACACGAGAATTTCGGCGATCCGGGGCGATTCTCTCCGGTAGGGGGAGCGCGACGTCGAACAAGCGTGTAGCTTCCGGGGGCATCCGGGGGTGTGTTGTCTGGGGGGATGGTTGTCCGATGGGAGTGCGGCTGATGGTGGTCGACGACCACCGACTGCTCGCCGAGGCGCTGGCCTCGGCGCTGAAGCTGCGAGGGCACAGGGTGCTGGCCGCGGCGGCGCCCGCGGCGGGGGCCGCGGACCTGGTGATCAGCAGGGCGCCGGAGGTCTGTCTGCTGGGGACGGCGGCGCCGGCCGAGGCCGGGACGTTCGATCCGGTGGTGAAGATCAAGCGGGAGCGGCCGCAGGTGGCGGTCGTGGTGCTGGGGCCGGTGCCGTCGCCGCGGGGGATCGCGGCGGCGTTCGCGGCGGGGGCGTCGGGGTACGTCCGGCACGACGAGCGGATCGA
>MUNG01000327.1 GCA_002154585.1 Streptomyces pseudogriseolus
GCTGGCGGACGCGGGGGTGTCCGTGGACCTTCCCGGTGCCCTCGCGGCTGCGGAGCGGGCCTGGGGGTGAGCGGCGGGGCGGGCGCGCGGCGGTTCTGAGCGTGCGCTCTTTCTCGGCGCCGGAGTTGGCGCTGGTGCCGGTTGGCGCCGGTGCTGGTGCCGGTTGGCGCCGGTGCTGGTGCCGGGCGGGGGGTGTTGCGCAGCCCGGCGTTGGCGGGGTGCCGCCGCGCCCACCCGTGCCGCCCCAGCGGCACGACTGCCCGCGGTTGGGCGGGGTGCAGCGCCCCAGCGGCACGACTGCCCGCGGACGGCGGGGGCTTCGCCGTGGCATGCTGCGGCGCATGTCTGTTGATGCCTTCTCGGATCCGGCCGATGCCCTTCGTCTGCCCGACGGGCGGCCCGTGCCCGTGTTCAGTGGGGATGAGCGGACCATGCTCGAGAGTTGACTGGACTACCATCGCGCGACGCTCGCGCTGAAGTGTGCCGGGCTGGACGACGCGCAGGTGCGGGTCGCGTCGGTCGAGCCGTCGGCGATGACGCTGCTGGGGCTGGTGCAGCACATGGCCGTGGTGGAGCGGAACTGGTTCCAGCGGATCGTCGCCGGTCAGGACGTACCGCCCGTGTTCGACGACGACGTCACCGGGTTCTCGCTCGACCCCGCGCGTGGGATGGACGAGGCGCTCGGCGTGTGGCGGCGGGAGGTCGCCCGGGGGCGGGAGCTGTGTGCCGGGCTTCCTCTGGACGGGACCGGGCGGATCGCCGACGGTCCGATGGCCGGCGTGGAGGTGAGCCTGCGCTGGGTGCTGATCCACATGATCGAGGAGTACGCGCGGCACAACGGTCACGCCGATCTCCTGCGGGAGCGCATCGACGGGGTGACCGGCAGCTGAATTCCGGGGGATTATCGAAATTCCCCCGCACAGATACTCCCGCGACATTCTCCGGCTTATTTCCCTATTACTCGGCAGAGCAGCTTCCCGTCCTCTTCTGCCCGCTCTTCCCGAGCCTAAACGCCCCGACCGGAGAAGCGGCTACCGGACGTTTCCGGGTGTGGTCACGAGAGTTACACCAATGTGACCGGTTCCACATCGCGCCCGATTCATCACGCTTCCTCCCGTGCAAAACAGGACATTTCGCCGACCCCTCGCGCGGACACGCCCGCACGCGCGATAACACAGGACACGCTCGTACGTAACCCCGCAGGACGATGCAATTTTGAATTTACCTCGGTAAGTTCAATTCGCATGACTGCCGCACAAGCAGACCTGCAAATCGACCGCCCGACCGTGGCGGACGGAGCCGTGCTGTGGCGGATAGCCAGGGACTCGAAGGTCCTCGACCTGAACTCGTCGTACAGCTATCTGCTGTGGTGCCGTGACTTCGCCGCCACCTCGGCCGTCGCCCGCGACGAGCACGGGGAACCGGTCGGCTTCATCACCGGCTACCTCCGCCCGGACAGCCCGCGCACCCTGCTGGTCTGGCAGGTCGCCGTCGACGAGGCGCACCGCGGACGCGGTCTGGCCGCCGCCATGCTCGACGCACTGGCCGCCCGGACCGCCGCCGAGCACGGCGTGGACACCGTGGAGACCACCGTCGCGCCCGGCAACACCGCCTCCGAGCGCCTGTTCACCGCGTTCGCGGAGCGCCACGGCGCCCTGCTGGAGCGCGAGGTGCTCTTCGGCACCCCGGACTTCCCCGACGGACCGCACGACCCCGAAGTCCTGCACCGCATCGGACCGTTCGCGCTCTGACGCGCCGGCCCGACCCCCGATCTTCCGACTCCCTCTGACTTCCCACGCCACCGAGGAGCGATTCGTCGTGACCATCACCCAGCCCGACCTCAGCGTCTTCGAGACCCTCGAGTCCGAGGTGCGCAGCTACTGCCGCGGCTGGCCCACCGTCTTCGACCGTGCGCACGGCAGCCGCATGTACGACGAGGACGGCCACGAGTACCTCGACTTCTTCGCCGGAGCCGGTTCACTCAACTACGGCCACAACAACCCCGTCCTGAAACGCGCTTTGATCGACTACCTGGAGCGGGACGGCGTCACGCACGGCCTCGACATGTCGACGACGGCCAAGCGCGCGTTCCTGGAGTCCTTCCAGAACTACATTCTGCGTCCGCGTGACCTGCCGTACAAGGTCATGTTCCCGGGCCCGACGGGCACCAACGCCGTGGAGTCCGCGCTGAAGCTGGCGCGGAAGGTGAAGGGCCGCGAGTCCGTCGTGTCGTTCACCAACGCCTTCCACGGCATGTCGCTGGGCTCGCTCGCCGTGACCGGCAACGCCTTCAAGCGGGCCGGCGCCGGCATCCCGCTGGTTCACGGCACGCCGATGCCGTTCGACAACTACTTCGACGGCAAGGTCCCGGACTTCCTGTGGTTCGAGCGGCTGCTCGAGGACCAGGGCTCCGGCCTCAACAAGCCCGCCGCCGTGATCGTCGAGACCGTGCAGGGCGAGGGCGGCATCAACGTGGCCCGGCCCGAGTGGCTGCGCGCCCTGTCCGAGCTGTGCGAGCGCCAGGACATGCTGCTCATCGTCGACGACATCCAGATGGGCTGCGGCCGCACCGGCGCGTTCTTCTCCTTCGAGGAGTCGGGCATCACGCCGGACATCGTCACCGTCTCCAAGTCGATCAGCGGCTACGGCCTGCCCATGGCGCTGACCATGTTCAAGCCGGAGCTGGACGTCTGGGAGCCGGGCGAGCACAACGGCACGTTCCGCGGCAACAACCCCGCGTTCGTGACGGCCACCGCCGCCCTGGAGGCGTACTGGGCGGACGGCTCCGCGATGGAGAAGCAGACCCGTCAGCGCGGCGAGCAGGTGGAGCAGGCGATGATCGCCATCACCGAGGAGAACCTCGCCGACGTCAAGGAGTACCGCGGCCGCGGCCTCGTGTGGGGCCTCGAGTTCCACGACAAGGAGCGCGCCGGCCGGGTCGCCAAGCGCGCCTTCGAGCTCGGTCTGCTGATCGAGACGTCCGGCCCGGAGAGCGAGGTCGTCAAGCTGCTCCCCGCCCTGACCATCACCCCGGACGAGCTGGACGAGGGCCTCCGGGTCCTGGCCCGCTCCGTCCGCGAAACCGCCTGAAACACATCCAGCCGAGGAGGCATCGCAACACCGTGATCGTCCGTTCGTTCAAGGAGATCGAAGGCACCGACCGGCACGTGAAGTCGGCGTCCGGCACGTGGGAGAGCAAGCGCATCGTCCTCGCCAAGGAGAAGGTCGGCTTCTCCGTGCACGAGACGATCCTGTACGCGGGTACGGAAACGGACATGTGGTACGCGAACCACATCGAGGCCGTCGTCTGCACCAAGGGCGACGCCGAGCTGACCGACCGCGAGACCGGGAAGACGTACCACATCACCCCCGGCACCATGTACCTCCTCGACGGCCATGAGCGGCACACGCTCAAGGTCAAGGAGGACTTCCACTGCATCTGCGTCTTCAACCCGCCCGTGACCGGACGGGAGGACCACGACGAGAACGGCGTCTACCCGCTGCTCACCGAGGAGGTGTGATCCACCGTGACCACGACCACGCACGTCACCGATCTCTACCCGACCCGCGGGGCCACCGAGGTGGTCACCCCGCGCCAGGACCCGGTGGTCTGGGGCTCCCCGGACACCCCCGGCCCCGTCTCGGCGGGTGACCTCCAGGCGCTGGACCGCGACGGCTTCCTGGCCGTCGACCAGCTGATCGGCCCGGACGAGGTCGAGGTCTACCGGCGTGAGCTGGACCGGCTGGTCACCGACCCGGGGATCCGCGCGGACGAGCGCTCGATCGTCGAGCCGAAGTCCCAGGAGATCCGCTCGGTCTTCGAGGTGCACAAGATCAGCGAGGTGTTCGCCCGGCTGGTGCGCGACGAGCGGGTCGTCGGCCGGGCCCGGCAGATCCTCGGCTCGGACGTGTACGTCCACCAGTCGCGGATCAACGTCAAGCCGGGCTTCGGCGCGAGCGGCTTCTACTGGCACTCGGACTTCGAGACCTGGCACGCCGAGGACGGCCTGCCGAACATGCGCACCATCTCGGTCTCGATCGCGCTCACCGAGAACTACGACACCAACGGCGGTCTGATGATCATGCCGGGGTCGCACAAGACGTTCCTCGGCTGCGCGGGCGCCACGCCGAAGGACAACTACAAGAAGTCGCTCCAGATGCAGGACGCGGGGACGCCGTCCGACGAGGCGCTGACCACGATGGCGTCGGAGTACGGCATCAAGCTGTTCACCGGCAAGGCCGGCTCGGCGACCTGGTTCGACTGCAACTGCATGCACGGCTCCGGCGACAACATCACGCCGTTCCCGCGCAGCAACGTGTTCATCGTGTTCAACAGCGTCGAGAACACGGCGGTCGAGCCCTTCGCCGCCCCGATCCGCCGCCCGGAGTTCATCGGGGCGCGGGACTTCACGCCAGTCCGGTGAGCCACCCCCGGCCGGGGGTCCGGGGGTTGTCCCCCGGAGAACACAGCATCGGGGCGAGGGACTTCACGCCAGTCCGGTGAGCCACCCCCGGCCGGGGGTCCGGGGCTTGTCCCCCGGAGAACACAGCATCGGGGCGCGGGACTTCACTCCGGTGAAGTAGGCACAACGCGCGGTACGCCTTGAGCGCATCGCGCCACCACGGCGGTGAGGTGTGCGCACCGCCGCACCGACTGCGGGCCGGGCCTCCTCGTGTGGGACAAGGAGGCGCCGGCCCGCTGCCGTGCGCTCAGCCGGACAGCGCGTCCAGCAGCCGGTCCACGTCGGCGGCCGTGTTGTAGAGGTGGAAGGACGCCCGCAGGTTGCCCGCGCGGTTCGACACCTGGATGCCCGCCGCGGACAGCTCCGGCTGCAGCCGTCCCAGCCCCGGCACGGACACGATCGGCGAGCCCGGCGCGGGCAGGGGCGCGTGGCCCAGCGTGGCCAGCCCCGCGCGGAACCGGTCGGCGAGGGCGAGGTCGTGGGCGCGGACGGCGTCCACGCCGATCTCCTCCAGCAGTGCGAGGGAGGCGCGCAGCCCCGCGTAGCTGAACAGTGCGGGACTGGCGTCGAACCGCCGTGCACTGTGGGCGAGTTCGGCGACGGGGCCGTAGCAGCTGGCCCACGGGTCCTCCCCCGCGACCCAGCCGGCCTGCACCGGGACGAGGTCGCCGAAGTCCTCGGGGACGACGAGGAAGGCCGCTCCGTGCGGGCCGAGCAGCCACTTGAAGGTGATGGCGACGCTGTAGTCGTACGCGTCGGCCTCCACCGGCAGCCAGCCCGCGGCCTGGGAGAAGTCGACGTAGGTGCGGGCCCCGTGGGACCGGGCCGCCTCGCGCAGTGCGGGCAGGTCGGCGATCCGGCCGTCGGCGGACTGGGCGGCACTGACCGCGACGAGCGCGGTGTCCGGCCGCACGGCGTCGGCGAGCCGCTCCAGCGGCACGGCCCGCACCTTGAGGTCGCCGCGCGCGTGGAAGGGGTTCAGCACGGAGGTGAAGTCGTCGTCGGCGGTGAGGACTTCGGCACCCGGCGGCAGGGACGCGGCGACCAGGGAGGAGTACAGGGCGACGGTCGCCCCGGCCGCGACCCGCTCGACGGGCACGCCCGCCAGCCGGGCGTACGCGGCGCGGCACGCCTCGACGTCGGCGAACAGCGGGTCGAGCGGACGCCCCGCCGCGCGCAGCCGGGCGGCCGCGTCGAGCGCGGCCACGGTCCGGGCGGGCAGCAGGGCGTTGCTCGCGGTGTTCAGGTAGGTGTTCTCCGGGGTGAACTCGGCACGGACGAGGCTCTCGAAGGTCTCCATGGAACCACTGTGCGGCCCCGCCGTCTCCCCGTCCATCGCATATACCTGCGCGGTATCGCTAAGGAACGCTTATACGTCGGCGCTTGCCTGCGTGTTCTCCCGCGGGGGCACCGCGCACCCGCCGGGACCGCAGGCGTCGGCGTCCGTGTCGCCGTCGACCAGGGTCAGCGGCGACCGCTCGCCCCAGGCCTGGGTGAGCGCCCGGGCGAAGACCTCGACGGGCTGGGCGCCGGAGACGCCGTACTTCCGGTCGAGCACGAAGAACGGCACCCCGCGCGCGCCGAGCTGTGCGGCGTCCTGCTCGTCGGCCCGGACCTCGGCGGCGTACGCCTCCGGGTCGGCGAGCACCTCGCGGGCGGCCCCGGTGTCGAGGCCGGCGGCGCCGGCGAGTTCGACGAGCCGCTCGTCGTCGCCGAACAGGGAGCGTTCCTCGGCGAAGTTGGCCCGGTAGAGCAGGTCGAGCAGCTGCTCCTGGCGGCCCTGCTCGCGGGCGAAGTGCAGCAGGCGGTGCATGTCGAAGGTGCCGGCGTGGTCGCGGCCCCGGGTGCGGTAGGGCAGGCCCTCGGCGGCGGCCTGCGCGCCCAGGTTGTCCTCGCCGGCCTCGGCCTGCGCCTGGCTCATGCCGTACTTCTTGGTGAGCATGGTGATCACGGGCTCGACGTCGTCCTTGGCGCGGCCCGGGTCGAGCTCGAAGGAGCGGTGGACCACCTCGACCCCGTCACGGTGCGGGAAGGAGGCCAGCGCCTTCTCGAAACGGGCTTTTCCGACATAGCACCAGGGGCAGGCGATGTCGGACCAGATCTCGACGCGCATGGGCGGGCTCTCTCCAGTCGGCACGGCTGCGGAGACGTCCTCCGCAAACGGGTGAACGTTCAAGCAACCGCCCGCATTCCCGGAGCGGACCCGGATGCGCTCAGCTGCCGTCGCGCAGGTCCGGCGGCCAGTGCGGCCGGTACTCGAGGTGGTCGAAGGTCACCACGCACCCCTCCCCGATCGGCGACTGGGTAGCGAACCCGACCAGGGCGGCTCCCGTCTCCTTCTCGTCGCCGAGCGTGAACAGACGGACGAAGGTCCACTGCTCGCCGTCGCGGGAGGCGTGGAAGGCGAAGGCGCGCCCGGTGCGGCTCACCCGCAGCCAGACCGTCTTGCCGTCCACGGTGAAGGAGTTGGCGTCGTCGGAGTGGCCCCGTGTGACGACCGTGCAGACGGTGGGCACGTCCGGGGAGTACTCCAGGCACAGCTTGGCCCAGGCGCGCTCGCCGACGTGGACGTAGAGCACCCCGGCGTCGAAGCTGCCGGCGAAGCCGACCGTGACGCGGGCGATCAGCTGGAAGTCGCCCTCGGGCGCGCCGAGCAGCCGGGGGGCGTCGGCGGCGGGCTCCAGGGACTCGCCGGTGGGCGGCACGAAGCGGTCCTGCCGGGGTCCCGCCCATCCGGTGAGGACGCCGTCCTCGTAGGACCAGGAGCCGTCGGGGCCGTAGGTCCGCAGCGGGAAGGGGAGTTCGGGTATGTCCAGGTCCATGGCGGGATTCTCCCAGGCGCCGCCCCGGCCCGCGCACCCGGTCCCCGCGCCCGGTCCGGCCCCGCGCACCCGGTCCCGGTCAGCGGCCCTGGTAGGTGTCGAGGGCGACCGCCTGGGCGACGGCGAGCCGCGGGTCGAGACCGGGGGCGGTCACCTCGACGAGGTAGCGGTCGCGCAGGCCGATCTTCTTGTCGACGGTCATCACGGGCTTGCCCTCGCTCCCGAAGTCGAAGTGGTACGGCCAGGCGAACGGCACCAGGTCCAGCGGCAGCCAGTCCCAGGCCCGGCGCAGCACGGCCACGAACCGGTTGCGCTCCCGCCCCACGGCGTCGGGCGCGCCCGGCTGCTCCAGCACCCAGGTGGAGCGGACCAGGGAGGTGAAGAACCGTTCGTGGAAGGCGCCGATGGGCTTGCCGTCGGCGTCCACCACGTCGAAGCCCTCACCGGGGTCCAGCAGGGTGCGCTCCCTGACGGTGAACGCCACCTGGCTCCTGGACGCGTCGGTGAAGAAGGTCACTTCCTCGTTGAGGGAGAACCGCCTCCGCTCGGCGTAGGCGAGGACCCGGCCCCCGGAGCCCCCGGGCGCGGTCTCGGTGACGAGGTACCGGTCGGTCTTCAGGGTGGCCTTCTGCGTGACGGTGAAGCGTCGGCCGGCCCAGGGTACTGATACGTCCACTGCTGCGCTCCCGGGTGTCGGTGGAGGGTGTGCCGCCGGCGGGGGTCCGCGCCGGCGCCGCCATCGTCGCCGGGCGGGCCGCGGGGGCGCAGTCTCCGGACGTCGCGGTCCACAACGACCGAAGAGAACAAGGACGTTGGCGAACGCCGTTCACTTTGGTCGCTCGAGGCCGCTACGGAGGGAGGATGCCGGCGCCCCGGTGCGGGACCCTAGGGTCGGGCGCGTGGACACAGCGCAGATCTCCCGCCCCGCCCGTACCCTGCTGTCCCGGCTGACCGCCGCCTCCCCCTGGTCGCGCGGCCGGGTCGCCGGGGAGAGCGCGCTTCTCGTCGTGCTCGCCGGCACCGCGGGAGCGGTGTACGCCACGGAGAGCGGATCCCCCGCGAAGGGCTGGGCGCTGGCCCTGCTCGTCGGGCTGCTGTCCCTGGCCCGGCGGGCGCTGCCCGCCACCGTGCTCGTCGTCTCGTCTGCCCTGGCGGGCTCGGTCATCGGCGCCGGCCCGCTGCTGATCTACGTGAGCTGGTCGGCGGGCAGCCGCATCAGGCGTCCCTGGCGCGCGGCCGGCGCGTACGCCGCCGGGATGGCGCTGTACGTCGCGCGCGGTCTGCTCGAGGGCGGGGGCGAGGCGCTGGAGCTGTCGCTGCTGATGATGGCGGCGCTGAGCGCGGGCCCCTATCTGGCGCTGGCGGTCGTGCCGGGGCTCGCCTCCCGGTATCGCGCCCAGCGCCGTGACCTGCTGGAGGCACTGCGCCGGCACAACGCCCAACTGGTGCGTGAGCAGGCGATGGTGGCGCGGCAGGCGCGGCTGCTGGAGCGGCAGCGCATCGCCCAGGACATGCACGACAGCCTCGGCCACCAGCTCGCTCTGATCGCCGTGCACGCGGGGGCGCTGGAGGTGGACCCGGAGCTCGGGGACCGGCCGCGGGAGGGGGTGGGCATCCTGCGGGAGGCGGCCAGGTCGGCGATGCGGGAGCTGCGCGAGGCGGTCGGCATCCTCCGGGACGACGTCGAGGAGCCGACCGCGCCTGCTTCCGGACCCGTTCCCGGCCCCGGGCCGGAGACGGCCGGCGCGCCGCCCGCGCGGGGCGTGGCCGGGGTGGACGCGCTGGTGGCGTCGTCCAGGAGCGCGGGCGCCCCGGTGGAGCTGCGCCGCTCGGGCGAACAGCGGCCGCTCGCCCCGGCCGCGGACCACGCGGTGTACCGCATCGTGCAGGAGGGCCTCACCAACGCGCACAAGCACGCGCCGGGCGCCCCGATGACGGTGGAGCTGCGCTACGAACCCGACAGCCTGGTGGTGGAGGTGGCCAACGGGCCGGTGCCGGACGGGGCGCCCGCGGCGCCGCCCGCGATCAGCGGCGGCCAGGGCCTCGCGGGGCTGCGGGAGCGGGCCCGGCTGGTCGGCGGCATGGTGCACAGCGGCCCCTCGCCCGAGGGCGGCTTCCGCCTCGCCGGGGTGCTGCCGTACGCCGGCGGTCCGCCCGCCGGCCGTGAGGACGCGACGTCCGTCGCTCCGGGCGGCGACTTTCGGAGGCAGACCGGGGCGGGCGGCGCGGGCGACGGTGGAGCGGACATCGACCGCTCCGACCCGAAGGAGTACGCCGCCATCATGAGCAGCAAGAAGAACGTCGCCCTGGGCTGCGCCCTCGTCTCCGTCGCCCTCGTCGCCGGCACCGTCGCCCTGCTGGTGTGGGGGGTGGGCAAGCTGGTCGACGAGGTGGAGAAGGGCGTCATACCGGCGAGCGTGTACGAGGAGGCGCGCGTCGGCGACGCCGAGGCCGGGCTGCGCGAGAAGTTCCCGGAGGGCGGCTCGATCCTCACCGACGGCGTGGAGAAGCAGGGCCCGCCGCTGCCGGAGGACGCCGTGTGCGAGCACTTCGTGGACGACGAGAAGGACATCGTGTACCGGTTCTGCTTCCGCGACGGGAAGCTGGTCGTCAAGGAGTCCTACCCGCACGAGATCTGACGGGCGGCCGGGTCCGGGGCCGGCGCGGGGATCGGGCATGATGGCACGGCACCGCCGTCCGCCCGTCCCACCGCACCGCGCAGGAGGCCGCGTGATCCGGGTCCTGGTCGCCGACGACGAGCCGCTCATCCGGGCCGGCATCAGGATGATCCTCACCTCGGCCGACGACATCGACGTCGTCGCCGAGGCGCGGGACGGCCGGGAGGCGGTGGAGACCGCCCGCTCGACCGCCGTCGACGTGGCGCTGCTGGACATCCAGATGCCGGTGATGGACGGGCTGACCGCGCTGGCCGAGATGGGCCGGGCGGCGCCCGGGGTGCGGGTACTGATCCTGACCACGTTCGGGGAGCGGGAGAACGTGCTGCGGGCGCTGGGGCACGGCGGCGCCGGGTTCCTGCTGAAGGACTCCGCGCCGCAGGAGCTGATCCACGCGGTCCGCGCGGCGGCGGCCGGGAACGCCTATCTCTCCCCGGCCGCCACCCGGCACGTGGTGGACACCCTGGCCTCGCCCGCCGCGACCGCGCGCGGCGAGGAGGCGCGCCGCCGGCTGTCCGCGCTCACCGAGCGGGAGCTGCAGGTGCTGGCGCTCCTCGGGGAGGGCCTGTCCAACGCGGACGCCGGGGCCCGGCTGCACATGAGCGAGGCCACGGTGAAGACGTACGTCAGCCGGATCCTGACCAAGCTGGACTGCGACAACCGGGTGCAGGCCGCGCTCCTGGCCCGGGACGCGGGCCTGGAGCCGGCCGGCGGGTGAGCGCGGGTCAGCGCTCCAGGCGGCCGTTGAAGCGGCGGGGCAGCCCGAGCGGGTTGTCGTCCCTCAGCTCCGGCGGCAGCAGCGCCTCCGGGGCGCCCTGGTAGACGACGGGCCGCAGCCAGCGTTCGATCGCCGTGCCGCCCACGGACGTGGACGTGGAGGTGGTCGCCGGGTAAGGGCCGCCGTGGTGCTGGGCGGGGGCGACGGCGACGCCGGTCGGCCAGCCGTTCACCAGCACGCGTCCGGCCAGCGGGGTGAGGTCCCGCACCAGTTCGGCGCCGCGGCCCTGTCCGGCCGCCTCCTCGGAGGACACGTGCACGGTCGCGGTGAGGTTGCCGGGGAGCCTCGACAGCACCTGTCGTACCTGGGCCTCGTCCGTGTAGCGGGCCACCACGGTGACCGGTCCGAAGCACTCCTCCAGCAGCAGGTCGTACGCGCCCTCGCGGGTCAGCCGCTCCGCCGGGACGGTGAGGAAGCCGGCGCTGACGGTGTGCTCGCCGCCCGCGCCCGCGGTCACCGGGGACTCCACGTCGGGGAGCTGGGCGCGCTCGGTGACGCCGGCGAGGAAGTTGTCGCGCATGCGGTGGTCGAGCAGGACCCCGGGGTCGGTGTCGCTGACCGCGTCCGTCAGGGACTTCAGCAGGGCGTCGCCGGCCGCGGAGGCGGGAGCGAGGACCAGGCCCGGCTTGACGCAGAACTGGCCGACGCCCAGCGTCATCGAGCCGGCCAGTCCGGCGCCGATGGCCTCGCCGCGCTCGGCGGCGGCGGCCTCGGTGACCAGGACCGGGTTCAGCGAGCCGAGTTCGCCGTGGAAGGGGATGGGGACGGGCCGGGCGGCGGCCTCGTCGAAGAGGGCGCGGCCGCCGCGGACCGAGCCGGTGAAGCCGGCCGCCGCGACCAGCGGGTGCCGGATCAGCTCGATGCCGGCCTCGAAGCCGTGCACCAGACCGAGCACGCCGTCGGGCACCTGGTGCCGGGCGGCGGCCCGGCGGATCACCTTGGCGACCAGCTCCGACAGGGCGGGGTGGTCGGGGTGGGCCTTGACGACGACCGGGCAGCCGGCCGCCAGCGCGCTCGCGGTGTCGCCGCCGGCCACGGAGAAGGCGAACGGGAAGTTGGACGCGGAGTAGACGGCGACCACGCCCAGCGGGATCTTGTAGCGGCGCAGGTCGGGCACGGGCGGGGTGGCCGTGTCGTCGGGGTGGTCGATGACGACGTCGAGGAAGGCGCCCTCCTCGACGATGCCGGCGAAGGCGCGCAGCTGGTAGCAGGTGCGGGCGAGTTCGCCGGTGAGCCGGACCGGGCCGAGCGCGGTCTCGGCGTCGGCGGCCTCGACGAGCCGGTCGCGGGCGGCTTCCAGTTCGTCGGCGGCGGAGCGCAGGAAGGCGGCGCGCACGGTGCGGTCGGTCAGCGCCTCGCGCGCGTCGTGGGCGGCCCGGACGGCGGCGTCCACCTCCTGGGCTGTGGCCTCCACCGCAACCTGTTCACGCTGCTTCCCGGTTCGGGGGTCGACACTCCAGACTGGTGCTGCTGCCACCGCGGGTCCCTCCACTTGAATGCCGCATGCAATGCCGCAGTATGTACGTCACCCAGGGCGGGTGTTCGATATACTGAACACCGTCTCTGTGGGTGAATGCGCTTCGGAGAGTATTTCCCGGCGAACGAAGGGGTCAAGGGCGATGTCGGCTGGCGAGACGGGCGGCGGGGCGCAGGTCAAGTCCGCGGTACGGACCGTTGAACTGCTCGAATACTTCGCCGGGCGCCCCGGGATGCACTCCCTGGCGGCGGTCCAGGAGGCCGTCGGCTATCCCAAGTCCAGCCTGTACATGCTGCTGCGCACGCTCGTCGACCTCGGCTGGGTGGAGACGGACGCGACGGGCACCCGGTACGGCATCGGCGTACGGGCGCTGCTGGTCGGCACCTCGTACATCGACGGCGACGAAGTCGTCGCGGCGGCCCGGCCCACCCTGGACCGGCTCTCCGACGACACCACGGAGACGATCCACCTGGCGCGTCTGGACGGCACCAACGTCGTGTACCTCGCCACCCGCCAGTCCCAGCACTACCTGCGCCCCTTCACCCGGGTCGGACGCCGGCTGCCCGCGCACTCCACGTCGCTGGGCAAGGCGCTGCTGAGCACGTACTCGGACGAGCAGGTGCGCAAGATGCTCCCCGAGACGCTGCCCGCGCTCACCGAGAACACGATCACCGACCGGGAGAAGCTCATCGAGGAGCTGCACCAGGTGCGGGAGCAGGGCTTCGCCGTGGACCGCGAGGAGAACACCCTGGGCCTGCGCTGCTTCGGCGTGGCCATCCCCTACCGCACGCCCGCCCGGGACGCCATCAGCTGCTCGGTCCCGGTGGCCCGTCTCACCCCCGCCCATGAACAGATGGTGAAGGACGCCCTGTTCGACGCCCGCGACCGGCTGACCCTGGCCACCCGGAGGCTCTGACCCGTGGACATCGCCCTGCGCCCGGTGCACGACAGCGACCTGCCCGTCTTCTTCCGGCAGTTCAACGACCCCGAGTCGCTGCGGATGGCGGCCTTCACGCCCGAGGACCCGGCCGACCGGGACCGCTTCGACGCGAAGTGGGCGCACATCCGCAGCTCCCCCGAGATCGTGGCGCGCACCGTGCTGGTGGACGGCGACGTGGTGGGCAGCGTGTCCGTCTACGGCGAGGCGGGCGAGCGCGAGGTGACGTACTGGATCGACCGCGCCTACTGGGGCAGGGGCATCGCCACGGCGGCGCTGCGCGCCCTGCTGACGGAGGTCACCGAGCGCCCGCTGTACGCGCGCGCGGCCGCCGACAACGCGGGCTCGCTGCGGGTGCTGCGCGCGTGCGGCTTCGAGGTCACCGGGAAGGCCCGTGGGTACGCGGCGGGGCGCGGCGAGGAGACGGACGAGCTGGTGCTGGCGCTGGAGGACTGAGCTTGTGGGACCGGTGGCCCCCGGGCGCCGGCGGGACAGCTCCCCCGGGGCGCGGGGAACCGCGCGCCAAGCCCTCACCGACCCGCGCCCGCGTGAGCGGCCTCACGCCGGGGGGCTGTATGAACACCCGATGAGAATCCGGCCGGACGGGAACGTCCCACCCCCCTCCGCTCGTCTGTCCCCACGCGATGAACAGGACGATCAGGCGTGCCTCCGTCTTCACCCTGCTCTTGGTGTTCGCCCTTCTGGTGCGGGCGACCTGGGTGCAGTTCTACGAGGGCCGGGCACTGGCGGACGACAAGGACAACCGGCGCAACGCGATCGAGACGTACGCGGAGCCGCTCGGGAACATCGTCGTGGGCGGTGAGAGGATCACCGGCTCGGCGCGGACGAAGGGGAGCGACCTCGCGTACAAGCGCACCTACACGGACGGTCCGCTGTACGCGGCGGTGACCGGCTACGCCTCGCAGGCCTACGCGCCGACCCAGCTCGAGGGCATCTACGCGGACGTGCTCAACGGCACCGACCCCCGGCTGAAGACGGTGACGGACACGGTGACCAACGGGCGGGCGGCCCCGGGCGACGTGGTGACGACCGTCGACCCGGCCGTGCAGAAGGCGGCGTACCAGGCGCTCGGCGACAAGAAGGGCGCCGCGGTCGCCATCGACCCGGAGACCGGCCGGATCCTCGCCGCCGTGTCCACCCCGTCGTACGACCCGGCCGAGCTGACCGACGCCAACACCGCCGGCGAGGCGTGGACGCGGCTGAACGAGGACCCGGACAAGCCGCTGACCAACCGGGCGCTGCGCCAGCCGCTGCCGCCCGGCTCGACGTTCAAGCTGGTGGTGGCGGCGGCCGCGCTGGAGGACGGGCTGTACTCCTCGGTGGACGAGCGGACCGACAGCCCCGACCCCTACCCGCTCCCGGACTCGTCGAAGGACCTCACCAACGAGAACCCGTCCGCGCCCTGCGAGAACGCGTCGATCCGGGTGGCGCTGCAGTACTCCTGCAACAACGTCTTCGGCAAGATGGCCGTCGACCTGGGGCAGGACAAGGTGCGTGACATGGCGGAGAAGTTCGGCTTCAACGACGAGAAGCAGGACGTCCCGGTGCGCGCCTACGCCAGCGTGTACCCCTCGGACATGGACGAGGCGCAGACCGCGCTCAGCGGCATCGGCCAGTTCGACGTGACGGCGACGCCGCTGCAGATCGCGATGGTGTCGGCGGCGCTCGCGAACGACGGCGAGCTGGTGTCGCCGCACATGGTGTCCCGGGTGACCGACAGCGGCGGCGACGTGCTGGAGGACCACGACGAGGACGCCTCCACGCGGCGGATCGTCAGCTCCTCGACCGCCGAGCAGCTGCGGTCGGCGATGCAGACGGTGGTGGACGCGGGCACGGGCACCAACGCGCAGCTGCCCGGCGCCACGGTGGGCGGCAAGACCGGCACGGCGCAGCACGGCGAGAACAACAGCAAGACGCCGTACGCCTGGTTCACCTCGTACGCGGAGTCGGACTCGAACGGCAAGAAGGTGGCCGTGGCGGTGCTGGTGGAGCAGTCGGACGCGGAGCGTTCGGAGGTCAGCGGCAACGGGCTGGCGGCCCCGATCGCGCGGGAGACCATGAAGGCCGCGCTGCAGGACTGACCTCCGCACAGCGCCGGGCCGCCCTCCGACTGCCGGGGGCGGCCCGTGCGCGTCAGCGGAGCCGGCCGAACGCGAGGTCGGCGTCGGCCACCGCCTCGGGGTGGACGTCCCCCGCGGTCCGGCCGCCGGCGATCCGCTGCCAGTTGGCGCGGGCGAGGACCTGGAGAACGGCGAGCGTCTGGGCGGCCCGCAGGCGCGCCTCGATCCCCTCGCCGAGGGCGTCCGCCAGTGCCTCCTCGTCCTCCAGCCGGTACCGCGCGAGGCGTCCGGCGAGGCTCGGGGTGCCGAACACCAGCCGGTGGAAGGCGACCACCTCGGGGTGGTCGTTGAGGCCGGTGACGGGGTCGCGCCGGTCGAGTCCGGCCCGGAAGTGCCGATGCAGTGCCGTCATCGGCTCCACGCCGGGAGCGCGGTCGCGGACGACCCGTGCGGCCTCGCCCTGGTGGTCCTTGAACCGGTGCAGCACCAGGTCTTCCTTGGTGGGGAAGTACCGGAAGAGGGTCGGCTTGGAGATCTCGGCCGCCGCGGCGATGTCGTTCACCGAGACGCGGTCGAAGCCGTGCTCCAGGAACAGCGAGACGGCCGCGTCGGCGATCGCGTCGTGCGTCCGCTGCTTCTTGCGGGCACGCAGTCCCGTCGGCTCGTACATGCGCTCACCGTAACATTTCTTACTCGGTTGCTTTTTTAACCGAGTAACGTTTTCATGGCGGCATGCATTTCACGAACACTCCTGCCGTGCTGGTGACCGGGGCGACGGGCCGGATCGGCCGTCTGATCGTCGACCGGCTGCTCGACGCGGGCTTGCCGGTCCGTGCCCTCGTCCGCCGCCCGGACGCGGCGGCGACGCTTCCCGCGCGGGCCGAGGTTTTCACCGGCGACCTCACCGAGCCCGAGTCCCTGGATCCGGCGCTGACGGACGCGGGTGCCGTCTTCCTCGTCTGGACGGCTCCGCCCGACTCCGCGGCGGCGGTCGTCGCACGCCTGGCGGCCCGCGTACGGCGCGTCGTCCTCCTCTCCTCCCCGCACCGGACGCCGCACCCCTTCTTCCAGCAGCCCAACCCCATGGCGGATCTGCACGCGCACATCGAACGGCTGATCGCGGCGGCCGGGCCGGAGGCGACAGTTCTCCGGCCCGGCATGCTCGCGTCGAACGCGCTGGCCTGGTGGGCACCCGCGATCCGCGCCGGCCAGGCCGTCCGGTGGCCCTACGGGACCGCCGAGACGGCGCCGGTCGACGACCGGGACGTCGCTGACGTCGCGGCGCGCGCGCTGTACGACCCTGACCTCGCCGGAGGCGACCATGTGCTCACCGGCCCCGAGTCGATGACCCAGGCCGCGCAGGTGCGGGCCGTGGGGGAGGCCCTGGGCCTCCCGGTTCCCTTCGAGGAGATCACTCCAGAGGAGTTCCGCCGCGTGTCGGAGGGCAGCGCGCCCGGCGCGGTGGTGGACATGCTGCTCGGCGCGTGGAACGCGGCGGTCGGACGGCCCGCCCACGTGACCACCGCGGTGGCCGACCTCCTCGGTGAGGCGCGGACGTTCCGTCGCTGGGCCGCCGACCACGCCGCCGCGTTCCGGCCGGCGGCGTCCTAGCCCACGCCCAGGAGCTGCTCGATCGGGTCGATGGCGAAGTACACCAGGAACAGCGCCGAGGCGCCCCACAGCAGCCAGTGGACCTCCTTGGCGCGGCCCAGCACCGTCTTGATGAGGACGTAGGCGAGGAAGCCGGCGCCGATGCCGTTGGTGATGGAGTAGGTGAACGGCATCACGGCGATGGTGAGGAACGCCGGGACGGCGATCTCGTAGCGGTCCCAGTCGATGTGCTTGACCTGCGTCATCATCAGAAAGCCGACGGCGACCAGGGCGGGCGCGGCGGCCTGGAGCGGGACGATGGTGAGCAGCGGGGTGAGGAACAGCGCGAGCCCGAACAGCGAGCCGGTGACCAGGTTGGCGAAGCCGGTGCGGGCGCCCTCGCCGACGCCGGCCGCCGACTCGATGTAGGAGGTCGCCGAGGAGGCGGAGGCGGCGCCGCCCGCGACGGCCGCGGCGCCGTCGATCAGCAGGACCCTGCCGAGGCCGGGCACCTTGCCGTCCTCGTCCAGCAGGCCCGCCTCGGCGCTGACGCCGACGACGGTGCCCATGGTGTCGAAGAAGTCGGACAGGATCAGGGTGAACACCAGCAGCACGACGGTGACCACGCCGACCTGGCCGAACGCCCCGAACAGACTGAACTGGCCGAGGAGACCGAAGTCGGGGGCGTCCACGACCTGGTCGGGCCACTCCGGGGTGGTCAGCCCCCAGGTGGTGACGTCGGCGAGCGCGTTGACGACGAGCGCGACGACGGTCATGGTGACGATGCTGACGAGGATCGCGCCGCGCACCTTGCGGGCGAGCAGGGCGATGGTGAGCAGCACGCCCAGGCAGAACACCAGCATCGGCCAGCCGGCGAGGGTGCCGGTGCTGCCGAGCTGGACCGGCACGGTGGTGTTGGCGGCGTCGGGGATGCGGGTGACGAACCCGGCGTCGACGAAGCCGATCAGGGCGATGAACAGGCCGATGCCGACGCTGATGGCCTGCTTCAGCTGCTGCGGGATGGCGTGCATGACCGCCTCGCGCAGCCCTGTCACCACCAGGACGCAGATGAGCAGGCCCTCCAGCACGATCAGGCCCATCGCGTCGTCCCAGCTCATCAGCGGGGCGAGCTGGAAGGCGACGACCGCGTTGAGGCCGAGGCCGGCGGCCAGGGCGAGCGGCAGGTTGCCGCCGACGCCCATGACGATCGTCATCACGGCGGCCACCAGGGCGGTGGCGGTGGTGAGCTGCACCGGGTCGAGCTGCTCACCGGACTTGTCCTTGGCACTGCCCAGGATGAGCGGGTTGAGCACGAGGATGTAGGCCATTGTGAAGAAGGTGGCGAAGCCGCCGCGTATCTCCCGGCCGAACGTCGAGCCCCGTTCGGTGATCCGGAAGAACCGGTCGACACCCGTCACCGTGGACGGCCCGGCGTCCTGCCCACGGGCCGTCTTCTGCGCCTCGGACATGCAACTGCTCCTCGATGAGCGGGAGATGATGATCTGGGGAACGCTGGCTGGATTGTGCCTGTGCCGTACGTCGTTCCGGTGTGCTTCGTGTGACGGATTGGCATACCGGCCGGCCGGACACGGTCCGGACCCTCGCACGGGGGGTCAGGCGTGGAGCACGGCGTCCATCCAGGCGTACATCTCGTCCTGCGTCGGGGAGTCGAAGGTGTGCCCGTGCTCGGGCCGGACCCTCAGCCGCAGCCGTTCCTCGGCGCCCCAGGCCCGCCAGACGGTGCGCAGCCGGTCGTATGCGGCCCGAACGCCGTCGGCGGGGAAGTGGGGGTCGCGTCCGCCGTGGAGGAACAGCATCGGCTTGGGCGCTGCGATGCCCGCCACGTCGGGAAGGTCGAGGTGGCGGGCGAGTCCGGGGTGCAGCATGTGGAACGCCGACTGGCCGCGCAGGGTGTTGTTCCCGGGCACCATCAGCTGCTTCAGCCCGGTCATCCAGCAGACGCTCGCCGCGGCGGTGACGTGGTCGCTCAACGCCGCGGCCTGCCAGGCGCGGTAGCCGCCCATGGACCAGCCGGCGGCGGCGACCCGGCGGGCGTCCACCCGGTCCAGCCCCGCGAGGAAGGCGGCGGCGCGCTGGTCCTCGCGGGCGTGCAGTCCGGCCAGGGAGGAGCCCAGCTGGTAGAGGGTGCTCGCGAGCGCCTGCTGGTCCTCGTACGCGAGTGGGCCGCGTTCGCCCCAGCCGAGGGCGTCGAGACAGAGCACGACATGGCCGCGGCGGGCGAGTTCGTCACCGGGGAAGCGGCCGTCGAAGTGGCGCCCGGCCCACTCCTCGGCGGAGGCGAGCCGGGTGTCGTCGTACCAGGGGCGGACGCACTTCTCCTTGCCGATGTCGAAGCGGGAGCCGTGGTCGTGGAGCAGCAGCACGGCGGGGAAGGGTCCGGTGCCGTGCGGGGTGAGCAGGACGCCGCGGGCGCGGGTGCGGCGGGTGAGGGTGACGGTCACCGACTCGCGCGCGTAGCCGTCCCCTTCGGGTCCGGGGACGTGCACGGGGTCGTAGGGCAGGGCGGGTTCGGCGGGGACGAGGAGCGCCTCCTCCACCGCGGCCCGGGCCGCCCGGCGCCAGCGCGCGGGGTCGCGGACGGGTGAGGTCCCCCAGGCGAGCGGGAACGTCAGGTCGTCCCTGAGCGCGTCGAGCAGGCCGGGCGGTCCGGGCGGGGAGGTCATGCCCGGGGCCGCCAGTCGCCGAGCCAGGCCTGGCGGGTGTGCGCGGCGGCCTGGGCGGGGGTGAGCTGGGGCCGGTTGGCCGGGACGGTGATCACGGCGCCGGGTCCGGTGTTGCGGTACTCGGCGAACCGCTGGTCCTGCCAGGGGTGTCCGCTCGCCATGTTCGTGTAGGGCGCGACGGCGTCGATGCCGGGGCCGAGGCGGGTGTCGCGGACGGTGAGCATGGGGCGCGCGGTCGGGTCGGAGCTGGGCACCCAGGGGCGGGCCAGCTTGTAGTAGCCGTCGGGGGCCTCGCTGGTGATCCTGCTCCTGGTGACCAGGAAGCCGCGCGGGGTGGTGACGGCGGTGGAGGGCGCGAAGAGGAAGCCGAACGGGGCGGAGGTCAGGTCGGGACGGGTCAGTGTGCGGAAGTCGCAGTCCTCGAACACCGCCGTGGCCCGGCCGAAGACGAAGTCGACGTCGCCCTCGGCGTAGCAGTGCGCGAAGTACTGGCGGGCCACGGTGTCCAGGGACGCCGTGTCGGCGTAGAGGGTGTCCTGGTGGCCGAGGAACCGGCAGTCGAAGAACGCGCTGCGATCGCCCGTGACCTTGACGGCGACGGCCTGGGTGCCGCTGACGCCGGGGTGGTCGGCGCGCAGCCAGTCGTTGGCGAAGGTGATCCGGCGGGCGGTGAAACCGTCGGGGCGCAGGGTGGTGGTGGCCGACCCGGAGGTGCCGTAGGTGCCGGAGCCGTCGGGCCTGGGGGTGCCGGCGGCGTTGTCGTACACGACGACCACGTCACGCGGGTCCTCGGAGGCGCCGAGCCAGGTCATGCCGGTGCGGTCGGCGGGGACGGAGACGGTCTCGCGGTAGACGCCGGGGGCGACGACGAGTGTGCGCCCGGTGCCGGTGGCGGCGTCGACGGCGGCCTGGAGGCTCGTGAAGTCACCGGCGCCGCGCGGGTGGACGTACAGCGTGGCGGGGGTGAGCCGCGCGGACGGCGAGCCGTACCGGCCGAAGGGGCGGGGCGGCGGGCGGTGCGCGTGGGCGGGTGCGGCGGCCAGGGCGAGGGCGGAGCCGGCCGCGGCGCCGGCCAGCAGGACGTTCCTCCGGGACAGGTGCGAGGGCATACGAGGGCTCCTTGTGGGGACGCGTGGGGTGAGCCGGTGCGGTCCGCAGTGGGGGCGGACCGCACCGGCGGCCTCGGACGGCGCGCGGGTCAGCGGGCGCGGCCGGCGCCCGCGCCGAGGGCGACCAGGGCGGGCACGGCCCACGCGGGGTGCACGGAGGTGCGCAGAGCGGGCGTCCAGCCGGCGCCGGAGCGCAGGGTCTCCTCGGGGATCTCCGCGTTGTGCACGGCGATCAGGTCGACCGGCCGGCCGTTGACCAGGTTGTGCCGGGCGGTGAGCGGGGCGTCGTTCCAGCGCTTGAGGACCTTCGCCGGGCTGACGCCCCGGGGCAGGGTGAACGCGTTGTGCTCGGCGACGAGCTGGGACTCCTTGCCGACGCCGAAGCTGTAGCCGTACCCGGAGCCGGCCACGAAGTGGTTGTTGTAGACGTCGACCTGCCCGAACCGGACGCGCGGGGTGCGCTCGGTGAGGTCCGTGAACAGGTTGTGGTGGAAGGTCGCCTTCAGCTTGCCCCGGTCGCCCACGGCGGTGGACTCGCTGTCGCTGTTGCCGACGAGGATCGTCTTGTCGTGCTCGGTGAAGACGTTCCAGGAGGCGGTGACGTAGTTCGCGCCCTTGACGATGTCCAGCTCGCCGTCGTGCTGCTGGTAGAGCATGCCGAAGTGGGTGGGGGCCGCGCTGTCGGGGTGCGCGCCGTCGGTGAACGTGTTGTGGTCCAGCCACACATGGGTCGATCCGTGCACGACGACGGTGTCGTACTCGCTGTTCCAGTTGCCGCGGTCGCCGTCGGTGGGGTCCCACTGCGGGAAGCAGTCGACGGGGCTTTCCAGGGTGAGGTTGCGGACGATGACGTTGTCCACGTCCTTGATCTGGAGGCTCGCGCCCTTGATCGCGGCGCCGCGTCCGACGCCGATGATCGTGGTGTCGGAGGGGACGTTCACCTTGATCTCCGCGTCCTGACGGGCGGCGGAGGCGCGGCGCAGCCCCTCGGGGCTGTCGTCGGGCTCGCCGGTGAGGTCCCGCTCCAGGCCCCACGTGTCGGGGGCGTACGTCTCCAGGTAGGCGCCGAAGTCGTAGCCGGGGACGGCGAGCGCGTCGCAGCCGTCGGCGACGGCGTCGACGACGCCCTTCACCTTGATGATCCTCGGGGCGTCCCCGCCCTCCGCGAGGGCGGCGGTGAACTGGGCCCAGTCGGTCACAGTGCGCACGCGCGCGGCGTCGGCGGCGGCGCCTCCGGTGGTGCCCGTGCCGTAGGAGGCCCAGCCGTCGCCCGCGGGCAGAGTGCGGCGGGCGGGGTCGTGGTGCGCGGGGGTGTGGGCCTGCGCGGCGGTACCGGTCAGGGCCAGCACGAGGGCGGCACAGCCGGCCGGCACACCGACTCGCCTAGCATGCCCATGCCATTTTGATCTATCCATGATGCGGCTCTCCTGTTCATGATCCGGCGGGGGTGGTGCGCCCCGTGAGGGGCGCGGGGAACTGCGCGCCCAGCCGGGGACGGCCCGCAGCCGAAGAACGACGGACCGCCCCCGAACCGGGATCAGCCCATCTGCTCGTCCCACTCGGCCTGAGCCTCGTTCAACTGCTCGGCCAGCCCGTCCAGGAAGGCCTTGGCCGTCATGTCCCCCAACAGCACCTTCTGGAAGTTCGGCTCGTTGTCCGCCTTCGAGACGGTGTTCCAGTCCGGCAGGTAGTACGGCAACTGCACGATGGTCGTGGACCCGTCCGACAGCGCCTGCGCCGCCAGCTTCGTCGGCTCCGCCTTCGCGATCCACGCGTCCTTCGCCGCGTCCGCGTGCGCCGGCACCTGCCCCGCCGACTCGTTGAACTTGGAGTTCGACTGCGCGGAGGTCGCGAACTCGATGAACTTCCAGGCCGCGTCCTTGTTCTTGGAGCTCTTGAACAGGCCGATGCCGTCGACCGGGTTGGAGACCTGCACCCGCTTGCCGTCGGGGCCGACCGGCTGCGGGATGCCCCGGAACTTCTCCGTGCCCAGCGCCTTCACATGGTCCTGGTACGAGCCGAGGTTGTGGTTGAGCATCCCGATCTCGCCGGAGTCCCACTGCGCGACCATCTTGGTGAAGTCGTTGTTGAGGTCGGCGGCGGGCGTGACCTTCTTGAACAGCGCCGCGTACCGCTCCAGCGCCTTGACGTTCCGCGGGTCGTTGACCGTGGTCTTCTTGCCGGTGGAGTCCCAGAACGAGGTGATGCCGGACTGCCCGTACATGGCGTCGAGGGCCTGGGCGATGGAGCCGGCTCCGCCGCGGATGGTGTAACCGAAGCGGTTGCTGCCCTTGTCGGTGAGCTTCTCCGCGGCCTCGAAGAAGCGGTCCCAGGTGGTCGGCTCCTCCAGGCCGGCCTTCTCGAACATGTCGGTGCGGTAGTACAGGACGCCGTTGTTGGCGGAGGTGGGCACGGAGTACAGCTGGTCGTCCCCGCCGCCGGCCGCCCGCAGCGACTCGATCATGTCCTTGTTCAGCTTGCCGTTCAGGGACGAGCCCTCCAGCCGCTCGTCCAGCGGCTCCAGCGCGCCCTGGGCGGCGAAGCCCGCGAGCATCGACGCGCTGATGCCGCCCACGTCCGGCAGGCCGCCGCCCTGGATCGCGGTGTCCACCTTCGACTGGTACTCGGTGGACGCGATGCCGACGTACTCGACGTCGATGTCCGGGTTCTTCTTCTCGAAGTCGGCGATGATCTCCTTCCAGATGTCGGTGCGGACACCGCCGTTGTTGTCCCAGAAGACGATCTTCCCCGTGCCGCTGCCCTCGGCGCCGTCGCCCGAGCCGCTGCCGTCGTCCCCGCAGGCGGTGGCGGTCAGCGCCAGGACCGCTCCCAGGGCGACGGCCGCGGACGTCCTGCCGCGGCGCCCTCTGCCCGTGTCTCTTCCAAGAATGCTGATCTTCATCGGTCGGCTCTCTTCTCCTGGATACGGATCCTGAACTGCGTGAACGTGGCGGTACCGGCGTGTCCCTGGCCGGTGGGCGCCAGGGCGACCAGGCCGAGCAGAGCTCCGACCCAGCGCCAGGGAGTCGCGGCGAAGACCTGACCGGAGGGGCGGAAGCCCTTCCCGGCGCCGTCCCCGGTGTCGTACGAGAAGCGGCAGCGCGCGCCGGCGCCGATGTCGACGCGCAGCCGGGCCCGGCCGTCCGGGGCCGGGCGCGGGGGCGCGGCGTCCCGTTCGTGGTCGGCGGCCGTCTCGGCGAACCGGTGCACGAGCCGCACCGCGCCGTCCTGGCCGCGCTCCAGGCCGATCCAGCTGTAGGCGTCCCCGAGCACCGCGAGCCCGGCGCGCGCCCCGGGTTCGCCGTCGTCGAGCCGCAGGTCCACCTCGACGGTGCACGGGGCGCCGGGCAGCCGCTGGGTGAGGACGTTCGGCAGGGCGCGCAGGTCGTGCGCGTCGGCGGTGCGGACGCAGGTGAGGCGCAGCCCGTCGGCGGAGTGATGGGTGGCCCAGCCGTCCCGGGGGTTGGCGGTCCACTGCCACTGGCGGCCGGGGCGTCCGCCGGGGAAGTCGTCGTCGGTGGCGGGCGCGGCGGGCGGCTGCGGCGGCAGGTCCGGGCGGCGGTGTCCGGCGACGGGGGCGCCGTCGTCCCCGATCACCGGCCAGCCCCCGTCGTCCCAGCGCATCGGCTGCAGGTGGACGACCCGGCCGTAGGCGCCGCGCTGCTGGAAGTGCAGGAACCAGTCCTCGCCTGACGGGGTGCGCACCCAGCCGCCCTGGTGCGGGCCGTTGACGTCGGTGTCCTTCTGCTCCAGGACCACCTTCTCCTCGTAGGGGCCGAAGAAGGAGCGGGAGCGGAAGGCGCCCTGCCAGCCGGTCTCCACTCCCCCGGCGGGGGCGAGGATCCAGTACCAGCCGTCGTGCTTGTAGAGCTTGGGTCCTTCGAGGGTGAACCAGCCGGGGATGCGGTCGCCGTCGATGATCACCTTTCCCTCGTCCAGGAGTTCGGTGCCGTGCGGGTGCATCCGGTGGCCGGTGAGCCGGTTCTTGACGCCGGAGCGGGACTTGGCCCAGGCGTGGACGAGGTACGCCTCACCGGTTTCGTCGTCCCACAGCGGGCAGGGGTCGATCAGCCCTTTGCCGGCCTTGACCAGGTGCGGGGGGGTCCACGGGCCGCGGAACTCGGGCGCGCTGACCTGGAAGACGCCCTGGTCGGGGTCGCCCCAGAAGATCCAGAAGCGTCCGTCGTGATGGCGCAGGGCGGGGGCCCACACCCCGCAGTCGTGCCGGGGGGTGGTGAACTCGCCCTCGGGTTCGAGGCGTTCCAGGGCGTGGCCGACGAGGGTCCAGTTGACCAGGTCGCGGGAGTGCAGCAGGGGCAGCCCGGGGGCACGGCCGAAGCTGGAGGCGGTGAGGTGGAAGTCGTCGCCGACGCGGATCACGTCCGGATCGGACCAGTCGGCGTCGAGGACCGGGTTGCGGTAGACGGGGTCGTCGGGGGCGGCGCTCACGCGCTCACCGCCTTGGCGGCCAGCGCGGCCGCCTCCCGGCGGTCCAGGCGGCCGTCGGCGACGACGGTGACGACCCGGCGCTCCACCGTCTCCCCCGGCGGGACGGGCAGCCGCGCGTCGTACGCGAGGGAGGAACCCACGCCGGGGTACTCCTCGGCGCGCACGAACCACGGGTCGAGGCGGGTCGCCTCGGTGGCCGCGGCGAAGACGAGGGTCCAGGCGGAGCCGGCCAGGGCGACCCAGTCGGCGGTGCGTCCGTGGACGGCGTCGGTGCCGTCGGCCGCCTCGGTGAACACCTCGGGCGCCGCGTCCTCCTTGCGGGCCCGCCAGAAGAAGCCCCCGTAGGCGGCGCCGGGGCGGCCGTTGGTGGCGGGGCTGCCGACGGACAGCGGGCGTCCGGAGACGTTGGTGAGGGCGAAGGCGAGGTCAAGGGCCCACGCGCCGTCGGTGAGGGCGGTCGCGGTGACCGTGCGCCGCTCGCGGAGCAGTTCGCCGGGCGCGGCCACCCAGCGCAGCTCCTCGGTGAAGCCGTCGGCCTCGCGCCGGTGGTAGGCGGTGTGCCGCTGGGCGCCGTGGTTGTCCAGCTCGGTCGGCCCCTGGTCGCGGACGTAGGTGCGTCCGCCCCAGAAGTTGAACCCCTCGACGTCGGGAACGGCGACACCGACGCCGAGGTGGTGGGTGTGGTCGGCGGGGCTCAGTTCGGTGACCGCCGTGCCGGCCAGGGTGGTGACGGGGTGCAGGTAGGGCCGCGGGGAGAGCCGGGCGGGCAGTTCGGGCCGGGTGACGTACCGGCCGACGGGCCGTCCGGCGACGCGCAGCACCACGGAGTCGTTGCCGGTCATCGGGGGCTCACCTCTTTCGGCGGATGGTGGTGGGCGGGCCGGGCCCAGGGGGCGCCCAGCTCGGAGTAGAGGGACAGGCGGTCCGCGGCGGCCGCGACCAGGGCGTCGACGCCGGGCACCACCCGGCGGTCCTCGCCGGGGACGCGGTGCCAGGCGTCGTCGGGCAGCGGGGCCGGGTCGGGGGCGGTGCGGACGGCCTCGACGACCCGCATGAAGGCGCCGGTGTCGTCGGGGGTGACCAGCAGACCGGTGCCGTCGTGGAGGTGGGCGAGGAGGTTCTCCAGCAGGTCGGTGCGGCCGAAGCGGAGCTCCTCGGGGCCGTGGCCGGCGCGCTGGAGCAGGACGCGGTCCTGCTTGTACCAGAAGGTGATCCGGCCGCTGGTCCCGTGCACGACGACGTACGGCTCGCCGTCGTGCTCCGCGCACAGGGTGGCGGCGACGGTGACCGTGCCGCCCCGGACGGTGGTGACGCGGACGCAGGAGGTGTCGTCGGACTCGATGTCGTTGGCGCGCAGCAGCTCGGTCTCGATGCCGGCGACGTCCTCGGCGCGGGTGCTCCCGGCGAGGGCGAGGGCGGTGGCGACGGCGTGCGCGAGGGGGTTGGTGAGCGCCCCGTCGACGACGTCGGCGCCGTCCAGCCGGCGGCGGCCCGCCCAGGGCGCGCGGCGGAAGTACGCCTCGTCGCGGACCCAGGCGCCGGCCCCGCCGATCCCCGTCACCCGGCCGACGGCGCCCTCGGCGATCAGCTCGCGGATCGCGGGCACGGCGTGCGAGCCGAGCGACTGGAAGCCGATCTGGCAGGCCACCCGGGCCGCGGCGACCCCGTCGGCCATCCGGCGGAACTCGGCGTACGAGGGCGCCGGCGGCTTCTCCAGCAGCAGGTGCACGCCCCGTTCGGCCGCGGCGAGGGCGAGGGGGGTGTGGGTGGGGATGGGGGTGCAGATGACGGCGGCGCGGGCGCCGGTGGAGTCGAGCAGCGCACCGAAGTCGGATGACTGCGCGGGGAGTTCACCGCCGAAGTCGTCCTCGGTGAGCGGGGTCAGCTCGCAGATCCCCACGAGCCGGACCAGGTTCTGCGCCTGGAGGCGGCGGATGTTCTCCACGTGCCAGCGGCCGTGGCCGCGGGCGCCGGCGAGGACGACGGGAACGGGCGCGGGGGGCGTCATCCCTTCACCGCCCCGGCGCTGAAGCCGGTGATCAGCCACTTCTGGATGAAGGCGAACACGATCACGACGGGGACGGCCGCGATGATGCCGCCCGCGGCGAGCGCGCCGAGGTCGACACTGTCCGCGCTCATCAGGGTGTTGAGGCCGACCGGGATGGTCTGCTTCTCCTGGTTGTTGAGGAACATCAGGGCGAACAGGAAGTGGTTCCAGGAGTGGACGAAGGCGAAGGAGCCGACGGCGATCAGACCGGGCCGCAGCAGCGGCAGGACGACCACCCGGAACGCCCGGAACCGGTCGCAGCCGTCGACCCAGGCGGCCTCCTCCAGGGAGTACGGCACGTTCTTGATGAAGTTGCTGATGAGGATCATCGACAGCGGCAGCTGGAACACCGTCTCGGCGAGGATGACGCTGCCGAGCGAGTTGATCATCCGCAGCTCGGCGAAGATCTCGAACAGCGGGACGAGGAGCAGCGCACCGGGCACGAACTGCGAGCAGAGCAGGGCGAGCATGAAGCCGCGCTTGAGCCTGAAGTCGAACCGGGCGAGTGCGTAGCCGCCGGCCAGGGCGACCAGGGTGGTCATGAGCAGGGTGGCGACACCGACCAGGACGCTGTTCTGGAAGAAGGTGGCGAAGCCGCGGTCGGTCCACACCTTCTCGAAGTGGGCGCCGGTCATCGGCCAGGGCACCAGCGAGGTGGAGCCGGCCGGGCGGAGCGCGAACAGCAGGATCCAGTAGAAGGGGATGAGGGTGAAGACGAGGTAGATGCCGAGCGGCAGGTAGATCTGCCAGCGGGGCGCCTCGTCCCAGGCCCGGCGCTTCCTGGCCGTCCGGGGCGGCTCGGGGGCGGCC
>MUNG01000328.1 GCA_002154585.1 Streptomyces pseudogriseolus
CGGCGACCCGTTCAGTCGGGAGAGGGTCCGGCTCACCGGGACGCCGCCGCGAGACGACGTAGGATGAATGATGATCGTTCCGGTCGGCCGGAGGGCCGGCTCGACAGGGGGGGAGCATCAGATGAGCGGGGCCGGGGGGCAGGGCGGGTCGTCCATGCCGGACGAGGAATGGGAGCGGTTCCTGCGCGAGTCGGTGGAGGGCGCGGCCGATGCGCCCGTGGAGCCGTCCGCGCGTGCCCGCGAGGTGCAGGCACGGCTCCGTAAGGACGGCGGGCAGCCGCAGGGGTGGCGTACCTACACGCCGGCCAGGCGGGGGCGTCGCACCGCCTGGTACGTGACCGGGCTGGTCGCGGCCGTCGCGCTGGTCCTCGTGGCGCTGTTCCCTCAGTGGGTCGTGGGATGGTTCGGCGGAGACGGTGGCGGCGAGTCGGCCGGGACGCCCATGGCCGCCGAGTCGGAGCGGCCGACCGCGGCACCCGGCGCTGAGCAGGCTCTGCGCCCCACGCTCGACGAGCCGTTCCGCGGCTCGCCCGCCGCCCGCTGGGCCGACGGACCCGACGGAATCACGGTGCCCCCGGCCAGGGCGACCGGCTGGATGGACGCCGCCCAGGTCGAGCGGGCGCTGCGGCGGAGCAAGGAGTTCATGGTGGCCGCGGGCCTCGACTCCGGAGTGCTGCGCGGGAAGCGTCCCGAGCGGGCGATCGCGCTGCTGAGTCCGCATCAGCGGGACGTGCGGGAGTATCTGCGCGCGGCGTTCTCGTCGGCGCCCCCCACCGAGGAGACGGACCCGCTGCTGCTGTTCAGCCGCTTCCGCCCGGATCAGGCCGACCTGGTCGGTGACATCGTCAAGACGCGCGGGCGGCTCACCTACCGCGAGGGCGAGCGGGGCGCCGTCGAGGTCACGGCGGACGTCACCTTCGTCTACCCGGTCACCCCGGCGGCGGGCGACGGCGGGGCGGACGCGGAAGTGATCCGTACGATCGTCCGGCGCGAGGTGGTGATGAGCTGGGACGACCCGTCCAAGGTCGTCACCGAACCGGACACGATGTCGCTCGTGTCGTACTCGGTCGACATGACCAACGGCGGGTGCTCCGGCCCGACCGGCTACTTCGTACCCCCCTTCGGCAGGGCCGACCAGCAGCCCGCCGACGAATCCCGGCTCGACCCGTACGACCGCAGCGAGCCCGTCGGCACGGCGACCGGCGCCGACGGCTGCGCGACCGCGACCCGCTCCTGAGGCGTTTCGACGGGGCCAGGCGGGCCTCGTCATCACGGGCAAGACGACTCGCGGGCACGCGTGGGCGGCTCCACGGGGGCATCGTTCGCGCCTGCCTGCCCGCCTGTCTGCCGTTGGGACCGTCGGGTCCGTACGGACCGTCCGCGTGATGGTGATCACGGACGTCTTCCAGGGGGTGCTGCGTAGGCTTGCACCGGAAAAGTCGGTGAGTGGTCGGCACGAGTCCTGAGGCACCTGGGGACGACTGCTCCGACCTGCGACTCGTTGTAGGGTGTCGAAATAGCCCTTGACCTGCAAGAACGCGGGCAGGGAGCCTACCTGTGGGAGTACCCCGATGTTGCGTACCATGTTCAAGTCCAAGATCTAGCGTTTGGGTGTTTCCGCAGGTCAGGGCCCTAATCGCGGCCTCCAGGTCAGCAAAAGGTCAGCATCGGGCCGGACGGTGTCCGGCTTGCTGACCTGCGCCTACGGCAGGGGCTTGCTGCGCCGCCCGGCGCCCTGCTCGGAAGGCTTGATACGTGGCTCGACAGCTCGCCCGTGGGATGGGGTCCTTCTTCAAGGAGTGCGGTTGTTCCAGGCCGACCCGCTGCCCGCACCCGTACACGATTCGGTTTCGGGACGCTCTCGGCAAGCAGCGTGAAGAGGCTGGTTTCGGCACGCAGGACGACGCGGTCGAGCGCCTTACGCAGATCTATGCGGAGAAAAAGAAGACGGCGCCGTCCGTTGCCGAGGCCCGCCGGGAACTCGGTCAGCAGACGGTCGAGGAATACGCGAAGCAGTGGCGGCCGCGGCAGCGGAGGATGACGGAGTACTCCACGGGCTGGCACGTCGACAGCTCCATCAACGTGCACATCGTCCCCCGTCTCGGATCAAGGAAGCTGAACTCTGTCACGCCGATCGTGGTCGAGCGTTTCCTGGACGAGTTGGAGGCCGATGGGGTGGGCCGCGGAAACCAGGTGAACATCTTCCGCACTCTGAAGGCGATCCTGCGGGACGCCTATGGCAAGGGGGCCATGGCGGACGATCCTGTGAAGGGGGTCCAAGAGCCGGAGTACGTCCGCCGGAAAGTGGTTATCCCGCCCCTCGTCTACGTGAAGAAGGCGCTGACTGCCGCTGACGAGTATCTCGCGCTGGAGATCGTCATGATGGTGGGCTGCGGCTTGCGAAACGGGGAAGCCCGGGCAGTGAACATCAACAACGTTGTGGCGGACGACGTCTACCGGGTGCACGAGCAGATCCACTCCAACACGCACAAGCCGGCGAAGCTGAAGCACCGCAAGGCAGGGGAGTTCCGGGAGGTCCCTCTGCCGCGCTCGGTGCGGGAGGCGATGGAGCGGTACGAGGAGAAGCACGGAGCCACGAAGGATGGGTACCTGCTGCGCGGCCCGAGCGGCTACTACACGGAACCGATGGAACTCAGGCGCGTCCAGAAGCTCTTCAAGGAGCTCCCTGCAGCGGACGGTGTCGGCATGTACAGCTTCCGGCACTACTTCGCCTCGAACGCCCTTGGGAACGGGATACCGATCACCGACGTGGCGGAATGGATGGGCCACAAGTCCATCGAGGAGACGTATCGCACCTACCGGCACCTGATGCCGGGGAGCATCACCAAGGCGGCCCGCATCCTGGACGCCGGCCTGTGGGACGCGGCCTGAGGCCGCAGCGAAGCCTGTCGGGGCTGCCCTCCGGTTCGGGCTGCAGCGGCACCACATGGCACAGGTGGCAAATCCCATCCATGGGCGTCCACGTCAGTCCATGGCGGGCGCATTATGGCAGGCAGGGCATTGCGGTTCGGGGGAGTCGGCGTGGTTGGTGGCAGGCGCGTGAGAGCGCCTGTGACAGTGGAGTTCCAGGAGAAGCACCGCAGGTGCGGCCCGGCGGGGCTTTTGGATGGTGGGTTTCTGCATCTGTCATGGGCATCGCTGCATTCGAGTTCTCCACTTTCGAGTACCCGGAGCACCGACGCGGCGACGACACGACCTCTACGACCGGTGCGGGGTGCGCCGCCCGGAACTCTTCGCGCTCGACCAGAGCATGCCATTGGCCCCCGCAAAGCCCAGCACCCTTTTGGGAACCTCGGTGCCCTGGAGGCGTCGGCCACGCTCCCTGTTCCGTCCCAGGCGGCGCGGATGGGCATGGGGCAGTACCGGGTGGGCCCTTCAGCTGCGTGGCTCTTCGGGGAGGAATGTCACCTGCGGGGCGCCCGTGCGTGGGTGGGCGGCGATTTCCGCCGCCACTCCGTAGACCTCGGCCAGGAGTTGCGGGGTGAGGATCTCGGAGGGCGGTCCGGAGGCGGTGACCTTACCGTCGTGCAGGACGTAGAGGCGGTCGCAGTAGTAGGCGGCCAGGTTGAGGTCGTGCAGGGCGAGCAGCACGGTGGCGGGTAGGCGGCGCAGGGTGCCGAGCACGGACAGTTGGTGCCGGATGTCGAGGTGGTTGGTGGGTTCGTCGAGGACGAGGAGGGTGGGCTGCTGGGCGAGGGCGCGCGCGATGAGGACGCGCTGGCGCTCGCCGCCGGAGAGCCGGTCGAAGGGGCGGTCGGCCAGGTGGACGGCGTCGACCGCGAGGAGTGCGGAGCCGATGATGTCGGCGTCCTCGGGGGTGTCGCCGGCAAGGAGTCGTTTGTGCGGGGTGCGGCCCATGGCGACGACCTCGCGGACGGCGAGGTCGAAGTCGGCCGCCGAGTCCTGGACCACCGCCGCCACGGTGCGGGCCAGTTGCCGCACCGGCAGCGACCAGGCGTCGTCTCCGTCGACCCGGACCTGACCGGTGTCGGGGCGCAGGACGCGGTAGACGGTGCGCAGGAGGCTGGACTTGCCGCTGCCGTTGGGGCCGACGAGCCCGATGGTCTCGCCGGGGCGGGCGGTCAGGGAGACGTCGCGTACCAGGTGGCGGGCTCCGGCGGTGAGTGTGACGTCGTCGACGCTCAGTTCGGTCGCGGTCATGCCACTCCTCGGTCGGTGCCGCGCTGGGCGTCCCGGCGCATCAGCCACAGGAAGAACGGTCCGCCGCACAGGGCCGTGAGCACGCCGACGGGTATTTCCATCGGTGCGGCGACCGTCCGTGCGGCGATGTCGGCCCAGATGAGGAAGACCGCTCCGCCGAGTGCCGCCGTCGGCAGGACCCGGCGGTGGTCGCCGCCGACGAACAGGCGCACGATGTGGGGCATCATCAGGCCGACGAAGCCGATCGGCCCGGCCGCCGCGACCAGCACGCCCGTGACGAGGGAGAGCACGACGAACAGCCGGGCGCGGAAGCGGGCCACGTCCAGCCCCATCGTGGTCGCCGCCTCCTCGCCGGCCAGCAGCAGGTTGAGGTTGCGGGCCTGCGCCATGAGGACGCCGACACCGAGCAGCAGGGCCGTACTCGGCAGCCACAGCGTGCCCCAGTTGACCCCGCCGAGGCCGCCCAGGGTCCAGGCGAGGACCGCGCGGGCCTCGTTGCCCCGGTCGGTGGTGAGTAGCAGCAGATGGAGGACCGCGGTGAGCACCGCCGCGATCGCCACCCCGGACAGCACCAGCCGCGCCGAGGTGATGCGTCCGCCGGTGCGGGCTGTGGCGTAGACGAGCAGGAGCGCGCCCAGGGCGCCCACGAAGGCGGCCACCGACAGGGAAGCCGGCCCGAAGAGGGTGACCCCGAACACGATCACGGAGACCGCACCGAGGGACGCCCCGGAGGAGACGCCGAGCAGGTACGGTTCGGCGAGCGGGTTGCGCACCAGGGCCTGCAGTGCGGTGCCGATCACCGCCAGGCCGGCGCCGGTGACCGCACCGAGCAGCACCCGCGGCGCCCGTACGTCCACCACGATGGTCTCCCGGGCCCGTGACCAGTCCGGCTGCTGCCAGTCGGCGCCCAGTGCGTGTGTCACGATGCCCCATACCTGGCCGGGCGGCACCTGGACGGAGCCGATCGCGAGGCCGGCCGTGGCGGAGACCATGAGCAGGGCGGTGAGGACGAGCAGCGTGACGGCCAACCTGGTGCGGCCCGCTCCTGCCTCCTCGGCCTTCCGCCGTCGAACCGTCCGCTCGGTGGAGGTGTCGGTGGCGGCCTGGGTCACCGGAAGCTCTCGGGGTGCAGTCCGCGGGCCAGGTCCTCGACCGCGTAGGCCGAGCGGATGCCGACCAGGGTGGCGGTCAGCGGCAGGACGACGAACCGCTTGTTCCTGACGGCGGGTACGTCGGCGAGCGCGGGCTGGGAGAGCAGGAACTTCTTCTTCTGCTCGACGCTTCCGGCGCCCGCATAGTCGTAGATGGCGATGACCTCGGGCCTGCGTTCGACGACCTGTTCCCAGGAGACGTCACCGAAGACGTCGTCGAGGTCGGCGAAGACGTTCTCGCCGCCGGCCAGCCGGATCAGCTCGGTCCCCAGGCTCTTGCCGCCCGCGGTGAAGGCGCTCTTGTCGCCGCTGTCGTAGACGAAGACGGGCACCTCGGGCTCGCCCTCGACCTCGGCGGCGGCCGGGCCGACGCGGCCCTCGAGGTCGGCGACCAGCTTGTCGGCCCGGTCCGGGACACCGAAGATCCTGCCGATGGTGCGGATCTCGTCGTAGGTGTCCTTCATCGTCACCTGCTTCTTGCCGCAGTACTCGCGGTTGAGGTAGGTGTCGATGCCCGCGTCGGCGAACGCCTTGCGGGAGCGGCCCTCGTTCTCGGCGAAGGCGCTGCCATAGCCGCCGTAGACGAAGTCGGGTTCGGCGTCCAAGACCTTCTCGAACGACGGTTCCTTCTCCGCCAGTTCGGGGATCGCCTCGTAGTCCTTCTTCAGCTCGGGCAGGACGGCGGAGTCGGGGAAGGCCGTGCCGACCATGCGGTCCTTCAGGCCGAGGGCGAGCATGAGTTCCGCCGGGTGTTGGTGGATGGTGACCACCCGCGACGGCGGCTTGTCGTACGTCGTCTTGACTCCGCAGTTGTCGATGGTGACCGGGAAGCCCGCAGGCACGGCCGCGGTGGCCTTCGCGTCCCCGCCGCCCTCGTCGGACGAACCGCAGCCGGTGGTCAGCAGCAGTGACGAAAGGGCCACGGCAGCGGCCGTGGCACGGAAGAACCCGCGCATGTGGGCAGGGGTGGACAGCTGGGACACGTGAAGCCTCCTGGAGTCCGCGCTCCTCGGATTGGGCCCGCGACGGACCAGTGTCCTGACTCCCGGATCGACGTTCCCTCCGCCTTCCCGCGCGGTGCACAGTGGCATGTCGGAGGGGCGCTCCCCGGTCACAGTGGCGGGACCGTGCCGGATTCGCACCGGCTTCCTGTCTCCCGTCGCGGCGATGACCAGGTGATCCTACGGTCCCCCGAGCCGACGGCAAAAGGGCGTGCGGACCTGGCCGCACGCCCCGCCTTCCTCACGCTTCGCGGACAGCCCGAAGGACGAGCCGTTCGGCGTCCTCGTCGTAGGGGCGCCCGTCGAAGCCGCCGAAGACCTCCACTCGGCCGAATCCCGCCTCCTCGGCCATCCGCCGCAACTCCACGGCGCTGTACACGAACCAGGTCAGAGTGGCCCGCGTCACCCGCTCACCCCGGACCAGCACCCACTCGCTGCGCAGGCGCGCCCACTCGTCCAGCACGGTGTCGGTCTGCACCATCAGGTCGTCGCCCCGCCGCACCACCTTGGGCGGGGTGACCCTGCGGGCCAGGAGTTCCTTCCCGGCGAGGTCCAGGACGAGCGTGCCGCCGGGGGCCAGGCAGGTGTACATGGTGCGCAGCACACGCGCGTTGTCCGCGGGATCCTCGAAGTACCCGAAGGAGGTGAACATGTTGAGGACGACGTCGAAGCCACCCGGTGCCTCGTACTCGCGGGCGTCGGCCCGTACGTACGTCACCTCGACACCGGCGTCGGCCGACCGCTTGTGTGCCCGGTCCAGCATGGCCGGGCTCAGGTCCACTCCGGTCACGCGGTGACCGCGACGGGCGAGCGGCACGGTGAACACCCCGGGTCCGCAGCACAGGTCCAGTACGCGCGACTCCTGCGGGAAGGCCAGCAGAGGAGAGGTGCCGAGCAGTTCCTCGGCCTGCTCGTAGCGCTGCTCGGAGAAGAGGAAGTCATGGAACTCGGTCCAGAAGTCATCGTCCTGGAACCCGCCCGTCCGTGTCATCGCGCGTCAGTGCTCCTTCATGGTCGCCGTCGGGGACAGGGCGCCGCGCCGTGCGACGGCGCAGCGTGAGCAGCAGAGGGGGAAGCAACAGACACTGGGCGGCTGCCAGCAGCCAGAACCAACCGGTGTGCCCGGCCCGTTCGCTGAGGCCGTACAACTGCCCGCCCAGCACGCCGCTCGTGCAGGCGCCCAGGCCCGCGGCCAGCCGCTGCTGACCGAAGACCACGGCGTCGGAGCGAGGGCTGCGGCGCAGCGCTTCCAGGTCGTTCTTGAGGAACAGCACGATGTCGCCCAGGGTGATCAGCGCCCCGCCCGCCAGCAGTGCCGCCCGGGTACCGGCCGCCAGCACGGCCAGGCCCGCCGCCAGGCCCGTGAAGCCGACCGCGAGGGCGAGGGCGTACGGCATGCGCCGGATCAGGTCGGAGGCGAGCGGCTGTACGACGATGACCAGCGTGAAGCAGAGCAGCAGCACCACGCTGTAGAACGCGCTGGAGGCGCGCTCGACGGCGTACACCGCCAGGAAGTGCTGGAAGTGGAAGTAGAGGTAGAAGGCCAGGGCGTTGGCGGCGAACGGCAGGAGTGCCACGTCGGCCAGGAGACCCGAGGGGGCCGTGTCCTCCGATCCGGTGGGGTGTTCCGCGGTTGTCCCTGGTAACCGTGCGTGTCCCGCCGTGACCGCGAGGAACAGCGTCGTGACGGCCGCGAACAGCCAGCCGGGCGACGACAGGACGAACGGCCCGGCGATCAACGGGCCCACGGCCATGCCCGCGTTGAGTGCCGCGTTACCCGCCGACAGGAACGCCGGGCGGCGCTCGTCGTCGACGCCGTGCACCAGGTACGCCTTGTTCGCGGGCAGGTACAGCGCGGCACCACAGCACGTCAGGACCAGCGCCCAGATCGCGAAGGGCGGCCAGCGCAGGGCCAGCAGGAGCCCGGCGAAACCGGCGGTGCGTACGACGAGTGCCCACAGCATCGTGCGGCGCAGCCCGATCCGGTCCGCCAGGGCTCCGCCGACGATGCCACCGGAGAACTGCACGAGCGATGCCACGGCCAGGACCACGCCGACCGTGCCGAGCCCCATCCCGAGCCGTTCGTGCAGGAACACCGACATGAACGGCAGGACCATGAAGCTGCCGAGTGGAATGAGGAACGAGCTGAGCAGGAGGAACCGCAGCGGACCGGTGAGCGGGAACAGCGAGGCCCGCAGACCCGGTCCACGGGGAGTGCGCTCACTCACCGAGCGCCTGTCGGCCGGCCGGGTCGGTGAGTACCCGCAGGGCGTTGGCCGCGGCCACCGCGCGGTGGGTGGCGAGTTCGGCGGTCTCCGCCTCGGCGTACACGATGCCCGCGTATCCACGGCTGTCGCCCAGGTGCTCGATGAGGTCGCCGGTCTGCTTGACCGGGTACCAGGCGGGCGTTCCCGGCATGCCGGTGAGCCGGTCGAGCCCGGCGACCCCGCAGAACATGCCGGGCGCGGCCGGATAGCCCAGGACGAAGGCGACGGCCGGACCGCCGGGCAGGTCCGCGTCCATGAGACGAGGGCGGCGACCGAGCGCGGCCTCGATCATCGCCTCGTACACGTTGACGCCGAGCGCCCGGCACATGCCCTCCCCGACCAATGCGCCCCCGATCCGGGGATTGACCTCCACCACCTCCGGGCCGTCGGCGGTCAGCACGAACTCCACGTGAGCGAACCGGTCGGTGTAACTGATGGCGGCGAGCACCCGATCGAGCCAGCATTCCAGCGATGTCCGCTGCGGGCCCGGAAAAGCGACAGGAAAGGCGGTGATCTCCTCCCGGAAGTGCGGCTCCGGCGACATGAGACGGCTGGAGACACCCAGCAGCCGGGTGCGGCCGTCCCAGGTGAGCGTCTCGGCGCTGTACACCGGGCCGCTGAAGTAGGGCTCGGCGAACAACCGCCCCTTCAGGGCCCGGCCGGACGCCTCGGCGAGCGCCGCGTCGAGTTCTCCCTCGTCCCGGACCAGCCACACGTTCTGGCTTCCTGTGCCCGCCGTGTCCTTGAGCACGAGCGGCAGTCCCGCCTCCTTGAGCAGCAGCCCGCGTGCCTCGCGGTCCGGGCCGGCGCTTTCGATGGCCCTTCCGCGGGTGAGACCCGCGTCGTGCAGCCTGCTGCGTACGGCGGCCTTGTCCCGGGTCAGCCGCAGGACGGCTGGATCGAGACCGGGCAGGCCGAGGCGTTCGACGAGGGCGGCTCCGGCCAGAGTCCAGGTGTCGGTGGAACTGATCAGGCCGCGCAACTCCTGGGTACGCCGGAGCAGAGCGATGGTCCGCTCCACGTCGAGGGTGTCGGTCACGACGACGTCGAGGGCGTCGGCGGGCAGCCGGTCCAGTTCGTAGGCGTAATAGGCGGGGTCCCGGGTGAGGAGCAGCAGGCGCTCGCCGAGCCGGTCGGCGGCGCGGACCAGATGGCCGAGGCCGAAGGTCAGTGACTCCAGGCAGGCCACGGTCATGCGGCACGCTCCTTCCATTTTGCCGGGCAGGCAGTGCGCTGCCACGTCATCCTCGACCAGGGCATGGTCATCTCCTCCGGAGTGCGAACCTCGAGGGGTTTCAGCGCGGCCGGGTCCAGGGCCTCGGCGTGCCGGGCGAAAACGCGCTCCACGTAGCGGTGTCCGGTGTCGGCCCCTATCACCAGGTGCAGTCGGTCGGGGTGACGGCGGGCCTCGTACGTCGCCGTCAGATAGCCGGCACCGGTGGACAGCCCGGCGAACACCGCGTGTTCGCGCAGCAGGGCGACCGCGCCGGACATGGCGTGGGTGAAGTCCAGCCAGTGCACGGTGTCGTAGAGATGGTGGCGGACGTTGTCGAAGACGATCGACGAGCCGATGCCGGCGATGATCGCCTCGGGATCGTGATGGTCCTGGCTGCCGAAGGTGACGCTGCCGAAGGGCTGAACGCCGACCAGACGCACCGAGGGGTCCGTGACGCGTAGGCGTTCCACGATGCCGCCGGTCGAGGCTCCGGAACCCACTCCGCCGACGACGGTCAGCCGTGCGGCCGGGAACTCCGCCGCGATCCGGTCGGCGACCTCTTGGTAGCCGAGGTAGTGGACGTCGTCGTGGTACTGGCGCATCCAGTGGTGGCCGGGACGCTCGGCGAGTATCTCGCGTACCCGCCGCACCCTCAGTTCCTGGTCGAGCTTGAGGTTCCGCGACGGTCTGACCTGTTCCACCGTGGCACCGAGGATCTCCAGCTGGGCGAGGGTGGTGGCGTCGACGGTGGTGGACGCGACGATGTGGCACCGCATGCCGTACCGGTGGCAGGCCAGGGCGAGGGCGTAGGCGTAGATGCCGCTGGAGCTGTCGATCAGGGTCTGGCCCGGACGGACCGTGCCCCGCTCCAGCAGATGACGGACGGCGGCCAGGGCCGAGTAGATCTTCATCGACTCGAACCGCAGCAGGACCAGTCCATCGGTGAGCCGGACGAGGTCCGGGACTTTCAGAGCATCGGCGATGTGGGGGTGGATCACCCGTAGCCTCCTTGGGCGAAGGTGCACTGGTGGCCGAGCGAGTGGAAGAACGCGGAGAGTTCGGACTTGACCTCGGCCCGTGGGCGTGAGGCGAAGAGATAGCCGGCCAGGCAGCCGGTGTGGGCGACGAAGACGCCGTCGGCGCCGAACCGCTCACGATGGGCCTGCAGGCTGCCGAAGGTCGCCTTGGGCAGCACCTCCTGGGACAACGCGGCGCTGACCGTCGCGGCACGGGCGACGGCGGCCTGGTCACCCGAGTCGAAGCCCTTCACCAGATCGGTCAGACACCGCTGGTACTCCTCGCCGCGGCGCCGGTAGTGGTCCAGCAGCAGGGGAGTGACGGCGGCGGTGTCCACCGTGCCGGGTTCCGTGACGAAGGCAGTGTGGAAGCCGACGTCCTGACCAAGCCGCCGCACCACCCGGTGCCGGCCGCTGAGGTACAGGGCGAACTCGTCGAGGAAGACGCTGTCGGCGCGCTCGATGCCCGCCAGGACGCCGAGGACCACGTCCACGTCGTACGGCAGGGAGAAGACGCGGAACAGACAGCGCAGCGTCGCCACGATGTCCGCCGTCGAGCTGGCCATCCCCACACCCACCGGCAGTTCGGAGTGGGTGTGCCAGTCACCCGGGGGCAGGGCGAGACCGTAGTGGTCCAGGAAGAGCCGGGCTGCTGCCACTGACTTCTCCCCGAGGGGCGGCGCATGCGGCGGAGGACCGGCTGCCGTGCTCGGAGTGAAGTACACCCAGGAGTGACGGTCCACAGGAAAGGACACCACCGCGATCTCAGGCTCGGTGCCCGGCCGCAACGGGCCCTGGTACAGCTCGCCGAGAGTGCCGTGACAGACACCCGACACAGTGGGGCCCGGCAGAAGTTGCCCCTGATGGGCGTGCCTGACGGGCTCCGGCATCATCGGCCCCGGTCCACCGGCCGGCATAGTGGCCGAAGGAGGGTGCGCCCGAGGAGAACCGACTGGGTGACGCACACATTCCTCCTCCGTCCCGGGTCCTGAACACCGACAGGGAAGGAGGCGCGGCCACACGCACGACGTACGACCGACCGTACCGCCGACCCAGTCCACGAGGTCACGTGCACAGCCCACGCGGGACGCGGGCGCAGTGGCAGGTCTTCGGACTCGCGGGCACGTCCGCCGAAAGGGCGGACACCTACCGGCCGTCTCTTCCCCGGCCCTGACACGGACCCAGTGACATCGACGGCTTCCGTTCCCACTCACCGCTGCGGGACAGCCCCGGAGTCGCACCGGGTTCCCTCTTGCGTCGCACCACCGGGCGTCCAGGCGGACGGGAGGCGCGAACCGACTGCGTGTATCAGCGTAGAGTCGCCCGTCCTCCTGCGACAGTGGGGCTTCGGCGGTTGTCTTGAATGTGGAGGGGAGGCAGAAAACAGGTGTGCCCCGTGCAGTTCCCTTGGTGGCTCTGGCTGGATAACGCCTCCGGGGATCGCTGCCCCATCAGCCAGACTTGTTGCCCCACGACACATGCGCACCGTTGCTGCGGTGGCCCGTGCCCGGGAGGCTTCTGATGACGTCGGACGTGAGGCCGGACGAGGACGGAGCTGTGACCCTGCCCGGACGGCAACGGTCTCCCGGTGACCGCGTCGCGCTGCGCGGCGACCTGCGGTCCGCACTGCCCGACGCCACCGCGGCGGTGGTGGTCACGGCGCTTGTCTTCGCGCTCCTGTGGGCGCGTATGGAGTCGGGTGCTTCGGACACCGTCGCGGTCATGCCGTTCATGGACGATCCCGGCACCTACTGGATGTACCTGCTCAGCCAGGCGTTCGGGTGGTCGGGGCTGCTGTGGGCGTGGGGCACGGTCATGCTCGGCCTGCTGCTGTCGGGGCCGCGCCCCGCCCGGCTGCCGGTCTCCCGGCAGGTACTGGAGCGCTGGCACCGCACCACCAGCCTGACGACGATGGCGCTGATGTCCGCCCACGCGCTGATGTTCGCCGCCGAACTCGTCCGCTACGAGACGAAGGTGGACTGGGCCGAGCGGCTGTGGGTGGCCTTCGCGGACACCTTCGTGCCGGGCTGGTACGACTCCGGAACGGGTCAGGTCGCCATCCCTCTCGGCCAGGGTGCCCTGTACCTGGCGATTCCACTGGGGCTGCTGTTCTACGTCCGGCATCGCATCGGGGCGAACACCTGGCGCCGCCTGCACCGCTTCGTGATCGTCGTGTACGTGCTGAGCGTCTGGCACACGCTGCTGTACGGGACCAACGTCTGGTACGGGGAGTGGCCGCGCACCGTGCTGTGGCTGCTGCAACTCCCGGTCGCACTGCTGTTGCTGCTCCGCCTGCTGCGGCCCGCCCGGCGAGCCGAACGGCTGGGCCCGCCGGGCGGGGGCGCGGCCCGGCCGGGCTGGTGGGCGCGGGCGGCCGGACGGGTCGCCGTCGCAGCCGTCGTCGTCGGGCTGGTCATTGTGGTGGTGTCCGGCCGTGACGGCGGACGGGACCGTCCGACCCATCCGCCCGCGACGGCCCCCCACGCCCAGGAGACGGACTGACGGCCGGCACCGGGTGGGCCGGACGGCGTACCGGGATGGGATGATGGCCGGCGACAGGGCGACGGCGGAACGAGGAAGCCGGTGTGAATCCGGCGCGGTCCCGCCACTGTGATCGGCGAGCGAGTCCCGACAGGCCACTGCCCGGCAGCGGGTGGGAAGGCCGGGACGAGCATCGACCCGAGAGCCAGGAGACTCACGCGGTCGCCTCCTCGACGGACCACCGGGGCGGATCTCCCCGGGGAGAGGGACGGCACCGCATGCCCGCAACGCCGACCGGACCAACGACGGACGACAAGAGGCTCGGAACGGCCACCGGCCCCGTGCCGTGCCGTGTCGTTGTGTGCCGCGACTGCTGCTGCGGCACCCCGAAGGTGACCGGCGTCGACCACGCGGCCCAGATCGAACGCCTGCGTGCCGCAGTACCGGTACGCGTCTCCGACTGCCTCGACGTCTGCGAACACGCCAACGTCATCGTCGTACAGCCCTCCGCGGAGGGCCGGGCAGCAGGTGCCCGGCCTGTCTGGCTGGGGCTGGTCAACGACCCGGACGCGACCGAGGACATCGCCGCCTGGGCACGCGCCGGCGGACCGGGCGTCGCACCCCGGCCGGACATCCTCGACCTGTACGCCATCACGCCTCCACGACGCCGCCCGGCCTCCTGACCGTACGGACGGAGAGCCGGAGGGAGGATGAGAACCGTGCACGACGCCCGTGCCTCAACGGCGTCCGTCGCCGCCGCCCTACATGATGTGGCGAGCCTCGGCGGCTTCTTCGTCCTGCAGGTCGGTGGACCGGACGACGGCTGGCACTCGCTCGCCCGCTCCTACGCGGCGGGTTTCACCGACCTCGCCGAAGCCGTCGCACGCCGCCACCGCACTCCGGAGCCGCGCATCGACGTCTCCATCGCCCAGCTCGGTCATGCCGCCCGCCTCTGGTCACCGGCCCTGGCCTGCGTCGTCCTGCACGGGATCGTCCCCGACCTGGAGGGACTGCAGAGGGCCGACGACGGGCCGGCCCTCCGGGTGCCCCGGCCGGCGGGTTGGTACGCCGACCGGCTCGACGACACTTCCGCCCGCGCCCTGTACCGGCAGGTGACAGGTCACCTGTCGGCGCTGGGCGAGGGACTGCGGGTCAAGGTCGCCCCGCGTCTGCTGGACGGTAACTCGGCGTCGGCGCTCGCCGGGGCGGCCCACGCCCTGCTCACACTCCGTCCCGCCGTACGCGGACCGCTCACCGACCTCACGACCGCCCTGCTGGACACCGGACGCCTGGCGGGCACCGGCGTGCTCACCGGCCCCGAGCTCGCGTTCCGCCGCCGAAGCTGCTGCCTCTACTACCGCGCGCCGGACGGCTCGAAGTGCGGTGACTGCGGGCTGGCCGACGGTGTGCCCCGACGAGCCCCTCGATGAGGTGCACCCGCTTCGGACTGTGCCGCTCACCGGGCCGGAAGCCGTGCGCCCGGCCCGGTGAGCCGGGGGTCAGGAGCGGGACAGCTCGTCGCGGATGGTGCGGGCGGCGGCGACCAGGTTCTCCAGGGACGCCCGGGTCTCGGGCCAGGCGCGGGTCTTCAGACCGCAGTCGGGGTTGACCCACAGCCGCTCGGCGGGGATCGCCTTCAGACCAGTGCGCAGGAGAGCGGCGGCCTCCCCGGCGCTCGGCACGCGGGGCGAGTGGATGTCGTACACGCCGGGTCCGGCCTCGCGCGGGTAGCCGTGAGCGGCGAGTTCACGGGCGACCTGCATGCGGGAGCGGGCCGCCTCCAGGCTGATGACGTCGGCGTCGAGGTCATCGATGGCCTGGACGATGTCGCCGAACTCGGCGTAGCACATGTGGGTGTGGATCTGGGTGTCCGGACGGACGCCGGACGTGGTGAGCCGGAAGGCTTCGGTGGCCCAGGCCAGGTATCCGGCCCGGTCGGTGCTGCGCAGGGGCAGCGTCTCGCGCAGGGCGGGCTCGTCGACCTGGATGACGGAGGTGCCGGCCGCCTCCAGGTCGGTCACCTCGTCGCGCAGGGCGAGTGCGACCTGGCGGGCGGTGTCGGCGAGGGGCTGGTCGTCACGGACGAAGGACCAGGCGAGCATGGTGACCGGTCCGGTGAGCATGCCCTTGACCGGCTTCCCGGTGAGCGACTGGGCGTAGGACGTCCAGCGCACCGTCATCGGCTCGGGGCGGGAGATGTCGCCGGCCAGGATCGGCGGGCGGACGTAACGGGTGCCGTAGGACTGGACCCAGCCGTGCTGCGTGGCCAGGTAGCCGGTGAGTCGCTCGGCGAAGTACTGGACCATGTCGTTGCGTTCGGGTTCGCCGTGCACGAGGACGTCGATGCCGGTCTTCTCCTGGAAGGAGATGACCTCCTGGATCTCCGCCCTGATCCGCGCCTCGTAGCCGGCTGTGTCGATCCGACCTGCGCGCAGGTCGGCGCGAGCGGTGCGCAGTTCGCCGGTCTGCGGGAAGGAGCCGATGGTCGTGGTGGGCAGCGACGGCAGCCCGAGGTGGGCGCGCTGGGCCGCGGCGCGCTCCGCGTAGGGCTGGGAGCGGCGGGTGTCGGCCTCGGTGACCGCGGAGGCGCGGGCACGGACGGCCGGATCGTGGGTGACGGGGGAGTTGGCACGGGAGGCGAGGTCCGCACGGTTCGCCGCGAGGTCGGTAGCGATGGCGTCGGTGCCCCGGGCGAGACCCCTGGCGAGGGTGACGACCTCGGCGGTCTTCTGCCTGGCGAAGGCGAGCCAGCGCAGGATCTGCGGTTCGATGTCCCGTTCGGCGGCCGTGTCCAGGGGGACGTGCAGCAGGGAGCAGGAGGCGGCCACGTCGACGCGGTCGGCCAGGCCCAGCAAAGTACCCAGCGTGGACAGGGAGCCGGCGAGGTCGTTGACCCAGACGTTGCGGCCGTTGACCACACCGGCGACCAGCCGCTTGCCGGGCAGCCCGCCGACGGCGGCCAGCGCGTCCAGGTTGGCGGCCGCCTCCCCGGTGAAGTCCAGGGCGAGGCCGTCGACCGGGGCCTTCGCCAGCACCGGGAGGGCGTCGCCGAGCCGGTCGAAGTACGAGGCGACCAGGAGCTTCGGCCGGTCGGCGAGACCGCCGAGGTCACGGTAGGCGCGTTCGGCGGCGTTCAGCTCGGCCGGGGTGCGGTCCTGGACGAGGGCGGGCTCGTCCAGCTGGACCCACTGCGCGCCCGCCGCCCGCAGGTCGGCCAGGACCTCAGCATAGACGGGCAGCAGCCGGTCCAGCAGGGTGAGCGGGTCGAAGTCCGCCGGCACACCCGGGGCGGGCTTGGCGAGCAGAAGGTAGGTGACGGGACCGACGAGGACGGGCCGGGCGGCGAGGCCGAGCGCGAGGGCCTCCTTCAACTCACCGACCTGCTTGGCGGAGTCGGCGGTGAACGCGGTGTCAGGGCCCAGTTCCGGAACGAGGTAGTGGTAGTTGGTGTCGAACCACTTGGTCATCTCCAGCGGCGCCACCTCCTGGGTACCGCGCGCCATGGCGAAGTAGCCGTCCAGGGCGTCGCCGGTCACAGCGGTGCGGTGGCGTTCGGGGATCGCCCCGACCATGACCGTGGTGTCCAGGACGTGGTCGTAGTACGAGAAGTCGCCGGTCGGCACCTCGTCGATGCCCGCGGCGGCCAACTGCAGCCAGTTCCTCCGGCGCAGTTCGCGGGCGGTGGCGCGGAGGGCGTCGGCGGTGACACGGCCCTTCCAGTAGCCCTCGACGGCCTTCTTCAGTTCCCGGTTCTGTCCCTGGCGGGGGTAGCCGTACACGGTGGCCCGTGCCGCCGCGGCTGCGGACTTCGCTGTCACGGAGATCTCCTTCGCGAGATGAATCCCTGAGATCCCGGAGACGGGACGAGAACGCGAAGGGGTGACACACCGGGCGTGAGCGACGCCGCGCGACAAGGCAGGGCCGTCCGCCTGATATGTACGCCGACCCGCCCTCGAGGTCACCGGGATGTCCGCGCACGACGGTTCGCGCGCGGGCAGTTGGCAGGTCTTCGGACTCGCGGGCACGTCCTCGTCGTTGGAGGACACCTACTGGCCGTCGCTTCCCGGGCCCGGTACCTCGGACCCAGTGCGTATGACGGCGGTCGTTCCCGCTCACCGCTGCGGGGCAGTCCCGGATTTTCACCGGGTTCCCTCTTGCGACACCCCGCCTGGAGGACGGGGCGAACCAGCTGCTGCGGGCAGCCTACGGGCAGTCGTTCCGTCAGGGACGCGGACGTCCGTGATCCGGGCGGTGACCCATGTCACGCGCCCGGAGGGCGCTGGGGCCGCGCTCCCCGGTCAGGCGCCGGTGAGCAGGGCGGGGACCGAGGCGAGGGCGTCCGGGAGTCGTTCGACCGGGATCCCGCCGCCTTGGGCCAGTTCGGGTGAGCCGCCGCCCCTGCCGTCGAGCAGGCGCTTCACCAGGGCCGAAGCGTCCCGCCCCGCGCTCCGGGCCGCGCCGTTCACCGCGGCCACCAGCGTCGCCCGGTCACCGGCGGATGTGCCGATGACCACCGCACCGGGCCGGGCGGCGGGCAGGCGGTCGCGTACGGCGATGGCGAGGGCCCGGGCATCGCCGTCCGTGATGGCGGTGACCACCAGGGTGCCGTCGACGTCGGTGGCGTCGGCCGCGAGGTCGCTCGCACGGGCCCGGTCGGCCTGCTCACGGAGCCGCTGGTTCTCCCGGTCGGCGGACTTCAGCCGGTCCAGCAACCCGGCGATACGGTCGGGGAGTTCGGTACGCGGTGCCTGGAGCTGCTCGGCGATGCGGGTCACCAGGTCGCGTTCGCGGGCCAGGTAGCCGAAGCCCTCGACGCCTACCGCGGCTTCCAGGCGGCGCATGCCGGCGCCGACCGATGACTCCGAGGTCAGCGCGACCGTGCCGATCTGCGAGGCGTGCTCGACGTGGGTGCCGCCGCACAGCTCACGTGACCAGGCGCCGCCGATCTCCACGACGCGGACCTTCTCGCCGTACGTCTCGTCGAACAGGGCCAGCGCGCCCAGTTCCCTGGCCTCCGGCAGCGTCATCCAGCGCACGCCGACCGGCAGGTCGCGGCGCAGGGCCTGGTTGGCGGCCTCCTCGATCTCGCTGCGGACGGCGGGGGAGAGGGCACCGCGCCAGGGGAAGTCCAGGCGAAGGTAGCCGGGGCGGTTGTAGGAGCCTGACTGTAGGGCGCCCGGGCCGAGGACCTGGCGCAGGGCGGCGTGCAGGACGTGGGTGCCGGAGTGGGCCTGGCGTGCGCCGAGGCGCCATTCGGGGTCGACGGCGGCATGCACCGCCTCCCCGGTGGCCAGTTCACCGGTCAGGACCCGGACCTGGTGGGCGATCAAGCCTGGCAGGGGCCGCTGCACGTCCAGTACCTCCGCCTCCACCGACGTGCCGGAGAGGCGTCCGGCGTCGCTTTCCTGGCCGCCGGACTCGGCGTAGAACGGGGTGCGGTCCAGGATGACGGTGACGATCTCGCCCTCACGGGCCACCGGTGCCGGGCCCGAGGAGCCCAGAACGGCCAGGACGCGGGAATCGGTCGCCAAGGTGTCCCAGGCGCGCCAGTCCGTCGGGCCGTGTGTGTCCAGGACCGGGCGCAGCGCGGAGAGATCGGTACCGCCGGTCTTGCGGGCACGGGCGTCGGCCCTGGCCCGTTCCCGCTGCTCGCGCATGAGCGTGGTGAAGCCCTCGCGGTCGACCTCCACGCCTTGCTCGGCGGCCATCTCCAGGGTGAGGTCGATGGGGAAGCCGTAGGTGTCGTGCAGGAGGAACGCCTGGGCGCCGGGCAGTGAACGGCCGCCTTCCTCCTTCACCTTCGCCACCGCCGTGTCCAGGACGGTCGTGCCCTGCCGCAGGGTGGCGCGGAAGGCGTCCTCCTCGCTCGCCGCGCGGTCGGCGATCCGGTCGTACGCCTCGGCCACCTCCGGGTAGCTGGGTGCCATGCAGTCACGGGCGACGGCGAGCAGGTCGGGCAGCGCCGGGTCGCCGTAGCCGAGTTGACGCATCGAGCGGACGGCTCGGCGCAGGATGCGACGCAGTACGTACCCGCGGCCCTCGTTGCCGGGTACGGTGCCGTCGGCCAGCAGCATCAGGGCGGTGCGGACGTGGTCGGCGACGACGCGCAGGCGCACGTCCGCCTCGGCGTCCGCGCCGTAGCGCATCTCGGCCAGGGCGGCGGCGCGGTCCAGGACCGGGCGGGTCTCGTCGGTCTCGTAGAGGTTGTCGACGCCCTGGAGGAGGGCGGCCATGCGTTCCAGGCCCATGCCGGTGTCGATGTTGCGGCGGGGCAGCTCGCCGAGGATCGGGTAGCCGGACTTGCCGGGGCCCTCGCCGCGCTCGTACTGCATGAAGACGAGGTTCCAGAACTCCATGTACCGGTCCTCGTCGACTGCCGGGCCGCCCGCGGGGCCGAGGGCCGGGCCGCGGTCGTAGTACAGCTCCGAGCACGGGCCGCACGGCCCGGGCACGCCCATGGACCAGAAGTTGTCCTCGTCGCCGCGCGCCACGATCCGCTCGTCCGGCAGGTCTGCGATCCTGCGCCACAGACGCCGGGACTCGTCGTCGCTGTGATGGACGGTCACCCAGATGCGGTCCGGGTCGAGTCCGTAGCCGCCCTCGGCGATCTGGGCCGTCGACAGTTCCCAGGCGAAGGCGATCGCCTCCTCCTTGAAGTAGTCGCCGAGGGAGAAGTTGCCGTTCATCTGGAAGAAGGAGCCGTGCCGGGTGGTGCGGCCGACCTCCTCGATGTCCAGGGTGCGCACGCACTTCTGCA
>MUNG01000329.1 GCA_002154585.1 Streptomyces pseudogriseolus
GCGGACCAGGCGGGCCAGCCGCTCGACGGCCTGCTCGTCCTCGCCGGTCTCCACCGCGCGCGCGTGCCGGGCGCGGAAGGACTTGAGGGGGCCGAGGAGTCCGGGGGTGGTCCAGTCGAGGAGGGCCCACAGCTCGGAGAGGTTGTTCTCCACGGGCGTGCCGGTGAGGGCCACCCGGGCGGGGGCCGGGATGGTGCGCAGCGCCTTGGCGGTCGCCGAGTGCGGGTTCTTGACGTGCTGCGCCTCGTCGGCGACGACCATGCCCCAGCGCTGCTCCGCCAGGGTGGGCGCGGCGGAGCGCATGGTGCCGTACGTGGTGAGGACGAAGCCGCCGTCCAGGTCGTCCAGGGTGCGGTCGGGGCCGTGGAAGCGGCGTACGGGCACGCCCGGGGCGAACCGGGTGATCTCCCGCTGCCAGTTGCCGAGGAGGGAGGCGGGGCAGACCACCAGGGTGGGTTCGCGGCGGGCCCGCTTGAGGTGCAGGGCGATGAGGGTGACGGTCTTGCCGAGGCCCATGTCGTCGGCGAGGCAGCCGCCCAGGCCGAGGGAGGTCATGAGGTCCAGCCAGGCCAGGCCGCGCAGCTGGTAGTTGCGCAGGGTGGCGTCGAGACCGGGCGGGGGCGCGGCGGGCCGCACGCCGGCGGTGAGGCGGTCGCGGAGGGCGGCCAGCGCCCCGGCGGGCACCGCTTCCACCGTCTCGCCGTCGACCTCCGCCTCCCCGGTGAGGGCGACGGACAGCGCGTCGACCGGGTCGAGCAGCCCCAGGTCCCGTTTGCGGGCCTTGCGGACGAGGGCGGGGTCGACCAGCACCCACTGGTCGCGCAGCCGGACGACCGGGCGGTGCGCCTCGGCCAGGGCGTCCATCTCGGCCTCGGTCAGCGGGTCGCCGCCCAGGGCGATCTGCCAGCCGAACCGCAGCAGGTCCTCGCTCTCGAAGAAGCCGGTGCCGTCGGTCGCCGAGCCGGGCGCGGACCGGACGACGGCCGTGGCGGTGAGGTCCTGGGCGAGGTCGCGCGGCCAGTGCACGGCGACCCCTGCCGCCGCGAGCCGAGTGGCGGCCATGCCGAGCAGGTCGCTCAACTCGTCCTCGGACAGGGGCAGTACGGCGGGCACGTCCTGGTCGGCGAGCCGGTCCAGCGGGGGCCAGACGCGGGCGGCGCGGCGCACCGCGAGGGCGGCGTCCACGCGCGCGCGGGGCCCGAAGCCGTGGTCGGCCTCGCCGGACCACAGGGCCGCCGCGTCGGCGACCAGGGTGGGGTCGGACAGGCTGTGCACCTGGACGATCGCCGCGCCCGCGCCCCGCGCGCCGCCGCCCTCGCCGCCGGCGGTGCCCCCGGTGTCGAAGAGGTCCTGCGCGGACAGGTCCAGGCGGAGCGAGATCCGTACGCCCGCGTCCATGCCGGCGGCGACCTCGGCGGCCCAGTCGCGGGCCTCGGGCAGCCGCTGGGGCCGCCGCGCGGCGAACGGCAGTCCGGAGGCGTAGGGCGCGGCGGGTGTGCGGGGCAGGGTGTCGGCGACGGCGTCGAGGAAGGCGCGGACGAGGGCCTCCGGCCGGGGCAGGCGCAGAGGGCCAGGGCCGGGGAGCGGCACCGCGTGGCCCTCGTACGGGAGGGCGGCGGCCACCGCGCGCAGGTGGGTCACGTCGTCCGGTTCGAGCGGTCCCGCGCGCCAGGCGTCGTGGCCCTCGGCGGTGAGGCCGGGGAGCAGGCGGCCGCGGGCGGTGAGCCGCAGGGCGTGCAGGGCTGCGGCGCCCCAGCAGGCGGTGGCGGGGTGGGCCGACGGCTCGCGCCGGGCGCGCACCAGGAGCGGCAGGGCCTCGTCCACGGGCAGGGACAGCGCGGGGACCGTACGGCGGCGCACTCCCGCGCCGTGCGGGCGGACGACGGTGAGGTCGGTGCGCCTGGCGTCGTCGCCATCCCCCTCGACGGGGATCTCGGCGCCCTCGGGGTCGTAGAAGGCGAGGCGTCCGTCGCGTGGGAGGGGCGCGGGCAGGAACACCGCCGGCAGGGACATCGCGACGAGCCCGTCGGCCGTCCAGGGCCGCTCGGCCGCCGCCGTCGCCGTCGTTGCCGTCTCGCTCATACGCCGTGTCACCTCCCCGCCCGTCCGTCGGACCAGTCGTCTCCGACTCTACGGGCGGGGTCCGACAATCGGCTCCGGCGGCCTGGTCACAGGCGGTCGGGTCACGGCACGGTGCGGGCCACGACGTACACGCGCGGGTAGCCGGGTTTGTCGTGGTTGACGACGACGTCGTGGGTGGGCGCGGGGTTCTCCTGCTTGTGCACCAGGCCGGACCAGGTGCCGGGGCCGTCGAAGGTCCAGCCGGTGACGTCGCGGTCGCGCGCGTTGATGGGGAGGCGGTCCTTCTTCAGGTCCTTCTCCGACATGCCCATGCTGGTGAGGAAGGCGGTCAGGCCCGCGTCGCTGGTCTCGAACTCGACGTAGAGGCGGCTGGTCTTCCAGTTGTTCGTCTCGTACGAGGCGACCCACCAGGCCGGGTGCGGCACCGGCACCTGATAGATGCGGCGCTGGAGCTTGGACGGCCAGCCCTCGGTGAGGCCGGTCGCCGAGTACTTCGCCTCCTTGTCCTTGCCGCTGGCCCGGCTCTGGTTGGCGGAGATCACCAGATAGCCGGCCGGGATGCCGATGAGCAGGACGATGATCAGCAGGGTGAGGGCGCGGCGGCGGATCATGTGCCGCCGGTCCTCACCGGAGTGCGCCCGGCCCTGCCCGTCGGGGCGGCCGGGGTCGTTCGTCAGCGGGGGAAGCTCGCCCGTCACAGCGACTCCGAGGTGGCACGGCGGGCGGCCTCCGCGAACCGCTCGTAGCGCTCGTAGCGCTCGACCCGGCGGCGCTTGGCGCGGCGGAAGCGGCGGGCGACCAGGCGGGCCAGGTCGGCGGCGCCGACCATGCCGGCCTCGGGGCCGAGCTGGGCGCGCACGATGCGGGCCTCCGGGCGGTAGCCGCGCCCGGTGAGCTGCCGCTTGAAGGCGTCCCGGGCGGGGCCGATGAGCAGGTCGTCGGCCGCGGAGACGCCGCCGCCGATGACGAAGCAGGAGGGGTCGAGGGCGGCGGCCAGGTTGGCGATGCCGACGCCCAGCCACTGGCCGATGTCCTGGAGCAGCTCGATGCACATGGCGTCGCCCTCGCGGGCCAGCTCGGTGATCATCGGGCCGGTGATGTCGCCGACGTTGCCCTTGACGTGCTCGATGATGCCGTAGGCGACCGGGGAGTCGGCGGCGGCCAGCTCGCGCGCCTCGCGCACCAGGGCGTTGCCGGAGCTGTACTGCTCCCAGCAGCCGCGGTTGCCGCAGGGGCAGCGGTGCCCGCCGGGGACGACCTGCATGTGGCCGAACTCGCCGGCGACGCCGTACTTGCCGCGCTTGACCTTGCCGTCCTCGAGGATGGCGCCGCCGATGCCGGTGCCGAGGGTGATCATGACGAGGTTGTCCTCGCCGCGTCCGGCGCCGAAGCGCCACTCGGCCCAGGCGGCGGAGTTGGCGTCGTTGTCGACGAGGACGGGGACGGCGAGGCGGCCGGCGAGGCGGTCCCGCAGGGGTTCGTTGCGCCAGGACAGGTGGGGGGCGAAGAGCACCCGGTTGCGGTCGGCGTCGACCCAGCCGGCCGCGCCGATGCCGACGGCGTGCACGTCGTGCCGGTCGGACAGGTCCAGGACGAGCTCCACGATGGTGTCCTCGACGACCTTGGGGCTCTTGGACTTGTCGGGGGTCTCCGTGCGGAGCTTCTCCAGGATGGTGCCGTCGGCGTCCACGACGCCCGCCATCACTTTGGTGCCGCCGATGTCGATGCCCACGGTCGGTACCCGGGGCGCCGACAGGTGGGAGCGGCGCTCCCGCGTCCCGACCGTTCTCAGGACGGTCGCGCGCCGGGAGCCGATGGGGGCGGTGAAGTCGCGGTAGGTGCTCATCGGGTGCGATTGTGCCGCACGGGTGCCCCGATCGCGGTACCGGGCAGGTGACGGGGTTCGCCGGATCCGGCACCGGGCGCGGGCGGAAGCGGTCCCTCCGCCGTTCGCGTCCGCACCCGTCGGCGTGCGTCCACCGTACGTCTGTGGATCGCGTCACATTGTCCGGACAATGCGACGACCGCGTGCGGGCGGCCAGGGTCGGGCGCGGTGTGCGCGGTCCGGCTCAGGCGCGGACGAGCAGCTGGAACTCGAAGGAGTACCGCGAGGGGCGGTAGGTGTGCGTGCCGTACTCCACCGCGCGGCCGGTGTCGTCGAAGGTGACCCGCTGCATGGTGAGCAGCGGGGCGCCGGTCTGTTCGTGCAGCCGCTCGGCCTCGACGGCGGTGGCGGCGCGCGCGCCGATGGTCTGGCGGGCGCTGTGCAGGGTGATCCCGGCGGCCCGCATCAGCCGGTACAGGCCGGTGGCCTCGAGCTGGCCGCTGTCCAGGTCGAGCAGGCCGGCCGGGAGGTAGTTGCACAGGTACGCGATGGGCTCGCCGTGCGCGGCGCGCAGCCGCTCGAGGCGGTGCACCTCGCCGCCCTCGGCCACCCCGAGCGCGGCGGCGACCTCGGCGGACGCGGTGACCATGGTGTTGACCAGCACGGTCGTGGTGGGGCGCTGGCCGGCGGACTCCAGGTCGTCGTAGAGGCTGCTCAGCTCCAGCGGGCGCTTCACCTTGCTGTGCACGACCTGCGTGCCGACCCCCCGGCGGCGCACCAGCAGACCCTTGTCGACGAGCGACTGGATGGCCTGGCGGACGGTCGGCCGGGACAGGCCGAGGCGCCCGGCCAGCTCGATCTCGTTGCCCAGCAGGGTGCCCGGGGTGAGGGTGCCGTGCTCGATGGCGGACTCCAGCTGCTGGGCGAGCTGGAAGTACAACGGCACGGGGGAGCCGCGGTCCACGCTCAGCTCCAGCTGCACGGTCGGGTCCATCTCTGGTTTCGGCACGATGTGAGCGTATCCGCGCGGACTGTTGACGGGAAGTCGTGTAGTTCGGTTGTCCGGACATACGCATTGACAGGGAGCGGTGCGAGCCCCACTTTGTTTCCATGCGCATCGGGGTCATCGGTACGGGCCGCATCGGCACCATTCACGCTCACACGCTCAGCAGGCACCGCGAGGTCGGTTCCCTCATTCTCACGGACGTCGACCCGGCGCGGGCCCAGGCCCTCGCCCACCGGCTCGGCGAGACGGCCGCGCCGGGGGTGGACGAGATCTACACCTGGGGGGTCGACGCCGTGGTGATCACCACGGCCACCGCCGCCCACGCGGATCTGATCGCGCGGGCGGCGCGCGCGGGTCTGCCGGTCTTCTGCGAGAAGCCCATCGCCCTGGACATCGGCGGCACGTTACAGGCGATCACGGAGGTGGAGACCGCCGGGACGGTGCTGCAGATGGGTTTCCAGCGGCGGTTCGACAAGGGGTACACGGGCGCCCGCGAGGCGGTACGGACGGGCAGGCTGGGGCGGCTGCACACGATCCGGGCGATGACCAGCGACGCGGAGCCGCCGGACCCCGGGCACCTGGCGCAGTCGGGCGGGCTGTACCGGGACAGCCTCATCCATGATTTCGACATCCTGCGCTGGGTGACCGGCCGGGAGGTCGTCGACGTGTACGCCACCGGGTCGGACGCGGGGCCGCTGGTGTTCCGCGAGGCGGGCGACGTCGACACGGGCGCGGTGCTGCTCACCCTCGACGACGGCGCCCTCGCCACCGTCACCGGGACGCGGCTGAACGGCGCCGGCTACGACGTGCGGATGGAGCTCGCCGGGGAGCGCGACCAGATCGTGGTCGGCCTCGACGACCGTACGCCCATCGCGTCCACCGAGCCGACGGGGCCGCCCGCGGCGGACAAGCCGTGGACCGGCTTCCTGGAGCGGTTCGGACCCGCGTACGAGGCCGAACTGGTCGCGTTCGTCGAGGTGGTCCGGGGTGAGCGCGCCAACCCGTGCGACGGACGTGAGGCCCTGCGGGCGCTGCTGATCGCGGAGGCGTGCGAGAGATCGCGGCGCGAGCGCAGACCGGTGCGGCCGGCGGAACTGCTGAGCAGCGCCCAGGAGGCGCTGACGTGAGACACGGGGGTGTCGGGTGACACCCCCTTCTCATGCCGTGCGGGCGGTCACCGGGAGGACGGTGCCCTGCGCGACCGCGCACTGGGTCTCCTCGTCGTCTCCCGTCACCGTGAGCAGGTCGCAGCGGGTGACGGCCTGCCGCCTTCCCGCGTGGACGACGCTCGCGCGGGCGCGGAGGGTGCGGCCGGTGGCCGGGCGGAGGTACTGCACGGAGAAGCCGCCGGTGAGCACGGACGGGCCGAGCACCGCGCCGGCGGCGAAGGTGAGCGCGTTGTCCGCGGCGTAGGCGAGGACACCGCCGTGCAGGAAGCCGTTCTGCTGGTGCAGTTCCTCCCGGATGTCGATCTCCAGGGTCGCCCCGCCGTCGCCGAACGCGGTGATCCGGGCGCCGAGCAGCCTGCTGAACGGCTGCGCGTCCAGCAGCGTGCGCGCGGCGGCGAGGTCGAGCACGGGCGGCGTGGTGGTCATGGGGCGGGCCTCCTCAGGGGCGTCGGGAACGTCGTGTCACTCGGGTGGGTCTGCGGTGGGGCCGGTCGGTGCCAGGAGGCGGCTGCGGTCGACCGCGTGCAAGGCCTCCCGACCGGCGTGTCACAGGTTGTCGGTGTCCTCCAGGAGGCCCGCGTCGTGGGCGAGCAGCGCGATCTGGACGCGGTTGTTGAGGTCGAGCTTGGCCAGGATGCGCGAGACGTGCGTCTTGACGGTGGCCACGCTCATGTACAGCTCGGCGGCGATCTCCGCGTTGGCGAGACCCCGGCCGACCGCCACGGCGACCTCGCGTTCGCGGTCGTTGAGGGCGGCGACCCGGTCGCGGGCGCGGGTCCGGCGGGTGTCGCCCGCGTCGCCGGCCGCGTGGGCCATGAGCTGCCGGGTGACCGCGGGCGACAGCACCGGGTCGCCGGCCGCGACGCGGCGCACCGCGGCGACGATCTCGGTGGGCGGGGTGTCCTTCAGCACGAACCCGGCCGCCCCGGCGCGGAGCGCGCGCAGCACCTGGTCGTCGGCGTGGAAGGTGGTGAGCACGACGACCTGCGGGGCGTCCTCGCGGCGGCGCAGCGCCTCGGTGGCGGTGAGCCCGTCGACCGTCGGCATGCGGATGTCCATGAGGACGACGTCCGGCCGGGTGCGGTCGACGAGCGCCTCGACCTCCCCGCCGTCGGCGGCCTCGCCGACGATCTCCAGGTCGTCGGCGCCGCCCAGCATGAAGGACAGGCCGGCCCGCACGAGGGGGTCGTCGTCGACCAGGAGCACTCTGATGGCAGTCATGGGCGGTACGTAATCATGCGCGGGCGCCGGTCGGGGCCGGGGCGGGTGTCAGCGCCATGGCAGGCACGCCCTCACCTCGAAGCCGCCGTCCGGTGTCGGGCCGTGTTCCAGGGTGCCGCCCGCCAGTATGGCCCGCTCGGTGAGGCCGATCAGGCCCTGGCCCGCGCCCGGGACGGGCGGTACGTCACCCTCAGGGGCGGGGTTGCGGACGGTCACGGTGAGGTCCTCCCCCGGGCCGCCGGTCACGGACACCGTGACCTCCGTGCCGGGGGCGTGCTTGCGGGCGTTGGTCAGGCCCTCCTGTGCGATCCGGTAGGCGGTGCGGCCGACGGAGGCGGGGACGGAGCCGGCGTCGGCGACCCGCTGCTCCAGGGTGACCTTCATGCCCGCCTGGCGGGACTCGGCGACGAGCGTGTCGAGTGCGGCGAGCGTGGGCTGCGGGCGGCCCGCCTCCTCGCCCTCGCCGGCGCGCAGCACGCCGATGATCTCCCGCAGGTCCTGGAGCGCCTCGTGCGCGCTCTCCCGGATCACGCCGGCCGCCCGCGCGATCTCGTCGCGCGGGGCGTCGGGCCGGAACTCCAGGGCGCCCGCGTGCACGCTGAGCAGCGTGAGCCGGTGCGCGAGCACGTCGTGCATCTCCCGCGCGATGGCCTCGCGGGCCAGCCGCTGCGCCTGTTCGGCCCGCAGCCGCGCCTCCGTCTCGGCGCGCCGGGCCCGGTCCCGCAGGCTGAGCATGAGCTGCCGCTTGGACCGCACGAACATGCCCCAGCCGACCGTGGCGCCCGTCAGTACGACGAAGAGGATGACGACGGCCGTGTACGGCAGGTCTGGGTCGGGGCGCCACCAGAAGTACAGCGGAGTGAGCACCAGTTGCGCGCCGGCCACCCAGGCCACGTACCGGAACGGCCGGTGCACGGCGAGCGTGAACAGGGCGATGACCGCGACCCCGCCGGAGGTCTCGGAGACAAAGCTGACCGGCAGCATGGCGACGGCGAGGCCGAGCGGCCGGCGCCGGCGGAGCCAGACCGCCGCGCAGGACAGCGCGCCCAGCACCTGGTCGAGGACGGCGACGGCGTGCGGGAGGTCGGTGTTGTCCCGCAGCGCGTCGGCGCCGAGCAGTCCGACGAGGACGGCGAGCAGGAAGCAGGAGAAGTCGACGAGCCAGTCGCGGGCGGTGCGCCGGGGACGGCGGCCGGAGGGGCTCGTGCCGGGGTCGAGCTCATGGATGAGGGCGGACGGGAAGAACCATCGGGGCCCCGAGTACACCGGGGCTGTCTTCGCCGCCTTGTCATCAGTCACGGTCGACAAATCTATGCAGCGGACGGTGGGTGCGGAGACCCGCGCGCACGATCGTCGACCGAAGTCGCGTGACCGGAGACTTTCGGCGTCCCAGGCGGGTGCGGTCGTCCACCTCGGTCGGCAAGGCCTCGCCCCGCGGCCGATGTGGGTGGGGGGTCCGCGGGGCGAGAGTCGGTGGCATGAGACGACTGCTGGAAGTGCTGGGATTCGTGACCGTGCTCCAGGGGGTGGCGGGTCTGGTGACGGAGTTCACCGACTGGCACTGGGGCCTGGTGCGGCGGGCCGGGTTCCTCGACGGCTTCGAGATCTACGCGAGCGTCGCCCTGCTGGTGCTGGGCGTCGCCCTGTTCGCCGTCGCGGAGACCCGGAAGCCCGGCGGGTGAACCGCCGGACGGTCACCGCCGCACCCGTCCGTCTCCCGGCGCGTCACGCCCTGCCGCGTCACGTCCCGGCACGCGGTCAGCGGGAGCGGTCGACCGGATCAGGTCAGCAGGAGTGGTCGACCAGGTCGAACGAGGCGTAGTGGTCGGCCGTGTAGTAGTCCTCCTGGTACTCCGCACCGGTGACGATCCGGCGGGCGCCGCGGGTGGGGGAACCGGGCGTGATCACCGTGTACTCGTGGTAGTAGCCGGTCGACCGGTCGGGGAGGATGCCCTCCCGGTTCTGGAAGACCGTGCCGTCCTGCTCGAACGGGAACGGGCCGCCCTGTTCGATCAGGTCGAGGGTGTCGTGCGCCTCCGACGGCAGGTCGCTGGAGCAGATCTCGCCGACCGCCAGGACGGACGGCGCGGCGGACGCGGCGACGGGGAGGGCGGGGGCGGCGTGTGCCGCCGGGGCGGAGAGCGCTCCGCCGCCGCCCAGCAGAAGGACGGACAGAAGGGCTGCTGCGGCCCCGGACCGGGCCGCACGTGGGGGGAATCGCATACCCCATAATGACGCGCGTAGACGCTGGCATGTCAATGTCAAGTACATGGATTTTTCGGTACGGTCCGATGAGTTTCCCGTGACGTGACACGCGGAGCGGGCGCGCCGGGTGACGGCCCGGCAGGTCGACGTCCGATCGCCGCCAGCACGGCGGCGTCCCGGCCGCTGGGATGGAGCCATGACCACTCACACCCATCCCACCACGGAGAAGACCCTGCTCGGCAGGACGGCGCTGGTGACCGGCGGCAGCCGCGGCATCGGCGCCGCGACGGCGCTGCGGCTCGCCCGGGAAGGCGCGGACGTCGCGGTGACGTACGTGACCGGCAAGGAGGCGGCGGAGGACGTCGTACGGGCCGTCGAGGCGCTGGGGCGCCGTGCGGTGGCCCTGCGCGCGGACTCCGGCGACCCGGAGGAGGCCGCCTCGGCGGTGACCGCGGCCGTCCGGGAGCTGGGCCGGCTGGACGTGCTGGTGAACAACGCGGGCGTCGGCGTTCTCGGCCCGCTGGAGTCCCTCTCCCCCGCCGGCGTCGACCGGGTGCTCGCGGTGAACGTGCGCGGCGTCTTCCTCACCTCGCGCGCGGCGGCGGCGGTGCTGCCGCGCGGGGGCCGGATCATCACCGTCGGCTCGTGCATGACCCAGCGGGTGCCCGGCCCCGGCGGCACCCTCTACGCCATGAGCAAGGCGGCGCTGGTGGGGCTGACCAAGGCGCTGGCGCGGGAGCTGGGCGAACGCGGCATCACCGCGAACATCGTCCACCCGGGCCCGACCGACACGGACATGAACCCGGCGGACGGCCCCTTCGCCCCCGCCCAGGCGTCGGCCACGGCACTGGGCCGCTTCGGCACGGCGGAGGAGGTGGCGGAGACGATCGCCCACCTCGCGGGCGCGGCGTACATGACGGGGGCGGAGGTGGCGGTGGACGGGGGCCACGCGGCCTGACCGGACCGCGGCCCGACCGGACCCCAGGGGTGCCCGCTCCTTCGGTGAGCGGGCACCCGTACGGGCGTCAGCCCCCGAGCTCCTGCCTCCGCGTCTCCAGCTCCCCCCTGCCCCGGTCCGTCAGGGTGCCGAAGAGGCGGAGGCGGGAGATGCCGCCGTCGGGGTGGATGTCCACGCGGGCGTGGGTGCCGACCGCCGGGGCCGGGAGGACGAAGCGGTGGTTGGTGTCGGGCTGGAGGCGGGTGCGGGGGAGGATCTCCCGCCAGTCACCCTCCTCACCGCCCTCCCCGTCCCGTACCGACACCGACGCCCAGCCCGCCGCGTTGCCCTTCAGGTAGGCGGTGTCGATCTCCAGGGCGCGGATCCGGGCCTGGGCGACCAGACGGTAGGTGATCCAGTCGTGGCCGTGGTCGCGGCGGCGGCGGGTCTCCCAGCCGTCGTCCATCTTCTGCGAGCGGCCGGGGCGGATGGTGTTGGCGGCCGGCGAGTAGAAGAGGTCCGAGGCGTCGAGCACCCGCCCGCCGTTCTCCAGGGCGACGACGTCGAAGGTGCCGAGCGCGGTGAGCCACGCCGGGTCCGGGACGACCTCGCCGTACACCCGCAGGCGGGCGATGCCGCCATCGGGGTGCTGGTTGAGCCGGAGGTGGGTGACGCGCTGTCCGGCGGTGACGGCGAAGCCGTTGGCGGCGTGGCCGCCGACGGGGGTGCGGGGCACCAGTGTCGTCCACTTCACGTCGTCGCCGAGCAGGTCCTCGGGGCTCGGGAAGCCGTCCACGGCGGCGCCCTCGACCGACACGGCCTGCGGGCAGTTGCCGCGGAAGTGCGCGGTGTCGACGACGATGCCGCGGACCACGCCGGGCGTACCGAGGCGGATCAGCGCCCAGTCGTGGTCGTCACCGGCCGGCCAGGGGTGGCCGGCCGAGGCGCCGCGCCGCCGCCGGGTCTCCCAGCCGTCCATGATCTTGCCCTTGTGGCCGAAGCGTTCGGGGTCGAAGACGGGGCGGCCGGGCAGCAGAAGGTTCTCGCGCTGGGCGAAGAACTCGTCGTTGGCGGCGATGACACCGGCGCCGAGCCGGCGGTCGGCGAGGTCGGCGAGGTGGGTGAAGGGGAAGTCGGCGGTGCGGTAGTCCGCGTACGGGTCGCCGCCGCCGTAGGGGCGCGCGTCGCCGGTGAAGGTCTCGATCGCCGTCACGGTGATGTGGTCCTGCCTTTCGGGTGTCGGATCAGGGTCGGGTGAGCAGGCGGCCCCTCGGTGCGGTGAACTCCCCGTCGCCGTAGATGCGTTCGCCGCGCAGCCAGGTGGATCTGACGACGCCGTGCAGGGTGCGTCCGGCGTACGCGGTCACGGGGTTGCGGTGCTGGAGGGCGGCCGGGTCGACGGTGAAGGTCTCGTCGGGGGCCAGGACGGCGAAGTCGGCGTCGTGACCGGGCGCGACGGCGCCCTTGCGGGTGTCGAGGCCGGCCAGCCGTGCCGTGCGCGTCGACGTCCAGCGGACCACGTCCTCCAGGGTGTGGCCGCGCCTTCGGGCCTCGGTCCAGACGGCCGGGAGGCTGAGCTGGAGGCCGGAGATGCCGCCCCAGGCGGTCGCGAAGTCGTCCGTCTTGAGGTCGGCGGTGGACGGGGAGTGGTCGGTGACGACGCAGTCGAGGGTGCCGTCCGCCAGCGCCTGCCACAGCAGGTCCTGGTTGGCGGCCTCGCGGATGGGCGGGCAGCACTTGAACGCACTGGCCCCGTCCGGTACTTCCTCCGCGGTGAGGGTGAGGTAGTGGGGACAGGTTTCGGCGGTGACCCGCACGCCGTCCGCCTTGGCCTCGGCGAGCAGGGGCAGCGCGTCGGCGGAGGAGAGGTGGAGGACGTGCACGCGCGCGTCGAACCGCCGGGCCTGCTCCAGGAGCCGCGCGACGGCGGTGTCCTCGGCGCCGCGGGGGCGCGAGGCGAGGAAGTCGGCGTAGCGGGGGCCGCCGCGCTGCGGGGCGTCGGCGAGTTGGCCCGGGTCCTCGGCGTGCACGATCAGCAGGCCGTCGAAGGAGGCGATCTCCCGCAGGGCGCGGGCGAGTCCCTCCTCGTCGAGGTGGGGGAACTCGTCGACGCCGGACGGCGACAGGAACGCCTTGAAGCCGAAGACCCCGGCCTCGTGCAGCGGGCGCAGGTCGGCCGCGTTGTCGGGCAGGGCGCCGCCCCAGAAGCCGACGTCCACGTGCGCCTTGTCGGCGGCGGTCTTCCGCTTGACGCGCAGATGGTCGACCGTCGTGGTCGGCGGGAGGGAGTTGAGGGGCATGTCGACGAGCGTGGTGACCCCGCCGGCGGCGGCCGCGCGGGTGGCGGTCCAGAAGCCCTCCCACTCGGTGCGGCCGGGGTCGTTGACGTGCACGTGCGTGTCGACCAGGCCGGGCAGCAGGACGTCCTCGCCGAGGTCTTCCAGGCGGGCGCCGGCGGGGACGGGCGCGTCGAGCGGCAGGACGGCCGTCACGATGCCGCCGGCCACGGCGACGGACGCGGGGCGCGTCCCCTCGGGGGTGACGACACGGGTCGAGCGCAGCACCAGTTCGACGTCGGGCACCCGGAGCCTCCTGCCGGTCCGCGGAAATTTCAACGTTCTGTTGAAGGAGTCTTCCCCCGGGCCTCCGCGACGTCAAGGGTCCTCCTGGCGCCGCCACGACGCGATCGCCGACTCTGGACCTTTCCACAAAGCGAAATCAGACTTCCGGAACACAGAACGTAGAGACGTACAAGCGGGCCCCCGACCGGCCGCCGGGTAGGCTTCTGACCTCCTGCCAGTCCCGAAAGGAACCGCGCCGTGCCGACGTCCAGCGCCAGCACCACCGACTCCGCCCGGCCCGCCGCCAGTGGCGGCGTGCAGTCCCTCGAGCGCGCCTTCGACCTGCTGGAGCGGATGGCGGACGCAGGCGGCGAGGTCGGCCTGAGCGAGCTGTCCGCCAGCAGCGGCCTGCCGCTGCCGACGATCCACCGCCTGATGCGCACGCTGGTCGCCTGCGGCTACGTACGGCAGCAGCCCAACCGGCGGTACGCGCTCGGCCCGCGCCTGATCCGGCTCGGCGAGTCGGCGTCCCGGCTGCTGGGCACCTGGGCGCGGCCGTACCTGGCGCGACTGGTGGAGGAGACCGGCGAGACGGCGAACATGGCCCTGCTGGACGGCGACGAGATCGTGTACGTGGCGCAGGTGCCGTCGAAGCACTCGATGCGGATGTTCACCGAGGTGGGGCGGCGCGTGCTGCCGCACTCCACCGGCGTGGGCAAGGCGCTGCTGGCCGGGTTCCCGCCGGAGGAGGTGCGGGCGCTGCTGGGCCGCACCGGCATGCCGGCGGCCACGGAGAAGACCATCACCACGCCCGAGGGCTTCCTCGCCGCGCTGGAGGAGGTGCGCGGGCAGGGGTACGCGATCGACGACAACGAGCAGGAGATCGGCGTGCGCTGCCTGGCGGTTCCGGTGCCGGACGCCCCGACGGCGGCGGCCATCTCCATCTCGGGCCCGGCCGGGCGGGTGACGGAGGCGGCGACGGAGCGGATCGTCCCGGTGTTGCAGGAGATCGCGCGCGAACTGTCGGAGGCGCTGGCGAACCCGGGCGGCGGCCCGGCGGCCTGAGGACGGCCGAGCCCCACATCCACGCCCGCGCGAGCCCGCCCCGCG
>MUNG01000033.1 GCA_002154585.1 Streptomyces pseudogriseolus
AGATTGGTATAAGAGACAGGCGAGGGGGTGCGTGGTCGACCTCCTCGGCGCTGCGGCCGATCATCGTCCGCCGCGCGTGCGCGGCCTCGGCGAGGGAGTCGTCACCGTCGTCACCGTCGTCGCCGGGAAGGGGCCGGCCGTCGATGCCGGCGGGAACACCCGCGTCCAGCGGCTCGGGCGCCGCGTGCGGGGGTTCCGGGGCGGATTGGTCGGGCGCCGCGTCCGGGGGCTCCGGGGCGGGTTGGTCGGGCGCCGCGTCCGAGGGCTCGGAGGCTGGTTCGTCGCGCGCCGTGTCCTCAGCCGGCGTCGGCTCGTCCTCGCCGGAGGCGGCCGCGCTCGCCCGTTCCGGTGGCGGGGCCGGGTCCTCCGCGTCCGGGGTGGTCTCGAAGTCCGTCGTGACGCCGGGCTCGAAGTCGCCGGCTCCGAGGTGTTCCGGGGACTCCGGGGGCGCGGGCGTCTCCGGAGTCTCCTCCGCCGCCGCCCCCAGGTTCTCCGCGAAGCGGCTCAGCAGGCGGGTGACCGCCGAGGTCACCGCGTCCCGCGGGAGTTCCGTGACGCGGCCGTCCGCCGTGGCGGTCCCCGTGACGACGAGCGCCGTCCCGGCGTCCTCGGCGCGCGGGGTCAGCCGCAGGGACAGCCGCACCGTGCCGTTCCCGCGGGCCTCGGCCGCCTCGCCCTCGACGGCGTAGGAGCCGTCGTCCCGCGCGGACACCCGGACCGTGCCGCGGTAGGTGATGGAGGAGCCGCCGATCCGCACCTTCAGCCGCCCGGTGACCGGCTCCGCACCGGCGTCGTGCTGGAGCCCGGGCACCGCCCGGGCGACCCGCGCGGGGTCGTCCAGCACCTCCCTGAGCCGCTCCGCCTCGACCGGAACGAACACCTCGTGCTCCATGAGTGCGGAGCCTACCCACGCGACGCCGTACCGCACCCCCGTCCGCGAGAAGTCGCGGCGCGTCGGTGCGGTGCGCGGTAAGGCCCTCAGTCGCCGTACCGGGGGTGGACCAGCGTGGACGGCGGGAGTCCGGGGACGCGGGTGCGTTCCGCCGCTCGGACGTCCGCTGCGAGGGCGGAGTCGGTGAGCGTACGGGGCCGGGGGCCGGCCGGGTCGAGGCGGGGCCGCGGGGTGTGCCGGTCGGCGGCCAGCACGAACCCCCAGTCGCGATGGTCGCCGGCGGTGCCCGCGGGCCCCCGGTCGGGTCCGTGGGCGAACCCGGTCTGCCGGCCGCGCACCCGGTACGCGGTGGTGCGCAGCCCGGCCGCGCGCAGGGTGGCGTCGACGGTCCAGAAGTCGCGCGGCCGGGACCGCACCGCCCCGCCGTGCACCACGAGCCGCCCGCCCGGGGCGAGCGCCCGCCGGGCCAGCCCGTAGAACTCCTGTGCGTACAGCTTGGTGCTGGCGGTGATCCCGGGGTGCGGCAGGTCCGCCACGACGACGTCGTACGCGGCGGTGGGCGCCGTCCGCAGCCAGTCGAAGGCGTCGGCGGTGATGACGCGGACGCGCGGGTCGTCGAGGGAGTGCGCGTTGAGCCGGGACAGCGCGGGGTCGGTGCGGGCCAGCCGCACCAGCCCTGCGTCGAGCGCGACGACGTCCGCCCGTCGTACGCCGGGATGGCGCAGCACCTCACGGACGGCGAGTCCGTCACCGCCGCCGAGGACCAGGACGCGCGCGTGGCGTCCGGTCATCGCGGGGTGCACGAGGGCTTCGTGGTAGCGGAGTTCGTCGCGTCCGTCGACCCGCAGCCGCCCGTCGAGGAACAGGTTGAGCGGCCGCCCGTCCCGTCCGCCGGTGAGCAGCACCTCCTGCACGTCCGTGTGCACGGCGACCCGTACGTCCGGCCCGTACAGCGCCTGCCGGGCGGCCCGTTCGAAGTCGTCGACGAGGACGGCCGCCGAGGCGAGCAGCGCGAGCACGCACACGTTGGCGGTGAGCAGCAGGCGGCGGGCGCGCGGGGTGAGGTCGCGCCGGAACAGACCGAGGACCAGCGCGCCGCCGACGACCGCGTTGACCGCGCCGGTGATGAGCGCGCCGGTCAACTGGCCGAGCAGGGGGAGGAGAAGGAAGGGGAAGGCGAGTCCGCCGACCAGCGCGCCCACGTAGTCCGCCGCGGACAGGTCGGCGACCGCGCCGCCCGCGTCCTGCCGGCGGATCCGCTGGATCAGCTCCATCAGCAGCGGCACCTCGGCGCCGATGAGCAGCCCGGTGGCGAGGGAGAACGCGACGAGCAGGCAGCGCGGGCCGCCGGCCCACACCCCGCCCCAGTCGCCGGTCCACGCGAACACCGCGTAGAGCGCCATCGCGCTGCCTCCGCCGACCAGCGCGAGCGCCGCCTCGACCGCGCCGAACCCGGCCGCCGCGTGCCGCCGCAGCCGCTTGGCGGCGAGCGAGCCGATGCCCATCGCGAAGACCATGACGGACAGCACGACGGAGGTCTGGGCGACCGAGTCGCCCATCAAGTACGCAGCCAGAGCGACGAGTTCCAGCTCGTACACCAGTCCGCACGCCGCGCAGACGAACACCCCGGCGAGGACCAGCCACCGCCCGGTGCCCTGCCGCACGGGCAGCGGCACCGCGCTCGCCGGCCCGCCCGCGCTCGCCGCGTCACCGGCATCGTCCCGCCGGGGGCCGTCCGGCCCGTCCCAGGGCTGCGGGGAGCCTGGCGGGGCGGAGGCCTGCGGATCGATCACCTCAGGGACGTTACGTCACGCACTCATCGCACAACGTCACCCACACGCGTGATTTTTGTTTACGCCCGCACCGCACCGGCGTGCGCGGCGACGCGCGCTCCGACCCGGGTCCGGGTGGCCACGAGCTGGCCGTCCTGCGGGTAGGCGTGCCAGGTGCGCCAGTGGAACTGGCCCTCGTGACAGCGGGCGAGCATCGCCGTGAACGCGTGCGGGCTGCCGGGGAAGACCCCGGCCAGCCCCTGGGGATGGTCGGAGACCAGGGCGAGCAGCTCCTGCGCCCGGCCGGCGAAGGCCCCCGGAGGGAGCACCTCCACCCGGGCGGCGAACTCGTACTCCCAGTCGTCCACCCGCTTGGCCACGCCCAGCGGGAGCGGCGTACTGCTGCCCGGGATGCACGCCACCGTCTCCGAGCACAGGCCCCGCTCCTCCTGGAGCAGCACCTGGTGGGAGGCGCCGAGCAGCCGCAACTGGAGCTGCGCGCCTTGGAGTTCCAGGTCGAGGGTGGCCAGCGCCGGAAGCGGCTCGCGACCCAGAGCCCAGGCGAGATCGGCCGCGCGCGTATCGGAGTAGGCGGTGTTCAGGGTCGTGAGCATGGATCGGCTCCGCAAGCACACAGGAGAGAGATACGGGTCCGCGCACCCCGGGACCGGGGACTCGGCCCGTCAGCCCGGTCGCCCGGCCGGAAAGAAGTCCGCGGGGAGATCCGATGGCTGCGCTGGTGATTTATAGGGAATCATGAACTGTGCCGCCACCACAGCGTTTTTACCCAACTTCGTGGGCTTTCCATCCCTTGGGGGCTCCCCAGCTCACGTGTTCAACTCCGGCGTGCGCCTCAGGTTTCGGCGCAGTCCGGCGTACAACGCGGTATCCGGAACCGGAGGGTTCACCACCTCCGGAGACACCACAGCGGGGCCCGCCCCAGGTGCGGACCCCGCTGCCGCGGATGCGTTCTCCCGAAGTGGAGCCGTGCTGCCCCGTGTCAGCCGCCTCCACCGCCGCATCCGCCCCCTCCGCAGGACGACCCGCCTCCGCAGGACGAGCCTCCGTCGGAGGACGATCCACAGCTGCTCCCGCCGTCGCCGGCCCACCAGCCGCCGCCGGAGTCCCCGCCGGTGTGCCCGCCGGAGGAGCTGCTTCTGCCCCTCGGCCCCGCGCCGGCGCGCCGGGACGCCCGCGAGGCGACCATCACGACCAGGACGAACCCGCCGACCAGGATGATGCCGACGATCATGGCGCCGCCCTCCTTCCCGTTCCCCCCGTGATCCCCCGTGGCATCCCCCCGTGGGTGCCTGGCTCACGGTGTGACCGGGAGATGCCCTCCCCGCTCACCGGCCAAAGCAGAGTTGAGCAACTCCAGAGGTTCCGACCCGGCGGGTCCGTGAGGGTGAGTTGAGGACGTGCCCGATGAGGCGGAGGATGGCCGGCATGACCTCCAGTGCGCGTCCTCTTCTCAATCGCCGGCTCGCGGAGTTCGGGACGACGATCTTCGCCGAGATGTCGGCCCTGGCCGTGCGCACCGGGGCCATCAACCTCGGGCAGGGATTCCCCGACACCGACGGCCCCAAGGAGGTCAGGGAGGCCGCCGTGCGGGCGCTGCGCGACGGGCGCGGCAACCAGTACCCGCCGGGGCCCGGCATCCCCGAGCTGCGCACCGCGATCGCCGCGCACCAGCAGCGCCGGTACGGTCTGTCCGTCGACCCCGACACGGAGGTGCTGGTCACCGCCGGCGCCACGGAGGCGATCGCGGCCGCCCTGCTCGCGCTGGTGGAACCCGGCGACGAGGTGATCGCCCTGGAGCCGTACTACGACTCCTACGCCGCCTGCATCGCCATGGCGGGCGGCGCCCGCGTCCCCGTCACGCTCCGGCCGGACGGGAGCCGCTTCCGCCTCGACCTGGACGAGCTGCGCGACGCGGTCACCGGCCGCACCCGGCTGCTGCTGATCAACACCCCGCACAACCCGACCGGCACCGTCCTCACCCGCGAGGAGCTGGCGTCGATCGCCGAGCTGGCCGTCGAGCGGGACCTTCTGGTCGTCACCGACGAGGTCTACGAGCACCTCGTGTTCGACGACGCCGAGCACATCCCCCTGGCGTCCTTCCCCGGCATGCGGGACCGCACGGTCACCATCTCGAGTGCCGGCAAGACGTTCTCCTTCACCGGCTGGAAGGTCGGCTGGATCACCGCCTCACCCGAGCTGGTCACGGCCGTCCGCTCGGCCAAGCAGTTCCTCACCTACGTCTCCGCGGGACCCTTCCAGTACGCGGTCGCGGAGGCGCTCGCGCTGCCGGAGTCGTACTTCACCGGCTTCCGCGCGGACATGCTCGCCAAGCGGGACGTCCTGGCGGCGGGCCTGGAGGAGGCCGGCCTGACGGTGTACCGCCCGTCCGGCACCTACTTCATCACCGCAGACATCCGCCCCCTGGGCGAGTCCGACGGCATCGCCTTCTGCCGCGCCCTCCCGGACCGCGCGGGCGTCGTCGCCATCCCCACGGCCGTCTTCTACGACCACCGCGACATGGGCGCCCCCTTCGTCCGCTTCGCCTTCTGCAAGCAGCGGCACGTCCTGGAGGAGGCGGCGGCCCGGCTCAAGAGCGCGGGGCGCTGAACACCGGCGCTGTCCTGAACGGTCGCCCGACGGGGCGGTCCCTGACCGTCCCGCTCGTCAGGGCCAGGTGCGCTCGACACGGTCGCGCCGCACGGCGTAGGCCGCGGGACCGCCCCTGGCGACGGCCCGGTGGATCGCCTCGCGGTGCGCATCGAACCGTCCGACCATGTCCGCACTCGTCAGCTGCTGATTGTCCAGATAGAAGAGCACCGCTTCCCGCTCCAGTACCGGCTGGATCTCCAGATCCCTGCTCTTGATGCGGCCGTCCTTCGAGATGGGCACCCACAGCTGGTCCAGGCCATGAGCGATCCAGTCCTCGTCGGCGATGTCCTGCGCATCGTCAGGGAAGACGTCCCCGATGCGGTGCACGGTCCAGCCGCATGCCTTCAGCCCTTCCGCGACGCGACGTCCGAGATTGCGGTCCAGGAAGAACTCAGGCGGCAAGGCGCACCACTGCCTTGCACACCGCGTCGACCTGTTCCGGTGTCATGTCGAAGTCGTACGCGATGTCCTGAACGCTCTCCCCCGCCTCCCACAGGTCGGTGATGGCTTTCACCGCGACACGGTTGGCGGCCACGACAGGCCTGCCCTGCCCGAACCTCGGGTCGATCACGACGGGGACGGACTCCGGGTACTGCCGGAGCCGCAGACTGGTGGGGAAGTCGTCGTCGGGCTCCCAGTTCAGATAGCGAAGGTAGTCGGCCACCACTTCGTGAATGGGAGCCTGACCGTCCCGGGCCCTTCGCAGGTCACCCAGGCCATGCTCGACGAAGATGTCGACGCCGTCCGTCGCGATGCGCTTGGAAACGAGCCCGTAGGGGGTGTGGAACGCGTCCCGTACGGCAGCAGCCGCTTCCCTGATCTCACTCATCCGCAACCCCAGGTCGCGCAAGGACCGCAGGACGTGCGCCTCGGCCACCGCGATGAACGGCACCGAGGGCTGCCCGTTCCGCAGCGGTTCGACCTGATGGACGAGAGGCGCCCCGGCAGCGCTGCTCTTCAGCCACGAGTGCAGCGTGGACTGCGGAATCTGCAGGTGAGAGGCCGTTTCCGTGGGAGTCAGCAGTCCATCGTTGAATCGGTCGACCATGCCCCACCTCCTCCGTCTGTCGCGTCCGCCGGCGAATCTCGCATCGTCGCACATCAAGTTTCCCGTCCGGAGAGTGATCGCACACCCGACTCGCTGCGCAGCAGGCCGCACGGAGCGAATCCGCGTCCTGATGCACGCGGCGGTCCCGGCGCCGGCCGGGTTGCGGGGCGCAAGCGCGGTCGCAGCAGTCACCGGTGACGAGGGCGGGGCCGCAGCCGGACACGTTGGAAAAGCAGGTCTGGGCACGGAGCTGCCCCGACGGCTTGCGGTCGCGGCGAACGTAACGGCAGGTGTCCCGCGCCTGCAAGCCGGTCACCCGCACGAGTGAAGCGCGCCGTCCGGCGTGGTCTTTTTCCTCGGTTCCTCGGGCAGGTCAGCGGCCCACGGGCCCCTCGTGAGCGAGGGGCCCGTGGGCCGCTCCGGTCAGGGGCGGCGGGACTTCAGGTCGCCTATACTCCTCCGTCTGCAACAAGCCAGGGACGACGTGCGCCGCGTATTCGCGGACCGCCACCGCCCGCTCCGAGTACTCCATGAACTTCCGTGACCAGTCCGGGAACGCCTCCCGGTACACGTACGGCCACAGCTCGACCAGCAGGTCGTCCGCACCCAGCGCCGCGTCCAGTGCCCGCGCCAGCTCCAGCGTCGGTTTCGCTCCCGAGGCACGCTCGATCTGGGTGATCCGCGTACTCACCACGTGGGTCAGCGCGCCGAGTTCGGCCTGGGTGAGCCCGGCCGCCGTGCGCAGTCTGCGGACCCGCGCGCCGAACAGCGCGGCCATCGACGTACTGGGGTCAATTCCGTTGGCCAAAGCGTCACTTCCGTTCCTTATGGGCTGAAAGGTAAGCCGGCGCCCCCTTTTGAGAGTAGGGCGCGCCGACGACCCTTGACCACGGAAAGCGACGACTCGTGCACGCTACGAGTCCAACCGGCTCGACGGAGAAGGACGGACCACGCCGTGCTCACTGGAACCATCGCACCGGACCGGGAACTGCCGACGGCCGCCGCGCAGTTCCCCTCCTCGCCGCACGGCGCGCGGCTCGCCCGGCGCTTCGCCGTGAAGTGCCTGGAGGGTTGGGGTCACCCGCCGGCGTCGGACGCGTCGTGCACGATCGCCCTCGTCGTCGGGGAGCTGGCCGCCAAAGCCGTACGGCACGGTCGGGTGCCGGGCCGGGACTTCGGTCTGCGGCTCGTGCTGGACGAGGCGGCGGGTCTGGTACGGGTGGAGGTGGCGGACGCGGCCGGCGGGAAGAAACCGGCCGCGGCCACGCCCCTGGTGCCGCCCGAGGGTGAGTCCGGCCGGGGGCTGTTCCTGGTGGACGTTCTGGCCGAGCGCTGGGGCTGGGAGCCGCGCGAGCCCGTGGGCAAGACGGTGTGGGCGGAGTGCGCGCTGGACGGCCGGGGCCGGCCGGATGAGTGCCGTCGCGCCGGCGGTGAGTACCGGTACTCATGACGAGGTACGGCCCCGCCGGTCACCGTGGTGATCACCAACCCGTACCGGTTCCAGGAAGGGCCTCCCTCATGCCGACCTCTCCCCGCCGCCGTGCGCGGCACTTCCTCGCACTCGCCACGGACAGCCTGCCCGCCCGCGCCTACCTGGGCCTCGTCGCCCTCGGCGTCGCGGTGCTGCTCATCGCCCCGGACAGCCCGTACGCCATGGCGCCGGCGCTGCTCACCGCGCCGCTGTCGTTCCTGCCGGTGATGCTGCCCTTCGGGGCCGGCGGCGCGGGAGGCGGGGCGGCCGGGGTGACGGCGGCCGTGCTGTACGGGTGCTGGCTGCTGTTGTGCGCCCTGGTGAACGCCGCCGCGTTCGGCGCGCTCGCCCGCAGACCGGGACCCGCGCCGTCGGCGCGCCCGGTCCTGCGGACGCTGCTCGCGGCCGCCGTGGACAACTGGCCCGCACGGGCCTACGTCGCCGTGGTCGCCGCGGCCCTGGGCACCTTCCTGTACGCCGTGCTGCTGTCGCCCGACCCCGGGTTCGCGGGCATCTGGCCCGTCCTCGCGGCGGCGCCGCTCAGCTTCGTCGCCCTGGCGGTGTCGGCGCCCGCCGAGTACTCGCTCCCCTGGCTGGGCACGCTCGTCTTCACCGCCGGCGTGGTCCTGGCGGGCCTGGTCAACGCCGTCCTGATCGGGCGCCTCGCCCACAGGGTGGGTAATCCGCTGAGCCGCTAGCCGCAGGCGTCCGCCTCGGACTCGGGGCGCGGGAGCTCATCGAGGTCGAGGGTGAAGGTGCGGCCGTCGGCCAGAAGGACGGGAAGCTTGCCCGTGCCGTACTTGTGCGTGTGCGCCGCGATGTAGCCGGTGGCGGTCGGCTGGGTGTGAAGGACGACTTCCTGGGCGTAGGGGTCCACGATCAGGTAGACCGGGATGCCGTAGCGGCCGTACTTCGCGGTGCAGTCGTCGTAGTCCTTGCGTGCGGAAGAGGTCGAGACGACCTCGGAGATCAGCAGGACGTCTACGAAGCTGTAGCGCTTGCCTTCCTTGCGCGCGTCCTCACGCAGGATCGCGAAGTCGGGGGCGGAGTTCTCGTCGGCGGGGAAGTCGATGCAGACGTCGGAGGTGACCTTCGCGTGACGCCCGAGAGTGAGAGCGGAGTCGATCTGCATCGACCTGATGGTGCTGGAGTGCTCCTCGCTCTGCGGGGTCATGATCACCTTTCCGTCAGCCCCGAACAGGACCGTGTATCCCCGGGGGAACTCGGTGTGCACGATCGCGTCGACGCTCATGGACGGCTCCTTCCCGTGTGTGGTCAGGATACGACGGGCAGTGCCACGACGATGTATGAGAGAGCCCGGCACCGCGACCGGCCGCGTGGGCCGGCCTCCGGGCCGGGCTGGGCTCCCTCACGGCCGGCACCCGGCAGGTGCCGCCGCTCGCGCGAACGCGCTGACGTACCCGCTTACGCGTCGTCGTCGGGCTTGTCCGCCTCGTTGATCTCCTGCTCCAGGCCGAGCTGCTCGACGAGCCACTTGTCGAACTCGATCGCGGCCCGCACCCAGCTGACCGTCGAGGAGACGAAGTGCTCGAGGCTGACGCCCATGCCGATCAGCATCTGCGCCTCACCGATGAGACGGACCGTGCCGTCGTCATGGGTGTGCGTGTACACCTTGGGCCACAGCGTGCGGCGGTTCCAGTCGTCGACGGACTCGAGCAGCTGGGGCTTCTCGTCGATCTGGTGCGGCCGGTCGTAGAACGTCCGGACGGAGAAGATCTGCTGGTCGCCTTCCCCACGGAACATGAAGTACGTGCGGAACTGCTCCCACGGCGCCGCGAGGTCACCCTCGTCGTCGACGACGTACTTGAGCTCCATCTGGTCGAGGAGCTGCTTCACCAGGTCCTGATCCGGGACGACGGGGCCCGCCGGTCCTTGGGGCTGCGGCTCCGGCTGCTGGCCCCCGAAATTCGGAATCGAGGACGGGTCGATGGTCACCGTGAATTTCCCTTCGTACGGATCCCGCCATCCTCCCCCATGCGGGGAGGGGGGTGGCAAGCCCCGACGGGCCTGTCAGCCGAGGGCTGACTCGATCCGGTCAGGTGCGGGGTACCCGGAAAGGCTCCGGGCCCAACGTCCGTACGGACAATCCGCCAATCCGCACGTCACATCGGGCCCGGGAACCGGAATCGCGAGTCCAGCGGCTCCCCGAGCGGCTCAGAGCGTCTTGCCCGCGGCCGGGCCGACGATCAGCTCGTCCCCGAAACGGTCCACCCGGACCGTGTCGCCGTCCTTGATCTCGCCGGACAGGATCTCCCTGGCGAGCCGGTCGCCGATCGAGGTCTGCACCAGACGGCGCAGCGGTCGCGCGCCGTACGCCGGGTCCAGGCCCTCCTCGGCCAGCCAGGCCAGCGCCTCGGGCGTGACCTCCAGGGCGAGCCGCCGTTCGGCGAGCCGCCGGCCCAGCGCGTCGATCTGGAGCTTCGCGATCCGCTCCAGCTCGGCCTTGGAGAGCGCGGAGAAGACCACCAGGTCGTCCAGGCGGTTGAGGAACTCCGGCTTGAAGGAGGACCGGACCACCTCCAGGACCTGCTCCTTCTTCTCCGCCTCGCCGGTCAGCGGGTCGACCAGGTACTGGCTGCCCAGGTTGGACGTCAGCACCAGAATGGTGTTGCGGAAGTCCACCGTGCGGCCCTGGCCGTCGGTGAGGCGGCCGTCGTCGAGCACCTGGAGCAGGATGTCGAAGACCTCCGGGTGCGCCTTCTCCACCTCGTCGAGCAGCACCACGCTGTACGGGCGGCGCCGCACCGCCTCGGTGAGCTGGCCGCCCTCCTCGTAGCCGACGTAGCCGGGGGGCGCGCCGACCAGGCGGGCCACGCTGTGCTTCTCGCCGTACTCCGACATGTCGATGCGGACCATCGCCCGCTCGTCGTCGAAGAGGAAGTCCGCGAGCGCCTTGGCCAGCTCGGTCTTGCCGACGCCGGTCGGGCCGAGGAACAGGAACGAGCCGGTGGGCCGGTCCGGGTCGGACACGCCGGCCCGCGAGCGGCGTACCGCGTCGGAGACGGCGCGCACGGCCTCGGTCTGCCCGATCAGCCGCCTGCCGATCTCGTCCTCCATGCGCAGCAGCTTCTGCGTCTCGCCCTCCATCAGGCGGCCGGCCGGGATGCCGGTCCAGGAGGCGACGACGTCGGCGATGTCGTCGGCGCCGACCTCCTCCTTGACCATGGTGTCCTTCGCCACCTCTTCCTCGGCCTCGGAGGCGGCCTCCAGGTCGCGTTCGACGGCCGGGATCTCGCCGTAGAGCAGCTTGGAGGCGGTGTCGAAGTCGCCGTCGCGCTGGGCGCGTTCGGCCTGGCCGCGCAGCTCGTCCAGCTTCTCCTTCAGCTCGCCGACCCGGTTGAGGGACTGCTTCTCCTTCTCCCAGCGGGCGGTGAGGCCGCGCAGCTCCTCCTCCTTGTCGGCGAGGTCGCGGCGCAGCTTCTCCAGGCGTTCCTTGGAGGCCTGGTCCGTCTCCTTGCTCAGCGCCAGCTCCTCCATGCGCAGCCGGTCCACGGCGCGCTGGAGCTCGTCGATCTCGACGGGTGAGGAGTCGATCTCCATGCGCAGCCGGGAGGCGGCCTCGTCGACCAGGTCGATGGCCTTGTCGGGGAGGAAGCGGGAGGTGATGTACCGGTCGGAGAGGGTGGCCGCGGCGACCAGGGCGCTGTCGGCGATCTGCACCTTGTGGTGCGCCTCGTAGCGGCCCTTGAGTCCGCGCAGGATCGCGATGGAGTCCTCCACGGACGGCTCGGCGACCAGCACCTGCTGGAAGCGGCGCTCCAGTGCCGGGTCCTTCTCGATCCGCTCGCGGTACTCGTCCAGCGTGGTGGCGCCGACCATGCGCAGCTCGCCGCGCGCGAGCATCGGCTTCAGCATGTTGCCGGCGTCCATGGCGGAGTCGCCGCCGGCGCCCGCGCCCACGACGGTGTGCAGCTCGTCGATGAAGGTGATGATCTGCCCGTCGGAGTCCTTGATCTCCGCGAGCACGGTCTTCAGCCGCTCCTCGAACTCGCCGCGGTACTTGGCGCCCGCGACCATCGCGCCCAGGTCGAGCGCGACCAGCCGCTTGTTCTTCAGCGACTCGGGCACGTCGCCCTTGACGATCCGCTGGGCGAGCCCTTCGACGACGGCGGTCTTGCCGACGCCCGGCTCACCGATCAGCACGGGGTTGTTCTTGGTGCGGCGGCTCAGCACCTGCACCACCCGCCGGATCTCCTGGTCCCGTCCGATGACGGGGTCCAGCCTGCCCTCGCGGGCGGCGGCGGTCAGGTCGGTGCCGAACTTCTCGAGGGCCTTGTACTGGCCCTCCGGGTCGGGAGTGGTCACCCGGCGCGCTCCCCTCGCCTTCTGGAAGGCCTCCTGCAGCTTGTCCGCGGTGGCGCCCTGCCGGGACAGTACCTCCCCGGCGGCCCCGCCCTTGGCGGCGATGGCGATCAGCAGGTGTTCGGTGGACAGGTACTCGTCGCCGAGGTCCTGGGCGCGGGACTGGGCGTCCGCGACGACGGCGAGCAGCTCACGGTTGGGCTGGGGCGGCGCCACCGTCGATCCGGTGACGCTGGGCAGCCCGGCGAGGACACGCTCGGCCCCGGCGCGTACGGCGGCCTGGTCGGCGTCGACCGCGGCGAGCAGGTCCGTGATGTTCTCGTTCTCCTGCCCGGCGAGCAGGGCGAGCAGCAGGTGCGCGGGGGTGAGGTCGGGGTGTCCCTCGGTCACGGCCCGGTTGCCGGCGGCGGCCAGTGCGTCCCGGCTCCGGTTGGTCAGCTCGGCGTCCACGTGTCCGTTCTCCTCCTTGGTGCCCTTCGGTGACCCTGTGCGTGCGTGTGGCTGACTCTGCCAACGTCCACAAACTTGAGTCTATTCCACTCAAGGTGATACCCGCGAGGGCCTGAGGGCTAAGTTCCGGTTCATGACCCTCACGTATTCGGTGGATCCGGGCGATCCGGACGCTTCGTACCTCAGCTTCTGGCGCGAGCGGCACCTGTGCACGCTGACCACGCTCCGTCCGGACGGCACCCCGCATCTGGTACCCGTCGGCGTCACGTACGACCCCGAGCAGCGGCTCGCCCGGGTGATCACCAACCGGACCAGCGCGAAGGTCCGCCATGTGCGGGCGGCGGGGGACGAGGGCGCGCCCGTCGCGGTGTGCCAGGTGGACGGCAGGCGGTGGGCGACGCTGGAGGGACGCGCGCGGGTGCGCACGGAGGCGGAGCGCGTCGAGGACGCGGTGCGGCGGTACGCGGAGCGGTACGGGCGGACGCCGGGCCCCAACCCGGACCGGGTCGTCATCGAGATCGCGCTCACGCGGGCGATGGGGCGCGGCTGAGAAGGACTCCCCCGAAGCGCGGCCCCGGGGCGCGCCGGAGGACGCCTCGATTCGCACAGGAAGCGATGGCTTCCGGCCATCACCCGATCCGGCCGATACCCGGAAATGTCCCCACAAACTGCAGCGGCGTCACCGTGTTCAGGTCACGGTGACGCCGCTGCGGGGGGAAGCACCTGCGCGATCTTTTACGACGGGGGAATCGCGTCAGGCACTGCGGGGGGTGGCCGAGATGGTCCGCGGGGCCGGGGAGTCGGACTCCACCTGCCGGTGGTCCCGCTGGTCCAGGTTCACAAAGATCATGCCGTACCGGATGGCGCACCGGACGGGCTTCGGCGCCCCCCTGGGCCGGCGCAGGCACCGGTACGCCCGTACGTCGCCGTCCTCCTCGCGGGTGACGACCACGGGCTCACCGAAGACGGTCACCATCAACGAGTCACCGCTGTGGGGGATGGCGGTGACCAGGTCGATGAAGTGCCATCCCGACCGGTAGGCGGTCGCCATCTCGCGCCGGAAGGAACGGTCGTCAGGTGGGGTGGTCACGTCAGCTCCAGATGGTGTCTGCCGGGAGGTAGACCACGCCCTCGCCGTCACCCGTGCCCACGGCTCCACTCGACCAGACGGTGTCGCCGGCCTTGCCCGACCAGACGGTGTCCCCGTCCTCACCGTTCTGCGCGTCGGAGGTGCCACTCAGCGCACCGAAGGCCACAACGGCGGAGAAGGCGGCGACAAGCACCGAGCGAAGCATTCTCTTACGCATAGTCGGCTTCGTCCTCACTCGAAGGTCCCCTTTTCCCCCGTCAAGTAAGACGATGGCTCATTCGGGCACGTCATGGCCACACGATCGGTGCATCATGTTCCTGCATGTTCAGGAGCCTGGGGGGTGGAGATTTGTCAACGAATCGGACCAAAGCGGTGCATCCCCATCCCATGGCGGAGCTGTGCGCGGAAGGAAGTCGTCTGTACGCGAACGCTCTGCGCACGGGACGTATCACCCGGGCCGAGGCCGAAGCAGCCCCCTGCCTGCTCGACTTCTCCCTGCTCCATCCCGACCCGGACGACCCCGACTGGCTGCGTCCCGTCCCGCCGTCCGTGGTCCTGGCCCAGCGGCTGGACCCGATCGAGCGCGAGATCACCGAACGCAGACGGCTGACCATGGAGTTGGCGGAGACGTTCGAGCCGTTCATCGGGCTCGGCGCACCCCTGACGGAACCGGTCCACTCCGTCACCGTGCTCGAAGGGCTCGACCGCATCAACGAGGCGCTCGACCTGGCGACCTCCCAGTGCCGGCACGAGGTGCTCACCGTCCAGCCGAAGAACCGGCACCCGCAGCAGCGCCTGATCGAGGCGCTGGAGCGCGACCGGCCCCTGATCGAACGCGGGGTGCGGATCAGGACGCTGTACCAGCACACCGCGCGGTACAACCCCGAACGCATCGCCTGGACCGAGCAGTTCGCCGACGGCAAGGTGGAGTACCGCACCATCGACGAGCTGGTGGAGCGGCTCATCATCTGCGACGACACCGTCGCCTTCATCCCCGTGCGGGACGACCGGCAGGTCGCCCTGGAACTGCGCCACCCCGGCCTGGTCCGCTACCTCATCAAGGTGTTCGAGTTCATGTGGGGCCGGGCGGTCCCGCTCACCGCCGGCACCCCCTACGAGACCGCCGCGGACGGTCTCACCGACATCCAGCACTCGATAGCCAAACTGCTCGTCGAGGGACACGTCGACGAGGCCATCGCGCGCCGCCTCGGCATGAACGTCCGCACCTGCCGGGCGCACATAGCGAAGCTGGCCACCGCGCTCGGCAGCGGCAGCCGTGCCCAACTGGGGTACCTCATCGCGCAGTCGGGAATTCTCGAGCAGGACCACTGATCCGGGAGAGCGACCAGCATGAGCGGCGACGCGCCACACGAGGGGACGGACACGCTGCGGGCGGAGGCGCTGGACCTGTACGCCCGCGCCCTGGCGCAGGGCCACCTGCCCGCCTCCGCGGACGAGGAGACCCCCCTCCTGCTCCGCCTCGGCCTCCTCCGTCCCGCCGACGACGACTCCGCGCGGCTGGAGCCGGTCGCACCGCACCTCGCCCTGCACCGGCTGCTGCGCGCCTCCGAGGACCGCGTCGCCGAGGAGCGGCGGCGCCAGGAACGGCTCGCGGAGACCCTGGCCCCGCTGCTGCGCGCCCCTGAACCGGCCGAGCGGGACTGCCCCTGCGTCGTCCGGCACGCCGGTACGGAGCACATCGGGAGGGCCATCAGCGAGGCGATGGACGACGCCACCGAACTCCTCGCCGTGCAGCCGTACCGCAGCTACATCAGATTCGACCCGGCCGTCCACGAGCCCGCCATCCGGCGCGACCAGGCCCTGCTGGACCGCGGCGGACGCATCCGCGCCCTCTACCAGCACACCCTGCGCCACGCGCCCACGCTGGCCGCGCGCTACGAACGCCTCACCGGTGACGTCGAGGCGCGCTCCCTGGACGAGATCACCGACCGCCTGGTGATCGTCGACCGCACGGTCGCCTTCATCCCGGCCGGCCCGGAACGCTCCACGGCCCTGGAGGTGCGCCACCCCGCGATCGTGACGTTCCTGGGCACCACCTTCGACCGGCTGTGGCGCCTCGCCACCCCCATGTACCCGGAGGCGGACCGCCAGCCCACCCTCAACGGCATCACCCCGCGCCAGCACGCCATCGCCGCCCTGCTCGTCGAGGGGCACACGGACGCCGTCATCGCCGACCGGCTCGGCATGAACATCCGCACCGCGCGCGAGCACATCGCCAAGCTCGCCGCCGTGCTGGGCAGCAGCAGCCGCGCGCAGCTCGGCTACCTCATCGCGCGGTCGGGGATCCTCGACCAGGAGGGATGACCACCGGCGGCCGCGCGCCGTCCAGCCCCGCCTGCGCGATCCGCACCCCCAACTGCGTCCTGCTCACCGCCCCCAGCGTCTCGGAGAGGCGGGCGATGTGCGCCCGGCAGGTGCGGACGCTGATGCCGAGGCGTTCCGCGATCACCGCGTCCTGGTGGCCCTCCGCGAGAAGCGCGGCGATGGACTGCTCGCGGTGCGAGATGCCCTCGATGCCGGTGTCCGGGAGCGGGGCGGTCAGCGGGATCGCGAGCCGCCACAGCCGCTCGAAGACCGTGCCCAGGTACTCCACCAGCGCCGGGTGGCGCAGCTCCAGCGCCATCGTGCGCTCGGCGTTGGCGGGGATGAAGGCGACCGTGCGGTCGAAGAGGATGAGCCGCTCCACGACCTCGTCCAGCGTGCGCGCCTCCACCGCGTCGCCCATCAGCTCCAGATAGCTGAGCAGCCCGTGCCCGTGCCGGGCGACATGAGTGTAGAGGTCCCGCATCCGCACGCCCCGCCCGCGCAGCGCCATCGCCCGGTGCAGGCCCTCGGACAGTTCGGCCTCACGCCGGATGCCGCCGGGCTGCACGGTGAGCACCTCACTCGTGCACGCCTGCGTCGCCTCGTCCATCGCGGCCTGAATCCGGGCCAGTCCGTCCAGCACGCGGATCGCGGGGCCCTCCGCCGACGCGCCCGCGGACGGCACCTGGCGGCCGAGACCGGCGTACCACTCGAAGGCGGCGACCGCCGAGCCGACCCGGCGCTGACTGGCCCTCACCTCGTCGTACATGCCGCGCAGCAGCCGGGTCATGACCTCCTGCGGGGAGGTGGGGACCAGATAGTCCATGTCGTCCGGGTCGGGGTGCAGCAGGGCCAGCTCCAGCAGGCAGGGGACCCGCTCGGCCTCCCGGCGCGGCAGCCGTCCGCGCCGTACGGCCCGGGAGTACACGCGGTCCCCGGCCTCGCACAGTCGGTCAGCACCGTGCGGATGCTCGTCCGCCCCGTGCCCGGCCATCGCCCATCCCACCCCCGGTTCAGCGTCCTTCCGCAGCCGCAACTATGCGCGGCCGGAACCTGCTGTGCAACACGGGGCGGACCACCGCGCCGGCCTCCAGGACCGGCCGGTGGCCGAATTCGTACGGGCCTACTTGAGGTTGATCTCCGCGCACGCGTCCTTGAACTCGGCGGTGCAGATGTCGGACACCTGGAAGAAGCCGTCGGCGATGACGGTGTCCTCGAGGTTGTCCTGGGTGATCGCGACCACCGGCACCAGCTGCGCCGGAATGTCCTGGTCGGTGGGGCTGTCGACGCGGTCGCGGGTGAGCGCGTCGAACTGGATGTCCCGGCCCTGGACCCGCGCCACGGCCATCTCGGCGGCGTTCTCGGCCTCTTCCGGGTAGGACTTGTAGACGCTCATGTACTGCTCGCCGGTCACGATCCGCTGCACCGCGGAGAGTTCGGCGTCCTGGCCGGTGATGGGCGGCAGCTTGGTGACGCCGGCGGCGCGCAGCGCCTTGACGATGCCGCCCGCCATGCCGTCGTTGGCGGAGTAGACGGCCTCGATGTTCTCCAGGCCGATCTCGTCGATCGCCTCGGCCATGTTCTTCTCGGCGTTCTTCGGGTCCCAGTCCTTGGTGTCGAAGGACTTGGCGATGGTGACCTTGCCCTTGAGCTCGGACAGCGCGCCGGCCTTGAACTGCTTGGCGTTGGGGTCGGTGGACGAGCCGTTCATCATCACGATCTTGTCGGTGACGCTCAGGTCGCCGCCGAGCGCCTCCAGGAGGGAGCGCCCCTGCACCTCGCCCACGAGGGAGTTGTCGAAGGAGATGTACGCGTCGATCGGTCCCTCGGCGAGCCGGTCGTAGGCGATGACCGGGATGCCGGCGTCCTTGGCCTTGCTGACGCTCTCCGCGATGCCGTGCGCGTCCACCGCGTCCAGCACGATGACGTCGACCTTGCTGTCGATCATGCGCTGCATCTGGTCGGTCTGCTTGTCCGCGTCCGCCTCGGCGTTGGCGTACTCGACCTTCCCCTTGTTGTCGGTGAGCGACTCCACCTTCTTCTTGAACATGGGGTAGTCGAACTGCTCGTAGCGCGTGTTGGCCTTCTCCGGGAGGAGCAGGCCCACCGTGATGTCGTCCCCCTTGGCGGGGCTCGCGTCGTCGCTGCTGCCCGTCGCGTCGAGCATGCCGCAGCCGGCGAGCGTGACGGACATGGAGACGGCGGCCACGGATATGGCGATACGACGCATGCGAGGGCTCACTTCAGGTGCGTTTTGGACGTGGGCACAGCTTTGCGGCCCATGTGACTGAAAAGACAACGCTTCGGCGCCCATCGAGTCAAGAGGCAGCCACTTAACGAGATGAACACGACACGGTGCGCTGAACTCGTGAAAGTCTCGCGGACACACCGCGGGGATCACCTGGACACGCAGGCATACCATAGCCACAGGTGTGGTCGTACATGAGCCAAGGGGCCCGTGGATTCTGCGAACCCACGGGCCCCTCTCGGCGTCGCGCGCGGTCAGTCCGACTGCTGCTGGCGCTTGGGACGCCAGACCACCAGCGCGCTTGTCTGCTGCACCTCCTGGTAAGGCACCAGGTCACGGCGGTACGAGGCGTGCACGGCGGCCTCGCGCTGGCGCATGGCCGCCGCCGCGCCGTCGAGCGCGTCCTCCAGTTCGGCCACGCGGGCCTGGAGGGCGGCGACCTGGTTCTCCAGTTCGATGATGCGCTTGATTCCGGCCAGGTTGATGCCCTCGTCCTGCGACAACTGCTGCACCTGGCGGAGCAGTTCGATGTCACGGGCCGAGTAGCGCCGGCCCCGGCCCGCCGTACGGTCCGGCGACACGAGTCCCAGACGGTCGTACTGACGCAGCGTCTGCGGGTGCAGGCCGGAGAGCTGGGCCGCCACCGAGATGACGTAGACCGGGGTGTCCTGGGTCAGTTCGTACGGGTTGCGTCGACGGCCGTCCATCGCATCAAGCTCCCTTCGCGGCCTGGAACAGCTCCGCCCGCGGATCCTGGTCCGCGGTCGCCTCGCGATACGCCTCCAGGGCGTCACGAGCCTTCCCCGTCAGGTCCTTCGGAACACTCACCTCGACGGTGACCAGCAGATCGCCGCGGGTGCCGTCCTTGCGGACCGCCCCCTTGCCGCGCGCCCGCAGGGTGCGCCCGTTGGGTGTGCCCGGCGGCAGCTTCAGCGTCACCGGCGGACCGCCCAGCGTCGGGACCCGGATCTCGCCCCCGAGGGCCGCCTCGGGATACGTCACCGGCACCGTGACCGTCAGGTTGTCGTCCTTGCGCCCGAACACCGGGTGGGCGCCGACGTGCACGACGACGTACAGGTCGCCCGCCGGGCCGCCCCGCTCGCCCGGCGCGCCCTTGCCGCGCAGCCGGATCCGCTGGCCGTCGCTGACCCCCGCGGGGATGCGCACCTGCATCGTCCGCGAGGACTTGGCCCGGCCGCTGCCCTTGCAGACCTCGCAGGGCTCCTCCGCGATCAGGCCGCGGCCCTTGCAGTCCGGGCAGGGGTCGGTCAGCGAGAAGCCGCCGCCGGAGCCCCGCGCCACCTGGCCGGTGCCGACGCAGGTCGGGCACACGCGCGGTGTGCCGTTCTTGTCGCCGGTGCCCGAACAGGCCTTGCAGGGCGACTGCGACGACATCCGCAGCGGGACCGTCGCGCCCTCGATCGCCTCGGTGAAGCTGAGCGTCACCTCGGACTCGATGTCCTGGCCCCGGCGCGGCTGGGTGCGCGTGCCGGCACCCGGCCCGCCCCGGTTGAACAGGCCCCCGAAGACGTCACCGAGCCCGCCGCCGAAGCCGCCCTGGCCGCCGGCCTGACCCCCGAAGAGGTCGCCCAGGTCGAAGTTGAACGAGCCGCCGCCCGCGCCCGGCCCCGGACGGAAACCGCCGTTGCCGAACAGCGCGCGCGCCTCGTCGTACTCCTTGCGCTTCTTGGGGTCGCCGAGGACGTCGTTCGCCTCGGAGATCTCCTTGAACCGCTCCTCCGCCTTGGCGTTCCCCTTGTTGGCGTCCGGGTGGAACTCGCGGGCGAGCTTCCGGTACGCCTTCTTGATCTCGGCCTCGGTGGCGTCCTTGGGGACGCCGAGGACCTTGTAGTAGTCCTTCTCGATGAAGTCCTTGGTGCTCATCCCCGACGTCCCTCCTTCCCTGCGTCAGCTCTTACGTCAGCCCTCCTCCGGGCCACCGCTCTCCTTGTTCTCCCCGTCGGCCTGCGCCTCGGTGCTCTCCTCGGCCGGCTTCACCGTCTGCGCGCCCGGCTGGGGCTCGGCGACGGCCACCCGCGCGGGGCGGATGGTGCGCTCGCCGATGCGGTACCCCGGCTGGAGAATCGCCACGCACGTCGTCTCGGTGACGTCCGGCGCGTAGGAGTGCATCAGGGCCTCGTGGATCGTCGGGTCGAAGGGCTCGCCCTCCTTGCCGAACTGCTGGAGGCCCAGCTTGGCCGCCGTGGTCTCCAGCGACTCCGCGACCGACTTGAAGCCGCCGACCAGCTCGCCGTGCTCCCGCGCGCGGCCGATGTCGTCCAGCACCGGGAGCAGTTCGGTCAGGAGATTCGCCACGGCGGTCTCCTTCACGGCTGCCCGGTCCCGCTCGACACGGCGGCGGTAGTTCTGGAACTCCGCCTGGAGGCGCTGGAGGTCCGCGGTGCGCTCGTTCAGCGCGCTGCGGGCCTGGTCCAGCTGGGCCACCAGAGCGGCGTTCTGCTCGGTGTCCCCGGCCGGGGCCGCCTCTTCCTCGGGAGAGGGAGCGGCGGCCTGCGGCTCGGCGTCGTCGGACGGTGCGCCGGAAGGGACATCGGGCTGCTGCTCGTCGAAGCCCGGGGTCTCTTCCGTCACGCCGCACCGTCCTTGCGGTCCTCGTCGACGATCTCGGCGTCGACGACGTCGTCGTCGGCCTTGGCCTCACCGGCGCCGGCGGACGCGCCGCCCGCGGCCTGCGCGCCCTGGGCGTCGGCGTACATCGCCTGGCCCAGCTTCTGCGAGACGGCGGCGACCTTCTCGGTGGCCGTGCGGATCTCGGCGGTGTCCTCGCCCTTGAGCTTCTCCTTCAGCTCGGCGACGGCGGCCTCGACCTCGGTCTTGATCTCGCCGGGCACCTTGTCCGCGTTGTCCGTGAGGAACTTCTCGGTCTGATAGACGAGCTGCTCGCCCTGGTTGCGGGTCTCGGCGGCCTCGCGGCGGGCGTGGTCCTCCTCCGCGTACTTCTCGGCCTCCTGGCGCATCCGCTCGACCTCGTCCTTCGGGAGCGACGAACCGCCGGTGACGGTCATCTTCTGCTCCTTGCCGGTGCCGAGGTCCTTCGCCGTGACGTGCATGATGCCGTTGGCGTCGATGTCGAAGGAGACCTCGATCTGCGGGACGCCACGCGGCGCCGGCGGCAGACCGGTCAGCTCGAACATGCCGAGCTTCTTGTTGTACGCGGCGATCTCGCGCTCGCCCTGGTAGACCTGGATCTGCACCGACGGCTGGTTGTCCTCGGCCGTGGTGAAGATCTCGGAGCGCTTGGTCGGGATCGTGGTGTTCCGCTCGATCAGCTTGGTCATGATGCCGCCCTTGGTCTCGATACCGAGGGACAGCGGGGTGACGTCGAGCAGGAGGACGTCCTTGACCTCGCCCTTGAGGACACCGGCCTGGAGCGCGGCGCCGATGGAGACGACCTCGTCCGGGTTGACGCCCTTGTTGGCCTCCTTGCCGCCCGTGAGGTCCTTGACCAGCTCGGCGACGGCGGGCATACGGGTCGAACCGCCGACCAGGACGACGTGGTCGATCTCGCTGACGGAGATGCCGGCGTCCTTGATCACGTTGTTGAACGGGGTCTTGCAGCGCTCGAGCAGGTCCGCGGTCAGCTGCTGGAACTGGGCGCGGGTCAGCTTCTCGTCGAGGTGCAGGGGGCCCTCGGCGGAGGCGGTGATGTAGGGGAGGTTGATCGAGGTCTCGGTGGACGAGGACAGCTCGATCTTCGCCTTCTCGGCGGCCTCGCGCAGACGCTGGAGCGCCATCTTGTCCTTGGCGAGGTCCACGCCGTGACCGGCCTGGAACTGCTTGACCAGGTAGTCGACGACGCGCTGGTCCCAGTCGTCACCACCGAGGTTGTTGTCACCGTTGGTGGCCTTCACCTCGACGACACCGTCGCCGATCTCCAGCAGGGAGACGTCGAAGGTACCGCCACCGAGGTCGAAGACGAGGATCGTCTGGTCGTCCTTGTCGAGGCCGTACGCCAGGGCGGCGGCCGTCGGCTCGTTGACGATGCGCAGCACGTTCAGACCGGCGATCTCGCCGGCCTCCTTGGTCGCCTGGCGCTCGGCGTCGTTGAAGTACGCCGGGACGGTGATGACCGCGTCGGTCACCTTCTCGCCCAGGTACGCCTCGGCGTCCCGCTTCAGCTTCTGCAGCACGAAGGCGCTGATCTGCTGCGGGTTGAAGTCCTTGCCGTCCAGGTTGATCTTCCAGTCGGTGCCCATGTGGCGCTTGACCGACCGGATGGTCCTGTCGACGTTGGTCACGGCCTGGCGCTTGGCCACCTCGCCGACCAGCACCTCACCGTTCTTGGCGAAGGCGACGACGGAAGGCGTGGTCCTGGCGCCCTCGGCGTTGGTGATGACGGTGGGCTCGCCGCCCTCCAGAACGCTGACGACGGAGTTAGTCGTGCCCAGGTCGATGCCGACCGCACGTGCCATTTCGATTCCTCCAGCTGACTTGAGTGGAACAGACTCAAGCATGCATGACGCCCGCCGCCGGGTCAACAGAGCTGAGTCGAGCAGACTCAACTCTTATCCGCTCCTTACACGCAACCGTTCGCTGACCTGCGTCGACGCACTGGCGACACGTTGACGCGGACGGAAAACGGGGGTGACGGGACGCCGCACCAGCGCCAGGACGAGCACCGCGGAGGCCGCCGCGACCCACCCCACCGCGCCCGGGGCCAGCCTGCCGGTGTGCACGCACACCGCGACCAGCGCCGCTCCCGCGGACCCGGCGCCCAGCAGCACCGGCACCGCGCGGGGCGCGAGGCCCAGCCGCCGCAGCCGGTGCCCGAGGTGGTCCGGCCGCCCGCGGGTCACCGCACGGCGGTCGAGCAGCCGCCCGAGTACCACCAGGGCGGCGTCCGCACACCCGAGTGCCGTCACCCCGTACAGCACGGCGGCTCCGGCGCCGATTCCCTGCCCCGCCCGCACGAACACCGCCGAGGCGGCCAGCACGAACCCGGTGAACAGCGCGCCGGAGGCCCCGATGCCCGCCCGCGCGGGGAACCAGTTGTGCAGCAGGAACCCGGCGAGCGCGGCGGCCAGCACGCCCAGCAGCGCGGCCGGTCCGTCCATCAGCTCGGCCGTGGCGCACGCGGCGAGCCCGAACGCGCCCACCGCGCCGGCCGTCCCGGCCAGCCCGTCGGCGTGGTCCAGCTTCCGGAAGGCGACGGTCGCGACCACGATCGCCCCGACCGCCGCGACCCCGGCGGCCACGCCGGTCTCCTCGTACGGCACGACGAAGCACGCGGCGACCGCCGTGCCGGCCGGGGTGACCCACCACCGCAGCCGCCGGAGGTCGGCGGCCAGGCCGAGCAGGGCGACGCAGCCGGCCGCCGTCACCAATCGGCCGACCCCGGCGCCGAGGGGCACCAGGCCGGTGGCGTCGGCCGCCGTCGCGACCAGGACGGTGGCCGGCGCGACCGCCGTTCCCCCGGACAGCGGCAGGGGCCGGCGCCGCCTGCGGTCGGTGATCCCGAGACGCAGGGCGGGGACCCGCAGCACTCCGGTGAGGAAGGCGGAGAGCAGCAGTGCGGTGGCGGCGGCGGCGATCCCGTAGAGCACGGATATAAGTTAGGGGCGTATGGCACGATTTGGCGTGAATAACACGATCGGATCCCGGACGCCATCCGGGACTCGGTCCGGGACACCGTCCGGGCGCCCCTCGAGGTCGCCTTCATAGGCAACCCTCAGCGATTCAGATCACCCCGCGCCCGGCTACAGTGCGGCCTGAGATGGGGGTAGTCTCAGACGGACTACATAAGTTACCGCTTAGTAATCTCGGGGAAGCCGTGGTGGAGCCCCCGGCGAAGTCCCCCACATCCCTCCTGAAACCCCTCGCAGGCCCGAGGAGCCCCCATGCAACTCGCCGCGATCATCGTGTCGCTGGTCCTGACCGTGGTCGGCGTTGCGCTGCTCGCACGCGCGATCGGCCAGTTCGTCAGGTACTTCAAGCTGGGCCAGCCCGTCCCGGCCGGCACCCGGACCGACAACCCCTACCAGCGCAGTGTGACCCTGGTGCGGGAGTTCCTCGGCCACACCCGCATGAACAGGTGGGGCGTCGTCGGCATCGCCCACTGGTTCGTCGCCGTCGGCTTCCTGACCCTGCCGCCGACCCTCGCCCAGGCCTTCGGCCAGCTCTTCCAGGCCGACTGGGTGCTGCCGGTCATCGGCGACTTCCTGCCGTTCGAGATGTACACCGAGTTCATCGGTGTCATGACGGTCCTGGGCATCGCGGTGCTGATCGTCATCCGCCTGCTCAGCCTGCCGAGCCGGCCCGGCCGCAAGTCCCGCTTCACCGGCTCCAAGGCCGGCCAGGCGTACTTCGTCGAGTACGTGATCCTCACCATCGGCCTCGCCATCTACGTGCTGCGCGGCCTCGAGGGCGCCCTGCACCACGTCGACAGCTACGACGCGTCGTACTTCGCCTCGTACCCGCTGGTCCAGGCCTTCGACGGGCTGTCCGTCGGGACGCTGCAGAACCTGGTCTACCTGACCGCCATGATCAAGATCGGGACGTCCTTCATCTGGATGATCGTCGTCTCGCTCAACACCAACATGGGTGTGGCCTGGCACCGCTTCCTCGCCTTCCCCAACATCTGGTTCAAGCGCGAGGCCACCGGCGGGACCGCCCTGGGCGCCCTCCAGCCGATGACCTCCGGCGGCAGGCCGATCGACTTCACCGACCCCGGTGACGACGACGTCTTCGGCGTCTCCCAGGTCGAGCAGTTCTCCTGGAAGGGCCTGCTGGACTTCTCCACCTGCACCGAGTGCGGCCGCTGCCAGTCGCAGTGCCCCGCCTGGAACACCGGCAAGCCGCTCTCCCCCAAGCTCCTGATCATGTCCCTGCGCGACCACGCGCACGCCAAGGCCCCCTACCTGCTGGCCGGCGGCGGCAAGACCATGGAGGGCGAGGAGAAGGCGTCCGAGGAGCAGCTGGCCGGCGTGCCCGCCGCCGCCCTCGCCGAGGCCGAGCGTCCGCTGATCGGCACCGCCGAGGAGAACGGCGTCATCGACCCGGACGTCCTGTGGTCCTGCACCACCTGCGGCGCCTGCGTCGAGCAGTGCCCCGTCGACATCGAGCATGTCGACCACATCGTCGACATGCGCCGCTACCAGGTGATGATCGAGTCCGCGTTCCCGTCCGAGGCGGGCACGATGCTCAAGAACCTGGAGAAGAAGGGCAACCCCTGGGGCCTGGCCAAGAAGCAGCGCCTCGAATGGCTCAAGGAGGTCGACTTCGAGGTCCCGGTCGTCGGCAAGGACATCGAGGACCTGACCGAGGTCGAGTACCTGTACTGGGTCGGCTGCGCCGGCGCCCTGGAGGACCGCGCCAAGAAGACCACCAAGGCCTTCGCGGAGCTGCTGCACATCGCGGGCGTCAAGTTCGCGATCATGGGCGGCGACGAGAAGTGCACCGGTGACTCCGCCCGCCGCCTCGGCAACGAGCCCCTGTTCCAGGAGCTCGGCATGGAGAACGTCATGGCGCTGAACATGGCGTTCGGCGAGGAGATGGACGACGACGGCAAGGTGACGCCCGAGTCCGCGAAGCCCCGGTCGGCGAAGAAGATCGTCGCCACCTGCCCGCACTGCCTCAACACGATCGGCAACGAGTACCCGCAGCTCGGCGGCGACTACGAGGTCATCCACCACACCCAGCTGCTCCAGCACCTGGTGGACGAGGGCAAGCTGATCCCGGTCACCCCGGTCGAGGGCCTCATCACCTACCACGACCCGTGCTACCTGGGCCGCCACAACAAGATCTACACGCCCCCGCGCGAGATCATCGGCAAGGTCCCGGGCCTGCGCAACGAGGAGATGCACCGCCACAAGGAGCGCGGCTTCTGCTGCGGCGCCGGCGGCGCCCGGATGTGGATGGAGGAGCGGATCGGCAAGCGCATCAACAACGAGCGCGTCGACGAGGCCCTCTCCCTCGACCCGGACATCATCTCCACCGCCTGCCCGTTCTGCCTGGTCATGCTGACCGACTCGGTCAACGGCAAGAAGAACGAGGGCAAGGCCAAGGAGTCGACCCAGGTCGTCGACGTCGCCCAGCTCCTGCTGGAGTCGGTCAAGACCCCGATCGACCCGGCGGGCGAGGAGGAGTCGGAGCCGGCTCCCGAGCCGGAGCCGGTGAAGTAGCACGCAGTCCGCGAAGGGGCCGTCCTGAGGGGCGGCCCCTTCGGCGTTTCCCGACGCTTCAGCACGCGAGGAGCCGCCCCGAGTACGGATCGGGGTACTCCCCTTAGGGGATGTCACAGCTCGGCAGCAATGCCCTGCCGCGTGGCCGGGCCCCGGCACACGGCCGTCCGGGACCAGGTACTTTCAGGGACGTGGCTGGATTCAGGATCGGACGCGGACGGAACAACGACGGCGCCCCCCAGGGGCGACCGCCCCACCCCCCGCACGGGCGGCAGGCACCGCCGTCGTACGGCTACCCGCCGGCGCCGCAGCCGCCGACCTACGGACAGGGCACGGGCGGCGGAAGCCCCTGGCCGCAGCCGCACGCCGGTCACGGCGGCCCGGGCGGCTACGGCGGGCACGGCGAGCCGGAGTACTTCGGCGACGGCGGCTACCCCGCCGCACCGCACGGCGCCCCGCACGACCCGTACGCGGCCAACAACCCCGGTCACACGCAGGCCTTCTCCATCGACGACCCGTACCACCAGGACGACGCCTACCAGGCGCCGCCGCCCGGCCCGGTCGGCCCCCGGCTGCACTGGAAGGACCTGCTGAAGGGCGTCGTCCTGTCGCCGCAGCAGACATTCCTGCGGATGCGCGACTACACGATGTGGGGCCCCGCCCTCATCGTCACCTTCCTCTACGGCCTGCTCGCCGTCTTCGGCTTCGACGGCGCCCGCGAGGACGCCATCAACGCGACGCTGTCCAACGCCATCCCGATCGTGCTGACGACGGCCGTGGCGATGGTGATCAGCGCGTTCGTCCTGGGCGTGGTCACCCACACGCTGGCCCGCCAGCTCGGCGGCAACGGCGCCTGGCAGCCCACGGTCGGCCTGTCCATGCTGATCATGTCCATCAGCGACGCCCCGCGCCTGGTCTTCGCCATGTTCGCGGGCGGCGACGCGATGTTCGTGCAGCTGCTCGGCTGGGCCACCTGGGTGGCGGGCGGCGCGCTCCTCACCCTGATGGTGAGCCGCTCGCACGACCTGCCCTGGCCGAAGGCGCTGGGCGCGTCGTCCATCCAGCTGATCGCGCTGCTGTCGATCGTGAAGCTCGGCACCTTCTAGACCCGCCGGCCCCCGAACCCTCCCGGTCCGGCCCGGTCCGTCCCCCGTCCTGCCCTTGGACCTGCCCGATCAGGCCCCCGGTGTGCATGTCACGCCGGGGGCCTGCCCCTGCCGCGCCGTGATCACCTCCTGCTACTGTCGCCCTGCTCGCGCAGGACGAGCGGCGACATCGTGAAACGCCCCCCTGCGCAGCGCCCTGGGGAGGGACCTCACACGTGAATCGTCCGCTGGACAAGCGGGCCGTGCGCCGTCGGCGTGCGCTCGGCCGTATCGCTCTCACCGTCACGCTCGCCGTGACCGCCGGCATCGGCGCCGCCACGGGAACGGCCACCGCCGCCGGCACCACCACGGCGTCCGCCGAACCCGTCGTCGTCAGCCCCGGCGCCCGCTTCGTGCCCCGCGCCACCGTCGTCCTCAACACCGGCGAGACCGGCTTCCTGACCGCGCAGGAGGGCGACGACCGCCTCCGCTGGATCGACTACGCCACCGGCGCGACGACCGTCCTCGACCACCGGCTGCCGAAGCCCTTCACCTACGACGTGGACGACCTCCGCATCTCCGGCCACCCCGGGGAGTTCGGCCACGGCTCCGACACCGTCGCCCTCTACGCGGCGTCCCCCACCCCGCACGTGACGCTCCAGCAGCGGGCGGGCGACGGACCCACGGTCACCGTCCCGATCCCGGAGGGCCAGTCGTACGTCGCGACGTACGGCGACACCGTCGTCACCCGCACCGGCCCCGAGAACGCGGAAACGAATCTGCACCTGCTGCGCCTGGAGAACGGCGAGGTGCGGGACCAGAAGCTGGAGGGCCTGCCGGAAGGCTGGAACCTCACCGTCGGCACCGGCGACTCCCGGTCCGTGGCCGTCCGCGCCATCAAGTGGGAGGACACCCGGATGTCGCAGGGGTGGTGGGTCGTCGACCTCGCCACCGGCACGGTGAAGACCCTCTCCCCGCACGGCGAGAGCGTGAGCTTCGACCAGGACACGATCTTCCACCTCGGCGCCCCGGAGTCCTACGCCGCCCAGGTGTACCGCCGCGACGACCTGGACGCGGAACCGACCACGCTCGACCTGCGGGACGTCGGCGCGTACGGCGACACGATCCTGCCCTTCGCCGGCGGCTTCGCCACCGTGACCCCGCCCAACCCCGGCGACAACGAGTACCGCGGCAACCACCTCGCCCTGGAGGACACCGAGGGCCACTGGCAGTCCCTGCTGACCGTCGCCTCCCCCTCGCTGCACCGCACGCCCGACGGCTCCCTGCTGGTGACCGGCGCCGAGAACGACACCGACGACGGCCCGCTCGACTGGGGGTACTACCTCGTCACGCCCACCGCCGACGGCACCGTCACCCGCAGGCGCGTCGCCGACATCGAGGACCGTGAGGCCCAGCCGTACGGCATCTCGCTGGGCAGCGGCATCCTCACCACCGCCGACGACTCCAAGCTCTACATGCCGGGCACCTACGTCGGCGCCTACCGCAGCACCTGGCTGAAGACCTCCGGCCGCCCCGAGGAGCTGAACTCGACCGTCGACGGCCTCGTCAGCGGCCGCGACAGCGACTGCGGCGACAGCGAGAACGGCTACTGCGTGACCATGTTCGCCTCCGGCGACGGGTACCACGGCCGTGAGGCCGCCACCGAGCAGGGCGTCACCATGCTCCACCGCAACGGCGACCCCGCCTGGGGCCCGCGGGTGACCTCCGGACTCGGCAGCCCCGAACTCGTCGACCTGTCCGGCCGGTACGGCGTGGTGAATCAGGCCTGGGGCGGCTCGCAGGCCGTCCTGCGCTTCGGGGACGGCGACACCGGCGGCGTCCTCGAGAAGCGGGACATCGTCGCGTCGGCCGTCTGGGGCAACACCCTGTGGAGCGCCACCGGCAGCTGGGACGACCCCGGCCGTGACCTCCCGACCACGGTGACGGCGAAGAACCTGTCGACGGGCGCCGCCGGCGAGACCTTCGACGCCGGCTGCGTCCCCCGCGAACTCCAGGCCGTGGGGCGCTGGGTGTACTGGCAGTGCGACGACTCCTGGCCCAACTACCGGGGCGGCGGCGTCTACGACCGGCAGGCCAAGCGCTCCCTGAAGCTCGGCACCGACAAGGCGCTCCTCGGCGACGGCTACCTGGTCCGCCAGTCGGACACGACCGGCCTGACCCTCCTCGACCTGCACGGCGGCCTCCAGGCCGGCGCCACCGAGGCGGACCTGCCCCGGCGCGTGATCGTCACCGCCGCGGAGCTGGGCAACCGGACCGTGCCCCGGGCCGGCTGGACCGTGGACCGCTTCGGCGGCCACGTCGCCTACGTCGGCGCCGACCGCCGGGTGCGGATCGTCCCGTCGGGCGTCCCGGCCTCCGCGATCGCCGTCATCGACGCGGAGACGTCGTCCACCCTGGCCGTCAAGGCCGGGCAGACCTGGACGTCACGCTGGTGGCTGTCGAAGCCCGCCGCCTCCTGGACGCTGACCCTGAGGAACAAGGCGAGCGGCACGACCGTGCGCACCCTGTCCGGCGGCGAGGTGCGCGGCTTCCTGTCGGCCTCCTGGGACGGCAAGGACGCGGCCGGGCGGTACGTCCCGAACGGCCGCTACACCTGGACCCTGACCGCGCAGCCCGCCGACGGCGCCGGCGCGGCCCTGTCCGTCTCCGGGACCGTGCCGGTCACCGGCGGCGCCGCCGTGTGGCGGGACCTGGCGGGCGACGACGGCTTCGGCGACCTGCTGGCGACGGACTCCGCCGGGGTCGTGTGGATGTACCGGGGCAACGGCACCGGCGGGGTGACCTCCCGCACCGCCGGGACCGCCGGGGCGTTCCCCGCCGGCACGGTGCTCGTGCCCGTCGGCGACGTGGACGGCGACCGCTGCGCCGACGTACTGGTCCGGGTGGGCAACGAGCTGCGCGCCTACCGCCCCGGCTGCGGCAAGGTCGTCGGCGCCACCTCGCCGTACACGGTGATCGGCCAGGGCTGGGGCCAGTACGACCAGCTGACGTCGCCGGGCGACCTGAACGGCGACGGTCACGTCGACCTGATCGCCCGCCAGACCACGACCGGGGACATCTACTTCTACGCGGGCACGGCGGACCACCACCTCAAGGCCCGGGTGAAGATCCAGACGAACTGGAAGCTGTACAAGTGGATCGTCGGCGCAGGTGACCTGAACGGCGACGGCCGCGGCGACCTGCTCGGCCAGGACTCCGCCGGCGTCCTGTGGCGGTACTACGGCACCGCCGCCGGCAGCGTGACCAGGCGGGAGCGGGTCGGCGGCGGCTGGAACGCCTACTCGGCCCTCGTCGGCACCGGCGACCTCTCCGGCGACGGCCGCACCGACCTGCTGGCCCGCGACACCACCGGGAAGCTGTGGCGGTACGCGTCCACCGGCGCCGGCTCGTACAGCAGCCGGGTGCTGGTCGGCTCGGGCGGCTGGAACACGTTCAAGGGCCTGCACTGACGCGGGCGCGGTCGGACGGGTGAGACGGGGGCGGCCCCCGGCGCGGAGTTCCGAAACTCCCGCCGGGGGCCGCCCCCGTTCTGCTTCCGGCTGCTGCTTCCTGCCGCCTCACGTCAGGCGTCGAGCACCTGCCCGTCCCGGCGTACGACGGGCGGCTGGACGCTCCAAAGAGGGTTGCGAGGCGTCCACTAGGTAGTCGGGTAGGCGGGCTCTTCCATAGGCAGGGTCGCTGGGCCGTCGAGATCATCCGTGACTCTACGCGAACGGGGCTGCGGGAGAGTGATGGATCCGTACGGCAGGGGACCTAGCCGCTCGGCGAGTATCTGATTGACCACTGCCAGAGCCAACGACTTCGCACGTTGAACCTCCCAAGGCTCCCCCTGGAGCCCTTTGAGGATGTCCAAGACTTCGTCCATGCGGGCCTGCAGCGCTTCGAGGTTCTCCTGAGTCAGGGCCTGCACCGCTACTTCCGCGTCATCCGGGTGCTGGGCCAGGTGAGTTGCCCAAGACCTTGCGCCTGCCCGTTCTAGGTGCCATCGGTAGAAGGTCGCCTTTTGCTCGTCGATGGATGAGCTCATCTTCTGGGCATGCTCGGCCCCGGTTGGTTCTCTGCTTGGGTCGCAAGCTCTGTCCTGATCACGCAGGGTCTTCGGACCCAAGCCGATCACATGGGGCCTCCTTCCCGACGAGCGCAAGCCGGGGGACCGGCGGGAGAAAACAGCAAGAACACGGCCAGCGAACGACTCAGCTGTCAGCGTCATGCCACACCACCGGTTCCTGTCGCATTCGGTTGTGCAGCCAACGTTGGATCGGGAGGTGGAACATCGACCGATGGGCTACTTGTCTGCTGACCTGGGAGATGACCCTGTAGAGGCGCAGCCGCAGGCTGCTGCGGTTGCTGGACCGACTCCAAGGCGGCAGCCCCACCCTCTTTGGCAAGAGCTGTGACCAGGATTGGGGCGAACTTCGTCAACCTCTCGATGGTGGACAGCGCGCCCAAGCCGACGAGGTACATAACCAGCGGCACTGCCGTCGGCGGATAGGTAGCCGCCACGACTCCGGACACGGCCCCGCTGACAAGCAGGCGAAGCGCCGCCGCGACACCATAAGCAAGCCGTCCCGGTGCCGGCAGGTTCTCCTCGCCGGGCCTGACGTCAACACTTCGCTGCGGAGGATCGATCGTGTCCGACTGCACATTCCAAGGCATCTGTCGGTGCCATCGCACTGATCTGATGATGTCGAGGGCTTCCATTGAGGCGCCGCCGAGCACGCCCACCCATGCAGCACTTAACCAGTCCATGGTCTGAGGCTAGGTGGCCACCGGCCTGAGAACTAGAGCACTGCTGATGCCAACGAAGGCACGATCAGGGCAGAACCGTGCCCCATCCGTGCCCGATCGAGCGGGAAACCACGGGGAACAACGGGCCGCGACGGTCACCGGACACGAGAGCGGCAAAACCTGTAGAAGGATCTGGCCCAGTGGGCTCAAGCCCACCAGGTCAGGACCGACGAGTCGCTGGTGAACGCAGATCGTCCCGCATCAGTCGTTGTAGGTCTTCCAAGGCAGCGAAGAACGGTCTTATCAGCTGCTGATACTCGCTCGATTCGGTTCCGGCTGGATGCACAGCCAGCACATCGCGGGCCGCTCGAAGCTGCTCATATGTTGACATCGCCGCCCGGTATACGCGATCAGGGGCAGCTATCGCCAGCTCGCGGAGAACCGACTTGGCGTCACTATGTTGCGGATCACTTAAAAAAGCGTCATGGACCGCTTGCTGTCGACCGAGCCCGGGTTGTTCACGCCATGCAGCCACTGTCATACGACTGTGCGCCTGCGCCAGAGCAGCCAGGAAACGCACATAAACGGCCCGCTTCGCCTCCACCCACTGCTGTTCCTGCTCCCGCCTGGAACGAAGTCCATCGGTGACCAAGGTGGCACCAACACCAAGGACCGCCCCAAGTCCGACAACCGCCAGAGTCCCCCACTCCATGACCGGAGAGTACGCAACCAGTCATTTTCGGTCCAGATGGGCTCTGGTATCCGCGATGGACTCTCGGAGGTCAGAGCGCTTCCTTGTTCTCCGTCGGCGCCTCGCCCGACTTACGTACCGGAGGCAAGACGCTCCACGGGAAGTTGATCCACTCGTCGGTCCGCTTCCACACGTACTCGCACTTCACCAGCGACTGCGTCTTCTCGTAGATGACGGCGCTGCGCACCTCGGCGACGGCGTCGAGGCAGAAGTCGCGGACCAGCTTGAGGGTCTTGCCGGTGTCGGCGACGTCGTCGGCGATCAGCACCTTCTTGTCGGTGAAGTCGATCGCGTTGGGGACGGGCGCGAGCATGACCGGCATCTCGAGGGTGGTCCCGACGCCGGTGTAGAACTCGACGTTGACCAGGTGGATGTTCTTGCAGTCGAGCGCGTAGGCGAGTCCGCCGGCGACGAAGACGCCGCCGCGGGCGATGCTGAGCACCACGTCAGGCTGATACCCGTCGTCGGCGATGGTCTGGGCGAGCTCGCGCACGGCCACGCCGAACTGCTCGTAGCTGAGGTTCTCGCGCATGCCGCTCACACCTGCGTCCGGTGGAAGTTGAGGTAGGACCGCGAGGCCGTGGGCCCGCGCTGCCCCTGGTAGCGGGAGCCGTAGCGCTCACTGCCGTACGGGTGCTCGGCCGGCGAGGTGAGCCGGAACATGCAGAGCTGCCCGATCTTCATACCGGGCCACAGCTTGATGGGGAGCGTGGCGAGGTTGCTCAGCTCCAGCGTCACGTGCCCGGAGAACCCGGGGTCGATGAACCCGGCGGTGGAGTGCGTCACCAGCCCGAGCCGTCCCAGCGAGCTCTTGCCCTCCAGCCGCGAGGCGAGGTCGTCGGGCAGCGTGATGACCTCGTACGTACTGGCCAGCACGAACTCGCCCGGGTGCAGGATGAAAGGCTCGTCCCCCTCCGGCTCCACGAGCCGGGTGAGGTCCGCCTGCTCCACGGAGGGGTCGATGTGGGGGTAGCGGTGGTTCTCGAACACCCGGAAGTAGCGGTCGAGACGTACGTCGATGCTGGACGGCTGCACCATGGATGCGTCGTAGGGATCGATCCGCACCCGCCCGGCGTCGATCTCGGCCCGGATGTCCTTGTCTGAGAGAAGCACGCCCCGAGAATACGCAAGGCGCGCGCGGCGACCGAATCCGGCCGCCGCGCGCGCCTGTGCCCTCTGTCTGCGGTTTCCCGCCGCCTTCTTGCCGCTGCCGTGCGGCTGCCTCGCCGCGTGCCTGCCGGCGTGTGTGCTTTCCGTTACCGCTTCTGCAAGGTCACCGGCACGACGCTGCGAAGCCGCGCACAGCGCGGACACCGCAGCAGCCGGCCGGGGCCGAGGCGCTCGGCCTGCTGCATCGGGAACGAGGCGGCGGTGAATACGTGCCCATCGGCACAGCGGACGACGGTGCGCTCCATCAAGTCCAAGAGTCCCTTCCCCAAGAGCCGCGTCTGGCTTGCTGCCCTGACGACAAAAGCCACGTTACGGGATGAAAGGAACGGCCCTCCAGGCGGCACCCCGGACGCCCGCCGACGGCCACACGGTACGCCCCGCCGTATGCCCGCCGCAGCCGCTTCCACACCCTGAAACACCGTCAGGCCCCCAGGTCTTGGACACCGGGTGCCTGCGATGAGGTAGAGTGAGCGAGCGTCCGGATCACTCCCGGTGGGGAGGGTCTGGATCTTGCGCGGGTGTAGTTTAATGGTAGAACATCAGCTTCCCAAGCTGAGAGCGCGAGTTCGATTCTCGTCACCCGCTCCACGAAGAAGGCCCAGGTCAGAGACCCGGGCCTTTCTGCTGTTCATGGTGATCACTCGTCGCGTGCCAGATCCGTGCCAGAACGCTTCTCGTCGGCCTCCCGGGCAGCGGCGGCCCGAGCCTTCCGGACGGTCGCGTCGAGGCCGGCGGCGACCTCCTCCTGACGCTCCTCGTCGGAGTGCTGGTAGATCAGCGCGGCCTTCTCGGACGACTGCCCGGCGCGGACCATCGTGTCCTTGAGGGTGGCCCCGGACCGGGTGGAGAGTGTGTGCCCGGTGTGCCTGAGGTCGTAGAACCGGAAGCCCTCGGGCATGCCGACGACCTCCCGCGCCCGCCGCCACTTCCGCCCGAAGGTGCTGCGCCGGAAGGGCGCCCCCTTCTCGCCGACGAAGACCAACCCATCCGGTCCCGGCTCGGCGTACGACTCCAGGTGCCACCGGAGCTCCCGGCGGAGGAACGCGGGAAGGATCACAGTCCGGGTCCCCGCCTCCGACTTGGTCTCGCCCTGGACCCGTCGGCCGTTCATCCGCTCCGGCTCGGCGAGACGGACCCGGACGCGGAGGGTGTCGACGTCGACGTCCCGGCGACGGAGGCCGGCCAGCTCCTCCGGCCTCATCGGACCGTAGGCGCCGAGGTACACCATCAGCCGCCACCGCATCCCCACCGCGTTGGCGAGGGCATCGACCTGGGCCACGGTGGCGATGCGCCGCTCGACCGCCTTCTCCTTACCGGCGCCCTTGATCCGGCACGGGTTGCGCTGGATCAGCTCGTCGTCGACGGCCGTCTCCATGATGGCCTTCAGGAGCCGGTACGCCTTCGCGGTGATCGTCTTGGCGCCCGTGATCCGCAGCCGTTCGGCCCGCCACTCACGGACACGGGGCGCGGTGATCTCGTCCAGGTCCAGGTCCGCGAAGGCGGTCAGGTGCTTGTCGAGGAGGTAGCGGTAGAGATCCCGGGTCAGCGGAGCCAACTCGCGTTCCTCCACCCACTTGTCGGCGTAGGCCCGGAAGCCCACCGCGCCGGCCTCCGGGTCCCTCCATTCGCCGCGGCGGATCTCCGTCTGCTTCTCGGCGAGCCAGTCGTCCGCGTCGGCCGTCGTCTCGAAGGTGAAGGGAGCCGGACGCATCACGCCGTCCGGTCCGGGATAGCGCGCCTGGTACCGACCGGAAGGCAGCCGTCTGATCGCTCCGAAGCGGCGGCGCCTGCCCCTGCTGTTGGCCATCAGGCAGCCCTCCCGTACCGAGCACGGGGCCGCCGGCGTGGCTCCACCGTGTGGGACGTGATGAACTCCTCCACCGCGCTCGCCGGGATACGGACGTGTCGGCCGACCTTCACGTACCGGATGCGCCGCTCCTCGATGAGCCGCCGCGGAAAGCGGGCGGTCGTCCCCAGCAGCTCGGCGACCTGGTCCACGGACAGGTAGCGGTCGTTCATGCGGTCGGCTCTCCTTCCGTTCCGGGAGCGGGTTCGAGGGTGGCGGCGAGCCAGCTCTCAGCGCCGGAGAGGCCGGTCCCGGCGAAGACCCAGTGCGCGAGGACGAGAGTCGTTTCCTGGCCGGTGTCGACGACCGGAACGGCTTGGGCGCGGCGCCATTCGGCGCGGGCGTCGCGGAGGGCGCCGAGGGTGGTGGAGTAGCGGCGGGACTTGGTGGAGAAGTGGCCGCGGAAACCGAGCATGTGGGCCCAGGCCCGCAGACGGAGGTCTGCCAGCTCGGGGCGTGCGCCCAGGGTCCAGGCGGTGCGGATCATGCGCCGGGCGTGGTCGGTGATCCGTGCTTGGGCCAGCTCGGCGAGGAAGCGGATCGGCCGGTCGAGGGTGCCCGTCGCCGTCTCGGCGCCTTTGGTGGCGTACTTGGCGACGTACGCCGCTACGGCCCGTTCGGTCAGGTCCTGGCCGTCGTTGAAGTCGGTGGATCGGATCGTACGGACGTCGAGCTGTCGGCCGAAGACGAAGGTGTGCGGCCGGCCGTCGACCTCTGGGCCGTCGACGCGAGCGGCAGCGGCGGCAGCGCGGATGGCGTCGGTCAGCAGCTCGGCCGTCGCCCAGGCCGGGGGTGCGGTTTCGCCGCCCTCGGGGCCGTCGAGACGGATGACCGCGTGGAAGTGGACGGCGCCCCGCTTCTGGTACTCGGCCACCTTGGCGAAGGAGACCCGGGCATGGTCGCGGAAGGCCCGTTGGGTGAGGCCGGCTCGCTTGGCGACCTCCCGGCGGAGGTAGATCGAGAAGCGTTGCCAGAGGGCCCCGGCGTGCGCGTTCCACAGCACGGCCGCTTCATAGTCGTACGTGTCCGGGTCGAGGGGTGTGCCCAGGGCGGGGTCCTGGTCGTCGTGGCGAAGGCCGCAGCGGCAGGGGCGCCCACCGGAGGGGCGGTTGTGGACCGGGCCGAAGCCGGGGGCGGTGAAGGTGGCGAAGACGCGCGGGTGGGTGGCGACCCGTTCGGGGGTGCCCTTGCCGCCGCGGAGTCCGGCGGTGATCAGGTGGTAGGTGTCGCGGCGGTAGGTCTCGGCACAGGCTGCGCACCGGGTGGCGCGGCGGTTGTTGCAGCGGACGAGGAGCTGACCGGCCGGGAGGGTCGATGAGTCCAGGTGGTGCAGGACGCGGCCGATCTCGCCGGTCGTCCGGTCCACCGCGTACTCGGTGCGGTGGCCGTCAAGGCGTACCGGGCGAGTGCAGCCACCCAGGCCGGACAGTTGGCGGGCCAGCTCGGGCAGGGTGCCGAGGGAGGCCAGCATGGAGAGTTCCGCCAGTGGAGGCGGAGTCTGCCGGGTGATGATGGGAGTTCCTTTCGGCTGTCGTGACGGTTCGGAAGGGACGGCCCCGGGGCGGCGGGATGCTTGGCGGCGTTTGCCGCCCCGGCGGCCGGTCAGCGCTTGTGCGCGCTGCTGACGAGGGAGCGCAGGACCACGGCGGCGATGGCCACGGACACGGCCGAGACGGCGACCGCCGCCAGGAGCGCGGTGAGCACGATCCCGACGACGACCACGGCGGCGACCGCGCCGGCACCGATGCCCACGTACGGGGCGACCGGACGACCGGCCGAAGAAGCCGGAGGCTGCGTCTGCTGAGGCGTGACGGGCAGTGCCGGCGGAGTCGGGACGTCGGGCAGCTTGGGACGGAACACGGCGGATCTCCTTGTCACTCGTGGGTGCCGTTGACGACGTCGACCCCGGAGCGGGTGCCGGACTCGATGGCGGGGGCGAGGAAGGTGTGCGAGAGCCAGAAGCCGAAGAGCGCGATCACGACGGCGACCCAGAGCCGGACGCCGAGGAACTTGATCGCGGCCCAGGCGATGATGCCGAGGACGAAGACGAGCGGCAGCGAGACGGTCACGGAAGCTCCTTCAGCGGACGGCGCAGCGGTGGGTACGGGCGGCCAGCTCGGCGGCGGCGCGGCTGTCGTAGTCCGTGGCGAAGCCGCAGCGCGGGGCCGTGCAGGCGGCGGTGTGCTTCTCGCGGCCCCGGCCGTCGTAGTAGGTGGCGACCTGCACAGGGCCGATGCGGACGACGCGGCGGAAGCGGCGGTTGGCGGTCATCAGGGGATCTCCTTCGGGTCTTCGCCGGTGAAGTCGGTGACGTGCTCGGCCAGCCATCGCAAGATCTCGTCGCCCTCGTACGCGTCGGCGGCGAGGATCACGGGCTCGGCGATGAGCACGGCTTCGGTGAGGCGGTTCTGTCGGGTCAGCTCGGCGGCGCGCTTCAGCGCGCGGAGCGTGGACGGTCGCACGGGGGAAAGTCCTCCGGGTCAGGTCAGGTGGGTGGAGAGGGATTCGGCCAGCGGCAGCGGGACACCGAGCCGGGCGCGAAGGGTCGAGGTGTCGATGGGGGTGCCGGTCCGGGCGCGGTGCTCGTCGGCGACCTTGCGCGCGAGCGTGACGAGCGCCGGCGGGACCGGGGGCGTGGAGGGCGGAGCCGGTTCCGGCTCCGCAGCGGGCAACTCGGGTGCGGGGGCAGGTGCTTCGGGCGCGGTGGGCCTCGGGGCTGACTCACGTTCCCCCGTCGAGGTGTCCGCGGTTGCTCCGTGGGCGAGCAGCGTCCCGCCGAGGAAGGCGATCGCAGGCCATCCGGCGACGAGGATGCGCAGCCAGTCCGGCACGTCGTTCAGGTCGAGCAGCCCGGCCGTGGCGACGTTGGCGCCGAGCGAGGCGGTCAGGGCGACGAGGAACCAGCACCACCCGGCCGCTTTCGCCTCACCGGAGCGCAGCCGCCGCCAGGCCGCCACCAACAGCAGGTCGACGGAGACCGGATAGGCCCACGCCTTCCAGCCGTCCTGCCCGGCGGCCAGCGCCAGATCGTGCAGATGGGCGAAGGACAGCGCGGCGGCGATCAGCGCTTGGACGAGTACGGCGTCGATGCGGACGGGCAGGGCACGCACGGCGCAGCTCCTTCCGGTTCCAGGCATGGAGGGGGTAGGGACGTGGCACGGGACGGCCGTGCCGGCCGTGGGCGGGGTGCGCTTACTCGGTGACCGGACGGCCCGTAACCACGGACCCGGACGGCGCCTCTACCGGCATCGGCGGAACGTACGGCCGGAAGGGATCGAGCGCCGGTACGTCGGGGGCGAGGTGAGCCGTCGCGCGGCAGATGGCCGCGGCGTCGGCGAGGGAGAGGTAAGGGGTACGGATGCGGGACCAGCCGCCGGAGGTGTCGCCGACGACGGCCAGGCCGGGCAGCTCGGCGGCGATGGCACAGGCCGCGAAGACGGCCTCAGGGGCGATGTCGCCGAGCGCCATCTTCGCCGAGGCTTCGTCGTTCACACGGTGACAGACGCGGCCGGTGAGCTGAGCGCGGAGCATGGTCGCGCCCTTGCCCAGCTCGGCGCCGAAGCGCTGTCCACAGACTTCGAGGTAGATCCCGGCGGCCCGGCCGAGTTGGGCGAGCCGGATGAGCTGGGTGACCATCTCCTCCCGCCGCTCCTCCTCCTTCCGCGTGGCGACGAGGAAGAGTTCGGCCACCTCGTCGATGAAGAGCACAATCGGGGCCGGGCGTTCGTCCTTCGGCAGTCCCCAGACGTCCGAGGTGATCAGCTCTTCCGGGGTGCCGGGCGCGATGCCCTGCCGGGCCTTGATCAGGTCGTATCGGTCCTCCATTTCCTTCACGAGCGCGGGAAGCAACTCGGCCGCTTGGTCCGGGTCGGTCGCCAGGGCGGAGAGCCGCGGTGCGAAGGGCGCCAGCTCGACCCCGCGCTTGCAGTCGATCCCGACCAGAGCCACCGGCTGAGCAGCCAGCCCGGTCAGCAGGTTCCGCAGGTACATGGACTTGCCCGAGAGCGTGGCGCCGAGCACCAGCTCATGCGGCACGGCCCGGTAGTCCCGCACGAGCGCGGTCGCGTCCTCCCGTAACGCCACCGGGATCCGAAGCGGACCACCGTCCAGCCGACGGGGCATCCGCACCTTCCGCAGCACGTCGAAGCCGACGAGCCGCAGTTCGACGACGCCCGGCTTGACGTCCCGCACGTGGACGGCGTGGACACCCCAGGCGTGCCGGAGGCGTTCGGCGGAGGCCGCCACGTCCGCCGGCTCCTGTCCCGGAGCCAGCCGCAACCGCATGCGCAGGCCGGTCGCGGTCGAGCGGATGACGCCCCGGCGAGGAGGAACCGGCCGGACCTCACGGCGGGTGGTCGCCTGGACGGCCAGCGCCCGCCACCGGGGCGGTTCGACGGTCAGGCCGCAGGCGTCCATGGTCGAGGAGTACGAGGCCAGCAGCCGGACCACCGAGAGCGGCAACCCGACCGTGGACCAGTACACCGCCGGGTAGGCGTGCCGGGCGTAGGAGGCCCCGCCTATCGCAGCGAGCGAACCGCCCAGCTCGGCCCACGTCACCAGATCCGTCACGGCGATCAGCCCGCCTGAGCCATCGGGAAGGCGCCCGGAGCGACGGCGGTCGCCCGGTAGGCGATGCCGTGCCGCTCCTTGCCGTTGAAGACGCTCTGCCACGGCCGCGCCACCAGACCCGGAAGCGAGACCGGGGCACCGACCGTCAGGCCCTCGGTCACGCCGCTTTCCGGGACGGTGACCTGGATCAGCGACGACTCACCCTCGTCGATGTAGACGACGCCGACGGTCATCAGCGCCTCACCGGTCCCCGCATCCTTGGCGATCTCACCGGTCTGCCGGTCGCGCACCTTCGGTGCCGGAGCCTCGGTGAGCAGGATCGTGGCGGTCGAGGCGTCAACGCGAATCACACGCACAGGGATTGCTCCTTCTGAGAGTCGACCAACCCGCCAACCTGACAGGTTGACTTAGCAAGTTCGAAGCTAGAGATGACAGGTTGACTTGTCAAGCTGCTATCGCGGAAGTCTTGACCCAGGCGGGGGTCAGTTCAGACGGTAGGTGTCTTCGAGTTCCTGCCGGTCGGCAGGCAGTAGGGCGTCAGCAACCTGCAAGGCTCGACCGGAGGCGTCGCACGCGATGACCAGGACACTCAGCACGGGGACGCCGTCCGGCAGATCCAGCAGCTCGGCTTCACGAGCTTCGGGCAGCCGAGCGGAGACCCGCTCGGTCACGTGATCGAAGCGGACCTTCTTCCGCGCTTCGAGGTGTTCACGGGGACTGCCGCTCAAGGGCTCCCCGGACTCCAGCTCAGTGCCTTCCACCAGGCCGGCGGGGAAGTACGACGAGACCAACTCGACAGCTTCGCCGTCCTCCTCGACCAGGAAGCGGCGCATGAGGACTTCGGCCCTCTTCGGCAGACCGAGCGCCGAGGCGACCCGAGTCGGGACAGGCACGTGCCCGACCTCGATCAGGCGGCCTGCGCCCTGCGACTCGTCGCGCTCCAGCGCCTCACGCCCTCGCCGGTCCTTCTGCTCGACGACTTCCGGGCGACCCCGGACGATCGTGCCGTACCCCTGCCGGGACTCGAGCCAGCCGTCCCGCTTCAGCAGCTCCAGAGCCCGGACGACGGTCGGGCGGGACATCCCGAATGCCTGCACCAACTGGTTCTCGCTCGGTACGCGGGTGCCAGGCGCGTACGTGCCGTCCTCGATGCGCCGCTGAAGCGTCTGCGCGAGGCGCACGTACTTCGGTGGCTCCACTTCATACGCCATGAACGCCGCCCGTCAAGATTGGCCAAGTCAACTGGTCAACCAGCCTAGCGACAGATTCAAGGTGGCAGTAGAAGAGGTGGGTTATCCCATCACGCCGGCCAGGCATCGGCGACCACGAAGGAGACGACCGTTCCACCGAAGCAGCTGGGCCCGGAGCGCCAGGAATCAGCGATGGAGTCGACCAGGAGCAGCCCCCGCCCGTGAGCGTCGTCCGCCTCCGGGTGCCGCAGCCGCACACTCGCCGGGAAGCCCGGGTTGTGCACGTCGACGCGGAGCGCGGTTCCCTCGCGGTACCACTCGACCCGCACCACCCACGAGTCGTCCGACCTCCCGTAGCGGATGGCGTTGGTCACCAGCTCTGAGATCATCAGCGTGCAGTCGTCGATCGAGCAGGCCGGGTTGTAGGGAGCGATGAACTTCCGGAACCAGCGCCGGGCGCGGGACACGGATTCGGGCTCCGGATGCAAGGTCATCGCTCCGAGCCGCGGTGAGTCCTCACAGGGGTGGCGGTCGATCGTGTAGTAGGCCATGCGTGCTCACTCCTTGCCGCTGCCGTCGCAGTCGAGGCAGCGCCGCTTCGACGTGGCACGGCTGCGGTCGTTGGCCACGGAGAGCGCCAGCGCCGTTCGGGAGCCGACGCGCTTCCATCCACGCCCCCGACACCCCCGGCAAACTAACCGCGCGCCCTGCACCGGCCGCCGACTCGTCACGTCGTGCCCCCTTCTCCTCCGAGTGGCCTTAGCCACTTTCTGGATAGTGGCATTAGCCACTTCGGAGACGCAAGCGGTTCGCCGGAACTGGCGAGTCAGTGTCAGGTGAGCGGGTAGCCCTGCTCGAACGCCCAGCGATGCGGCGGGTAGGTGGCTTCGGCGAACTCCAGAGGGCGGTCCTGGAGGTCGAAGACGACGTGATGGACGATGAGGACCGCGGACCCCGGCTCCAACCCCAGGTCGGCTGCTTCCTCGTCCGTGGCGGACCGAGCACACATACGGTCCTCGGCATAGCTGCCTTGACGCCCGGTCATCCGCTCGACGTACATGAGCGTTCCCTCCTGGATCCGCCCGGGATCCGTGAGCTTGGGCGCCCGCTGGCCGACGTCCGCAGCAAACCACGAAGTGGACAAGTTGATCGGACCGTCCTGGTTGTTCGTCACCCGCCGGCGGTGCACGGCTCGGCGATCCTTCACCAGCCCCAGCGCCTCGGCGACGTAGTCCGGAGCCTCCAACCAACCGGCCGAAGTGATCACCGCGTACTCACCAGGCGTGTAGATCTTCCCGGTCTGCCGGGCGCGCCCGTACAACTCCCGTGCACGTCGGTTCACTTCGAGGCTACGCACGTACGTCCCCGAGCCCTGGCGCTTCTCGACCAAGCCCTGATGGCTCAGCGCCTCCAGCGAGCGCGCGGCCGTGGGCCGGGACACCTTCCAGTCCGCAGCGAGCTGCCGTTCCGAGGGGACCTCGTCCCCCGGCCGCAGGTCACCCCGAAGGATCTGGTCACGGATGTAGTGGGCGATCTGGAGATACTTCGGTTGAGCCTCTTCGATCTGCGGCATCTCCCCTCCCTTCCTCGTCCAAGTGGCTATGGCCTTTGGCCACTATAGGGTGAGTGGCCAACCCGTGAACCCGTACTCTGAGCGCATGACGCGGTTGATCGTCGCAGCAGGAGGAGGAGGCGACGCAGTTGCCGCCGCCATGCTTCACGCCGCCCTCTACGGCGACGAGGACCAGGCGGTGATCCTCACGTACGCATGGGACCGCCTCCTGATCGACCCACTCCCGGGACCACGAGGAGCCGACAGCTTCACGGGACTCGAACCCGTCACTCAGTCCGTCTGGTCGGTGCCGACCGAGGCCCAGCCGATCGCCCCGGCGGGCTCCACACTCCCCCGACTCGCGGCAGAGCTCCCGCACACGCTGGCCCTGCTCGACCCGCACCACGGCGCCGAGGGCATCACCCGCCAACTCGAAGAGTTGGTGTCCCACCTGGCACCGGCATCGATCGATCTGCTCGACGTCGGCGGCGACATCCTCGCCCAGGGCGACGAACCCACCCTCAAGAGCCCACTCGCCGACGCCCTCACCCTCGCCGCCTGCTGCCAGGTCAACGCCCCGATCCGCCTCCTGGTCGCAGGCCCCGGACTGGACGGCGAGATCTCCCCCGACGACCTGCGTCCCCTGCTCGGCAACCTCGTCCACACCTTCACCGCCGAGGACGTGGAGACGATCGGCAGCATCCTGGAATGGCACCCCTCAGAGACCACCGCCATGCTCGCCGCAACAGCCCAAGGAGCCCGCGGCATCTGCGAGGTGCGCGACGCCGGCCTCCCCGTCCCCCTCACCGACGAGGGACCCACGGTCCACGAAGTCGACCTGGATGACGCGGTCAGCCGCAACAACCTGGCCCGCGCCATCATGACGACCGCCGCCCTGGACGAGGCCGAGGCCCACAGCCGCGAGATCTGCGGCTTCTCCGAGATCGACTACGAACGCAACAAGGCAGCCTGGTTGAAGGACCAGCCATCGGTGCCCCTTACCCCCGAGGACGTCTTCTCCCAGCTCGACCGGTTCCAGGCAGATGCCCGCGCCCGCAGCATCACCCACACCACGTTCCGCCACCTCACCGAGGCACTGAGCCTCAACGGCTCCCAGCGCGATGAGCTACGTCGGCTCCTCATCAACAGCCGACCGGACCAGTACGACGCTCCGCTGTGGAACATCGGAGCATGAGCGCGTTCGCAAGCGACCCAGGCCTAGACGACATCCGGGACGCAGCAGGCCACGGCACAGAAGTCGACGTAGCCGTACACCTTCAGGACGGCACCGTCAGGCTCTCGCTCCTCTGGACACAAGAGATCCTGCTGAACGCCGACGACGCCGACCAGGTGGCCCAGGCACTTCAACGTGCCGCGGAACAGGCGCGCAAGATCACAGCAGCCAGACGATCAGATAGGCCAACCGAAGCCTGAATCCTACTGAGTTACAACCTTCTCTACGGGTTCAAGGCGGCTCGCTCCGCTCGCCGCTCGCGGCCCGCCCGCCGGCCGGGCCTGCGCTCCTAATGGTGCGGTAAGACGCTAGGCGGTTTTCCGTCCGGGGTCTTTGGGCGGGTCGGCATGTGGTGATCCGTAGCCGCTCCTGAGGCCTGACCTCTCAAGACAGAGCCGGCCTCACATGCCTGCCCACCCAGTGAAGCAGCGCCGGGGGTGGCGGGGCCGGCCCGCGCTCATGCCTTCGTCCCGCGCGGACCGGCCCCACCACCCCCGCTCGCACACAATCAGCGGCATCGTTACCTCTCGTGGTCCAAGCCGCCGCCAGGGAACACCTCTCACCGCTCGGCGAACGCACCAGTTCCGCAGCTGACCGAGACCCCTGGCGACCGCTGGGATTGCGAACGGCTAATCGGATGACGGGCCCCGAGCCCTGCCATTAGGGAGACGCGCAACCCCGCCACGGCGACGTCCACCACATCACCGCCACCCACTCAGGGACACCACCATGACCAGCGTGTTCTGCGGCATCGACTGGGCCACCGACCACCACGACATCGCACTGCTCGACGAAGCCGGCACCCTCCTGGACAAGCTCCGCATCCACGACACCCCAGAAGGCCTCAGCCAGCTCCTGAACCTGCTAGCCCAGCACGGCGACAGCCAAGACGACCCGATCCCGGTCGCCATCGAGACCTCTCACGGACTCCTGGTCGCCTGCTTACGCGCCACCGGCAGACCCATCTACGTGATCAACCCGCTCACCGCGGCCCGCTACCGCGACCGCTACGCCCTCAGCCGCAAGAAGTCCGACCACCTCGACGCCAAGGTCCTGGCCCACATCCTGCGCACCGACCCCGCCGAACACCGGCCCCTGCCCGCGGACAGCCACCTCGCCCAGGCCATCACCGTTCTGGCCCGAGCCCACCAGGACGCCGTCTGGGACCGCGTCCAAACCGGTAACCGGCTGCGCTCCCACCTGCGCGAGTACTTCCCCGGCTTCCTGACCGTCTTCAAGCACTCCCGCGAAGGCCTCGCCTCCCCCGTCACCCGCACCCTGCTCGCCGC
>MUNG01000330.1 GCA_002154585.1 Streptomyces pseudogriseolus
GCAGTTCCCCGCGCCCCTGGGTGGCTGTCCCACCGCCGGCCCGGAAGCGCGGGGAACATCACCGCGTGCCCTGTGGGGCCGAGCTGCAGCAGTGAGGGGGCCTCCGGCTGTTTCGCCGGAGGCCCCCTCACTGCTGCTGTCCACCGGGTCAGAGCATGCCGGTCCCCATGCCGCCTGTCCCGGCCAGCCAGACGATGGCCAGGAGCGTGTCGATCGCGCCGAGGACCAGTGCGATCAGGGCAGGCACCGAGCGGGAGCCCGCCCAGCTGCGGCCCATCGCCAGCCAGCCGCACACCATCGCCACCGGGCCCAGGATGATGCCCAGTACGAAGAAACCGGCGACGGCGCAGATGGCTCCGATGATCCCGAGCGTCGCGCGATCCGGCCCGGACCGTGACCACGTCCGGCCACTGGCCCGAGGGTTCCTGCGCGTTCCGTGTCCGAAGCTCGCCATCATCAACTCCCTGATGGGTTGGTTGACATGGCGGGTACCCCCGCTTCCGTCCTGAATTCCCCTTGTGCGTACGGCGGATGACCGCCGCGGCCCGCCGCACCCCTCCGGCGGCGCTACGCGGCGGTCCTCACGGGACGTCAGATGTGGCCGACGCCCGCGCCCGCCTCCGCGTTCTCACCGCGCTTGGTGAGCAGCGCGACGAAGACGGCGACCGCTGCGACCCCGGCGGCGACCAGCGACGCCAGGCTCATGCCGGAGATGAAGGTGTCGTGGGCGACGTCGGTGATCTTCGCGGCGATCGCCTCGGGAGTGCCCTTGGCCACCGGAGGCACGCCGACCTGGACCGCCTGGGACGCGGCGCCGGTCTGTTCCGGCGTCAGCGGCGGGAGCCCGGCCTTCGCCCAGTTGTCCGGCAGGTCGCCGTCCACCTTGGAGGCCATCACGGCGCCCAGCACGGCGGTGCCGAGGCTGCCGCCGACCTGCATCGCGGACTGCTGGAGACCGCCGGCCACACCGGAGAGCTCCAGCGGCGCGTTGCCCACGATGACCTCGGTGGCGCCGACCATGACGGGGGCGAGGCCGAGGCCGAGCAGCGCGAACCAGACCGACATGGTGAGGCTGCCGGTGCTCTTCTCCAGCGTGGAGATGCCGTACATGGCGAGCGCGGTGCAGGCCATGCCGCCCGCCAGCGGGATCCGCGGGCCGACCTTGGTGATCGCCACGCCCGCGAGCGGGGAGCCGACGATCATCATGCCGGTGAGCGGCAGCAGGTGCAGACCGGCGTCGACCGGGCTGAGGCCGTGCACGTTCTGGAGGTAGAAGGTGACGAAGAACAGGCCGCCCATGAAGGCGATGGCCATGAGGACCATCAGCACCACGCCCGCGGACAGCGGGACGGAGCGGAACAGGCCGAGCGGGATCAGCGGCTCCCGCACCTTCGTCTCCCAGAAGGCGAAGGCGACGAAGCCGACCACCGAGGCGGCGATGAACGCCCAGGTCCTGCCGTCGCCCCAGCCCCATTCGGGCGCCTTGATGAGCGCCCACACGAGGCAGAACATCGCGCCGGACAGCAGGGCGATGCCGGGGATGTCGAAGGAGCGCGGCGCGTTCTCCGCACGGTGGTCGAGCAGGATCCACACGCCGAGCGCGACGGCGAGGACGCCGACGGGCACGTTGATGAAGAACACCGACTGCCAGCTGACGTGCTCGACGAGGACGCCGCCGAGGATCGGGCCGCCGGCGGTGGAGGCGCCGATGACCATGCCCCAGATGCCGATGGCCATGTTGAGCTTCTCGGCGGGGAACGTGGCCCGCAGCAGGCCGAGCGCGGCCGGCATCAGCAGCGCGCCGAACAGGCCCTGGAGAACCCGGAAGACGATGACGAGCGTGATGCTGTCGGACAGGCCGATCGCCCCGGAGGCGGCGGCGAAGCCGACCACGCCGATGAGGAAGGTCTGCCGGTGGCCGAAGCGGTCGCCGAGCTTGCCCGCGGTGATCAGGGACACCGCGAGGGCGAGGAAGTACGCGTTGGTGATCCACTGGACGTCGGCGAGCGTGGCGCCGAGGTCGCTGGCGATGGCCGGGTTGGCGATGGCCACGATGGTGCCGTCCAGGGCCACCATCATCACGCCCACGGCGACGGTGAACAGCGTGAACCAGGGGTGTCCGCGCAGCCCCTTGCCGGGCGTCGCCTCCGACGGGCCGGCCGGCGGGCCGTCCCCCTGTCCCGCCTTGTCGAGGGTGGTCTGACTAGTCATACGTTCGAGGCTAGTGTCAGCCGCTGACACTTGACAAACCATTTCACCGGTCAGTAACTGACAGGACATGCGCCCATAGCCTGAACTGGGCGAACGGTTCAAGGAGGAGCCATGGACACGGTCAGGACCGTCGTGGGCGCGCTGCCACGGCCGGGTCTGCGCGAGCGCAAGAAGCAGCAGACCCGGGACGCCCTGGTCCGGGCCGCCCTGGACCTCATCGTCACCCGCGGGTACGACGGCACGACGGTCGACGACATCGCTGCGGCCGTGGACGTCTCCCAGCGCACCTTCTTCCGCTACTTCGCCAGCAAGGAGGAGGTGGCGCTCTTCGTCCCGGGACTGGCGGAGCAGCGGATCACCGAGGCCGTGCGGGCCCGCCCGCGCGACGAGGCGCCGCTGGAGGCGCTGCGCCGGGCCGTGCTGGACAGCTGGGACGCCATCGGCGAGGCCGTCGGCCGGCTCGTGCCGATGGAGCTGCACATGCGGGTGTACCGGGTCATCGAGTCGACGCCCGCGCTGCTCGCCGCGCATCTGCGCCGGTCGGCGGAGCTGGAGGAGGAGCTGGCGGCCATCATCGCCGCACGCGAGGGGGTGGACGTCGACTCCGATCCGCGGCCGCGCATCCTGGTGGCCGCGTTCGGCGGGGTGATCCGGGTGGCGGAGCGGCTCTGGTCGGCCGGCGACGACCTGAGCGAGGAGGCGCTCCGGGAGCTGATGCGGACCTGCCTGGACCATGTCGGGCCGGCCCTCGCCGCGAACTGGCGTACGGATGCATCCCTGAATCGGCCCCACGAAACGTGATCCCGGTCACTGGATTCCCGCGAGACACTCTCGTTCTCCTAGTGTGTCCTCCCAGTGACTTCCTTCGACACCTCCCCCCAGCTGAACGTGTGGCGGGCGCTGCTGGCGCTCGCCGTGGTCTTCGTGATGCTGGCGACCACCGGCTGGACGGCGCTGCGCCACCAGCGCCACCCCGCTCCCCTCCAGGCCTCGCTCGCGGCGTGGGAGGACGGCCGGGTGGCCGGGAAGCGGCTGCCCGACCCGCAGTCGGCGCCGACGCGACTGGCCCGGTTCTTCGCCTCGCTCACCGCCGCGCAGCGGCTCCGGCTCGCCGAGCGCTTCCCGCTGGCGGTCGGCAACATGAACGGCGCGCCGGTCGAACTGCGCTACCGCGCCAACCGGATCGCGCTGGCCGAGGCCCGCGAGACGGAGCTCAGACGGGTGCACGACAGCCGGCTCACGCCCGACGGCCAGGCGCAGGCGGCCCGCAGGATGGACCGCATCGAGGCGCTGATGCGGCCGGGCCGGCGCATCCTCGCCTTCAACCCGGCGGGCGCCGGGCGCGTCGCCGAGGTCTTCGGCGACCTGCGCCGCGCCGAGCGGGTGTCGGTGGTCGTCCCCGGCGTCGACACCGACCTGCTCACCTTCCAGCGCACCGAGCGCCGGCACTCCGCTCCCGCGGGCATGGCCAAGTCGCTCTACAAGGCCGAGCGGCGGGCCGATCCCGGGACCCGCACGGCCGTCATCGCCTGGGCCGACTACACCGCGCCCAGCGGGCTCGGCATGGACGCGGCCACGGCGATGCGCGCGGAGGAGGGCGCGGACCGGCTGGACGCGCTGGTGCGGGGGCTGCCCGGCCTCGCCCCGGTCTCGCTGTTCTGCCACAGCTACGGCTCGGTGGTCTGCGGGGTGGCCGCGCCCGGACTGCCGGAGCGGGTGTCGGACATCGCCGTGGCCGGCAGCCCGGGGATGCGGGTGGAGCACGCCTCCCAACTGCGCACCACCGCGCGGGTGTGGGCGATGCGGGACGCCGACGACTGGATCCAGGACGTGCCCCACCTGGAGCTCGGCGGACTGGGCCACGGGGCCGACCCGGTGGCCGACGGGTTCGGCGCGCGCGTGCTGTCGGCCCGTGACGCCAAGGGGCACGCCGGGTACTTCGTGCCCGGCACGGACAGCCTGCGCAACTTCGCGGGCATCGGGGTTGGCGCATACACGGCGGTGTCGTGTGCGCGGCGGAACGACATCTGTCTGGCGGGTTTGTCCGGTACGACCCCTACCGGACGCGCGTAGAAGCGGAGATACTGCGGTATGCGTGGGGAGGGGACGGAGAAGCTCGTGCCGCATACGATGAGCCGCATGGGTGACGTACTGGCCGGATTTCATGCCGCCTGGGAGTTCGAGTCCGACTCCGTGCTCATCCGTTACGTACGAGGGATTCGAACACCCAAGCTGTTCCAGGCGCTCGGGGAACGGCGGGTGCCGCTGGAGGCGATCGAGGGCGTGACCCTCTCGCCCGGCAAGCGCGGCACCGTCGTCCTGCGACTGGAGCCCCGGCCGGGTGCGGACCCGCTGATGGAGGCGGCCGCCGGGCAGTTGAAGGAGAGCAGCGACCCCTACCGGCTGGTGCTGCCCGCCGAACGGGAGACGCTCGCCGAGTACTACGCCGACGAACTGCGCGAGCAGCTCACCGAGTCGGGCCCCGCCGAACGCCACCTGGTGGCCGCGCCCGAGGCGCCGCTCCAGTTCAAGGCGTACGACGGCAAGGCGGTCTTCGACGGCACGTCGGTGGCGTTCCGCTGGTTCTGGACGGGGGCGTCCTCGGCGAAGTGGAAGGCCGGCGACCAACGCTTCCCCGTCGCCGAGCTGAGCGGGGTGGAGTGGCGTTCGCCCGAGGTGTTCGAGGGTCATCTGCGGCTGCTGCGCCGGGACACGGCGGTGCCGGCCCCGGCGCAGGCCGACCAGGACCCCGCCGCGGTGGTGTTCGGGCTCGGGTACGGGCCCGTGCACGAGTCGCTGCCGTTCGCGGCGGCGGTGCTGGCCGCGGTGCGGGACTGCTCGGCCGTGCCGGCGATATCGCCTGCGGCGGGCGCGGGGGGTGTGGCGTCCGGCCGGCGCGATCCCGCGGACATCGCCGAGCGGATCCGGCATCTTGGGGAGTTGCACCAGGCGGGTCTGGTGACGGATGAGGAGTTCTCGTCCAAGAAGGCGGAGTTGCTCGCCGAGCTCTGAGGGTTCCTGCGGGTGGGCGGGGGCTTGGCGCGCAGTTCCCCGCGCCCCTTCGGGGCGCCTTCTACTCCCGTCCTGCCGACGTGAACGACATGTCCGCGTAGCGCGTGCCCGCCACCTTGTCCGCGATCGGGTCGAGCAGGGCCAGGTCGGACTCCGTCAGCGTGATGCGGGTGGCCGCCGTGTTCTCGTCGACGCGGGACGGGCTGCGGGTGCCGGGGATGGGGACGACCGGGAGGTCACGGACCGTCGCCTGCTGGTGGACCCAGGCCAGGGCGATCTGCGCGGGGGTCGCGCCGTGGGACTCGGCGACCGTGCGGACCGGCTCCAGCAGGGCCGCGTTGGCCGCCGCGTTGTCGCCGGTGAAGCGCGGCATCGTCCGGCGGAAGTCGTCCTGCGTGAGGTCCTTCGAGGCGTCGGTGAAGGCGCCGGTGAGGAAGCCGCGCCCGAGCGGCGAGTACGGGACGAGGGTGACGCCCAGGTCGCGCGCGGCCGGCACCACGGCGGCCTCGATGTCCCGGCTGAACAGCGACCACTCCGACTGCACGGCGGCGATCGGGTGCACGGCGTGCGCGGCGCGCAGCTCGGCGGCCGTCACCTCGCTGAGGCCCAGCTGCTTCACCTTGCCCTCACGGACCAGCTCGGCCATGACGCCGACGGTCTCCTCGATCGGCACGTTCACGTCGCGCCGGTGCATGTAGTAGAGGTCGATGACGTCGACGTCCAGGCGGCGCAGGCTCGCCTCGACGGCCTGCCGGATGTACGGCGGGTCGTTGCGGACGATGCGCCGGGTCGGGTCGTCCGGCGGGATCGACAGGGCGAACTTGGTGGCGATCAGCACCTCGTCGCGGTGCGCCGCGAGGAACGGGGCGAGGAACCGCTCGTTGTCGCCCGCGCCGTACGCGTCGGCCGTGTCGTAGAGGGTGACGCCCCGCTCCAGGGCGCGTTCCAGGGCCGCCCGGGAGGCGTCCGCGTCGGCGGGGCCGTAGGCGAAGCTCATGCCCATGCAGCCGAGGCCCTGCACGCCCACCTCGGGGCCGCCGGCGCCCAGCGTCGTCGTCGGGACGGTGTGGTCGGTCATCATGCCCTCTCCGAGGCCAGGGCGCGCCCGGCGTCCGCGTAGAAGCTGATCTTGCGGTCCAGGACGGCGAGGGTGCCCTGGAGTTCGGCGATGCGGGCCAGCACGTCCTCGCGGGTCGCCTTGAGCAGCTCGAAGCGCTCGGCGTACGTGTGGTCGCCGGCCCGGACGAGTTCGGCGTAGCGCACCATGTCGGCGACCGGCATGCCGGTCAGGCGGAGCTTGCCGACCAGGGCGAGCCAGTCGAGGTCGCGGTTGGTGTAGCGCCGCTGCCCGGTGTGGGAGCGGTCGATGTGCGGCATGAGCCCGATGCGCTCGTACCAGCGCAGGGTGTGCGCGGTCAGCCCGGTGAGGGCGGCCACCTCGCTGATCGTGTACTTGTCCTTGCCGTCCGGCCGCCGGTCGCCTTGCGGGGGTCCGGCGCAGGTGTCGCTCCTGGTGTCCGTAATCTCCGTCACCGTCATGGCGTCCACGCTAGATCCTTGGAGTGCGCTCCAGGCAAGCGCTGCCGGTGAGAAACGGGCGGTCGTGTCGGGATTCCCCGGCTACCGTGCGGGCATGAGCCCTGCACGCCGAGCGACACCCGACGACGCGGCGGAAGTGCTGCGTCTGCGCCAGGTGATGATCGACTCGATGGCCCGGTCCGACCCGTCCACCGCGTGGCACGCCGAGTCCCTGCCGGTCCTGCGCGAGCGGCTGGCGAAGGACGGCTCCTTCGCCGCGTTCGTCGTGGACCACCCCGAGCGGCCGGGCGCCCTCGCGGCGCTGGTGGCCGGCACGGTCGAGTACCGCATCGGCGGCGCGCACGACCCGCACGGCACCGACGGCTACGTCTTCAGCGTCGCCACCGACCCGGACGCGCGCCGCCGCGGCTACGCGCGCGCCTGCATGGGCGCGCTGCTGGAGTGGTTCCGGGAGCGGGGCGCCCGGCGGGTGCGGCTGACCACGAGCCCGGAGGCGGAGCCGCTGTACCGGTCGCTGGGGTTCACGCCCAAGCCGGACCCCTTGCTGGAGCTCAGGCTGTGAGCGCCTAGGCTCGTCGGCATGTCGCTGAAGAGCCTCGCGTCGATCGAGAACTGGCCGGTTCCCACCGCTGCGGCGGGGGTGGTACGGGCGGACGGCACCGTCCTGGGCACGCACGGTCCGGCCGGGCACCGCTTCCCGCTCGCCTCGGTGACCAAGCCGCTGGCCGCCTACGCGGTGCTCGTGGCGTACGAGGAGGGGGCGGTCGAGCTGGACGAGGCGGCCGGCCCGGACGGCGCCACGGTCCGGCACCTGCTCGCGCACACCTCGGGCCTCGCCTTCGACGAGCACCGGGTCACCTCCGTGCCCGGGGCGCGGCGGCTGTACTCCAACGCCGGGTTCGAGCAGCTGGGCGACCACGTGGAGAAGGCGACGGAGATCCCGTTCGCCGAGTATCTGCGGCAGGCGGTGCTGGAGCCGCTGGGCATGGCGTCCACCTCGCTGGAGGGCTCCCCCGCCAAGGACGGCGTGTCCACGGTGGAGGACCTGCTGCGGTTCGCCGCCGAGGTGCAGGCGCCGCGGCTGCTGGACCCGCGGACGGTGGCCGCGGCGATGACCGTGCAGTACCCGGGCACCAAGGGCGTGCTGCCGGGCTACGGGCACCAGAACCCGAACGACTGGGGTCTCGGCTTCGAGATCCGGGACGGCAAGTCGCCGCACTGGACGGGCGCCTCCTCCTCGCCGCGCACCTTCGGGCACTTCGGCCAGTCGGGCACGTTCCTGTGGATCGACCCGGACGCGGGCGCGGCCTGCGTGGCGCTCACCGACCGGGCGTTCGGGCCTTGGGCGGTCGAGGCGTGGCCGCCGTTCACCGACGCCGTGCTGGCGGAACTGCGCGGCTGACGGCAGCCGTTCGCCCGGATTTGCCGTAATCACCGGCCCCACCTGCGGGGTTGGCATGGTCCCGGTGTGAAAACCCTGTGGAAGCGATGTCACAGGTGCGCCCTATGATGCGCCGAACGATCACGCGGGACCAGGGGAGGGCGCGGCATGTTCGGCAAGCTGTTCGGCAGGGGCGAGGAAGGACCGGGGGCGGATCCGCACGCCCTTCCGGTCCCGCGGCGCAGGAGCGGCGTCCACCCGCTGCGCGCCCTCGGCGACCGGCGGGTGCTGGCGCTGGTGGAGGCGGCCGACGCGGGCGACTGGGAGGGCGTCAAGGAGGCGCTGGCCCCGTTCGACCTGGGCCGTGACCACCAGGTCCTCGGTCAGCTCACGGACATCGGCGGGCTGGAGGAGTGGATCGTCCGCGCCGTCGAGGAGGACAAGGAGCACCGCGCCGAGGCCCTGCTGATCTCCGGGGCGCGGCACATCCACTGGGGCTGGGAGGCGCGCACCGCCGCCCGCGCCGTGGACGTCTCCCAGGAGCAGTGGCGCACCTTCCACGAGCGGCTGCACACCGCCGAGCGGCAGCTTCTCGAGGCCGCCGAGCTGCGCCCCGACTGGATCACGCCGTGGCGTCAGCTGCTCACCTCCGCGCGCGGCATGTCGCTCGGCTCCCCGGTCGCGGAGACCCGGCGCGACGCCGCCCTGCGCCGCGACCCGCTCGACCTGGACGTCCACCTGGCGTGGCTCTCCCAGCTCCAGCCCCGCTGGGGCGGTGAGCCGGGCGAGGCGCTGGAGTTCGCCCGCGCGGCGTTCGCCGCCGCGCCCGACGGCCACCGGCTCGGCTGCGTGGTCGCCATGGCGTACATCGAGGAGTGGGTGGAGTCCGACGACAGCGCGTGCCTCCAGGACCCCCGCATCCGGACCGAGCTGAGGCAGGCCGCGGAGCGCAGCGTCCTGCACCACGCCTACGAGCGCCGCCTGGGCTGGCAGGGCGACTACAACATCTTCGCGATGGCCCTGTCGCTGGCCGGGAGCAGCACCGCCTCCAACGTCTTCCGTGAGCTGGAGGGCGCGTACACCGAGTGGCCGTGGACGTACATGTCCGAGCCGCAGAAGGCGTACGCGCGCTTCCGCAAGGCCTTCTGAGCCCCGGCTCGCCCCGTCCGCCGCCACCGCACGCCTTCTCGACACCCCGGACCGCCGATGACCCTGCCCGACCACACCGCCGACCGCACCTTCCAGGTGGATCTGCGCGGCCTCGTCGACCTGCTCTCCCACCACCTCTACTCCAGCCCCCGCGTCTACCTGCGTGAACTGATGCAGAACGCGGTGGACGCGCTCACCGCCCGGCACGCCCTCGACCCGGCCGCGCCCGCCGGGTCGTTCGGCATCCGGCTGTACGCCGACCGCTCCGTGGTCCGCGTCGAGGACGACGGCGTCGGCCTCACCGAGGCGGATGTGCACACCTTCCTCGCCACCATCGGCCGCAGCAGCAAGCGCGCCGACGGGATCGCCGAGCAACGCGGCGACTTCATCGGCCAGTTCGGCATTGGCCTGCTGTCCTGCTTCCTGGTCGCGGACGAGATCCACGTGGTCAGCCGGTCCGCCCGCACGCCCGGCGCGCCCGCCGTGGAGTGGCGGGGGCGCGGCGACGGCAGCTACACGGTGCGTACCCTGCCCGCCTCCGCGCGGCCCGCCCCCGGCACCACGGTCACGCTCACCCCGCGCGCCGACGCGGCCGAGTGGACCGCACCCGCGCGGGTCCAGCACCTGGCACGGCACTTCGGGTCGCTGCTGCGGCACCCGGTGACCTTCGACGACGGCTCCGGCGGAAGCGCCGTGCCGGTCAACCCGGAGCCGGCGCCCTGGGCGCGGACGTACCCGACGCCGGGCGCCCGGTCCCGCGCGCTGGCCGCGTACGGCGAGGAGGTGTTCGGCTTCACCCCGCTGGACACCCTCGAATTGGACCTGCCGGCGGTGGGTCTGAAGGGCATCGCGTGCGTGCTGCCGGAGGCGGTGCCGGCCGGGCGCCGGCACGGTCACCGGGTGCACGTCAAGGGCATGCTGCTGTCGGAGCAGGCGGAGGAGATCCTGCCCGACTGGGCGTTCTTCGTGCGCTGCGTCGTCGACGCGGAGAGCCTGCGCCCCACGGCCTCCCGCGAGGCCCTGTACGAGGACGACACCCTGGCCGCGGTGCGCGACGCGCTGGCGGAGCGGCTGCGCGCGTGGATCGCCCGGGTCGCCGCCAGCGACCCGGAGCTGCTGCACCGCTTCCTCCAGGCGCACCACCTGTCGGTGAAGTCGCTCGCCGTGCACGACGACGAGATCCTGCGGATGCTGCTGCCGTGGCTGCCGTTCGAGACCACCGACGGACACTGCACGCTCGACGAGTTCGCCCGCACCCACCGCACCGTGCTGGTGACGTCCAGCGTGGAGGAGTTCCGGCAGGTCGCGGCGATCGCGTCGGCCGCCGGGCTCGGCGTGGTCAACGGCGGCTACACCTACGACCGCGAACTGGTGCACCGGCTGCCCGAGATCCGGCCGGAGGTCAGCGTCGCCGACCTGGACCCGGCGACGCTGACCGCGCACCTCGACCCGGTCGACCGGGAGACGGAACTGGCCGCCGCGGCCTACCTCGCGCTGGCCCGCGACGCCCTCGCGGTGTTCGACTGCGACGTGGCGCTGCGCTCCTTCCAGCCGGCCTCCGCGCCCGCCCTCCTCGTCGACAGCCGGGAGGCCCGGCACGAGCGCACCCGCTCCCGGCTCGCCCGTGAGCAGGAGGGCGGCCTGTGGGGCGACATCCTGGGCGCCCTGCAACAGGAGGCACCACGCGCCCAGCTGATCCTCAACCAGCTGAACCCGCTGGTGCGCACCGCCGTCGCGATCGACGAGCCGGAGCTGGCCCGCACCAGCGCCGAGGCCCTGTACGGGCAGGCCGCGCTGCTGTCCCGGCGTCCCCTCAGGCCCGCCGAGTCCAGCCTGATCAACCGCTCCTTCCTCGACCTTCTCGCCCACGCCCTGCGCAAGGACAGCTGACGATGCAGAACCCGCCCCAGACCACCGACGAGCTGTACGCGGCGCTGGGGGAGAACGACCGACTCCCCTACGGCCGCACCCGTACCGTCACCGCCGAGGAACTCGCCGAGGCGGCCGAGCTGTTCGGCGAGCCGGTCCCGCTGATCCACGCCCTGCTGGAGCTCCAGGAGGCGTACACCTACGGCTCGGAGCCGCGGAAGTCGCCGGTGGTGTTCGCCCGGCTGCTGAACCTCTTCGACGAGCAGCCCGACGTGTTCGACGCCCGTCTGCGCCACCAGCTGTTCTGGCGGTTCAAGTGGGTCGCGAACGCCCTGCGCAGCCTGCCCGAGATACCGCTGGCCAGCCTGCGCCAGTGGATGACGGAGATGCGCGACCGCTACGAGAAGGCCGGCCTCGACCTCCAGCCGTACTACGGGCAGGCCTACCAGCTCGCCGCGCACGTCGGTGAGGACACCGACCTCGCCTACGAGTTGTGGGCGGGCCGGACCCGCAGCGCGCTCAGCGACTGCGAGGCGTGCGAGACCTGCGAGCGCGCCCTGTACCACCTGGCGGCGGGCGACGACGAGCGGGCACTGCGCGTCTGGGAGCCGGTGCTCGCGGGCAAGGAGTCCTGCCAGGAGGAGCCGGCCCGCTCCGTCTCGTACGCGCTGCTGCCGCTGCTGCGCACCGGCCGCGCGGACGAGGCGCGCCATCTGCATCTGGCGGGCTACCGCGGCAGCCGCCGCAACCCGTCGATGGCCGGGGAGATCGGCCGTCACCTGGAGTTCTGCGCGCTGACCGGCAACGAGGCGCGCGGCCTGGAGCTGCTGGCGGAGAACCGGAACCTGTTCGACGAGGTGGACTCGCCGCTGGCCCTGCTCGATCTGCTCACGGGCGTGGAGGTGCTGCTCGCCCGGGTGGAGGCGCTGGGCCACGGGGAGCTGCCCGCCGCCGGGTTCCCGGGCCGCAGCTGGACGGTCGCGTCGCTGCGGGCGGAGGTGCGCGACCGCGCCGACGACCTGGCCGCCCGCTTCGACGCCCGCAACGGCACCACGGCGCACGCCGACCGCCGCCGCGTCCGCCTGGAGCGCGCCCCGCTGCTGGAGTCGCTGGAGCTGACCCTGCGCCCGCGCACCCTGGACGACGTGGCCCCGGCGCCCGCCCCGGCCGCGCCCCGGCCGGCCGAGGCGCTTCCCGAGTCGCCGGCCGAACTGATCAGGCGCGCGCGGGAGCTGGACGAGCAGGGGCACCCGGACGCGCACGCCTGCTGGGCGCGGCTGCGCGAGCTCACCGCCGCCGGCGGCTACGTCCACCCGGACGACCCGGACGTGGGCCCGCTGGTGCGGCTGCGCGCCGACCTGCTGGAGGAGGAGGCGACGCTCGCGGACCGCAAGGACCGGCACGAGGAGGCGGCGGCGCTGTACGAGGAGGCCGCGGGCCTGTACGAGGACGCGGGGCTCGCGGGTCACGCGGTGTTCGCCCGGGCGAGCGCGGTGCTCGCGCGGGCGCAGGTGGTTACGCCGGAGGCGGACGGCGTGGGGGCCGACGGCGAGGGGGCGCGTCCTGAAGGTGCGGCGGCCGAGGGGACGCGCCGTGAGGGTGCGGACGCCGAGGCGCGCGCCGCCGCTCAGGCCGACGTGCTGGCCGGGGCGCACGCGGAGCTGGTGCGGCTGCACGAGGGGGCGTCCGGGCTCGCCCCGTTCCTTCAGGCGCGGCTGCTGCGGCTGCGGGTGAGCGCGCGCGGCCTGCGGCTCCAGGCGTCCGGGGACAAGGAGCACGTGGCCCCGGTCCTCGCCGAGGCGGAGCTGCTGTACGACGTCGCCACCCGGCACGGCCTCACCGGGCAGATCGCCGCCGCGCGGCTGCTGCGGGCCACCACGCACGCCATGTCCGGCGACCTGCCCACCGCGCGGGCCGAGGCGGACGGCCTGGTCGGGTTGCTGCGGACGGACGGCCCCGCCTGGCACCTGCCCCGCGCGCTCTCCCTGCTCGGCAAGATCCAGCTCGGCCTGGGGGACGCGGAGACGGCCCACGCGAGCCTCAGCGAGTCGATGCGGCTGGCCGCCGAATGGCCCGCCGAGGGGGTCGACGCCCCGAACGTGCACGGCGAGCTGGCGCAGGCCTGCATGCATCTGGGCCGCCCCGACGAGGCGTTGCGCCATCTGACGCGGGCGGCGGAGCTGGACCTGCGGGCGGGCGACCGGTTCGACGCCTTCTGCGCCTGGAGCAACGCCGCCCAGCTCAGCCTCGACCTGGGCAGGATCGAGGACTGCATCGCCCTGCTCGACTCCCTGCTCGTCGAGCCGGACGTCGTGAACGGCGAGCTGGACGACCGGCTCGTGGCCCAGCTGCGGCTGACCCGTGCCCGCGCGCTGCACGCCGGGGAGGACCTGAAGGCCGCCACGGCGGAGTTCGTGGCCCTCGCGGCCGAGTCGGCCGGCTGGGACGACGACCCGGGCAGCCACGCCATGATCGCCGCCGAGACGGCCGTGCTGCTCGGCGAGGCCGGTGAGTTCGAGCAGGCGCGGGAGGCCGTGGACCGGGCGCTCGCCGCCCACGCCCGCGACCCGCGGTTCGAGATGCTCAGCAACGCCCTGCGGGAGCTGGCCCGCCTCCAGGCGCACCAGCAGGGCCCGGACGGCCTCGCGGGCGCCCGCGCCTTCCTGGACGACGCCGGCCGGGTCGCCGACGCGGCCCGCGCCGCCGGGTACGAGGCGCACGGCCGCCCGCTGGACTCCGCCCTCGCCTACGAGCACGGGCGGGTCAACGCGTACGGAGGCGCCTACGAGGAGTCGCTGGCCGCGCTGGAGAAGGCGCTCGGGCTGATCGGGGAGCCGGGTGAGGACGCCGGGCGGGCCGCCGAGTGGGCGGAGTGCGTGCGGCTGGCCGGTGTCGTGGAGGGCGTCTACCTGGAGCGGCGCGCGGCGGCGCTCGGCCGCGTCGGGGCGGCGGTGGAGCGGCTGGCGTCGCTCGGTCACGGGGAGGCGGCGGAGCCGCTGACGGAGCTGGCGGAGAGGCTGCGGGACGAGGAGTAAGGGGGCCTGGCGGGGGCGGGGC
>MUNG01000331.1 GCA_002154585.1 Streptomyces pseudogriseolus
CGCCCCCTGATCAGGGGGCGCCGCTCCGTTTCCTTCATCCGCCCGGTCGCCCGGGCCGCGCTCAGTGGGCGTGCCCGCTCGGCACCGGGCCCGCGTTCTTGACCGTCAGGGGCAGCAGCTTCTTGCCCGTCGGTCCGATCTGAATACTGGTGTCCATCTGAGGACACACCCCGCAGTCGAAGCACGGGGTCCAGCGGCAGTCCTCGACCTCGGTCTCGTCGAGGGCGTCCTGCCAGTCCTCCCAGAGCCAGTCCTTGTCCAGGCCCGAGTCGAGGTGGTCCCAGGGCAGGACCTCCTCGTAGGTGCGCTCGCGGGTGGTGTACCAGTCGACGTCCACGCCGAACGGGGCCAGCGCCTTCTCCGCGCACCGCATCCAGCGGTCGTAGGAGAAGTGCTCGCGCCAGCCGTCGAAGCGGCCGCCGTCGTCGTAGACCGCGCGGATGACGGCGCCGGTGCGGCGGTCGCCGCGGGAGAGCAGGCCCTCGACGATGCCGGGCTTGCCGTCGTGGTAGCGGAAGCCGATGGAGCGGCCGTACTTCTTGTCGCCGCGGATCTTGTCGCGCAGCTTGGCCAGGCGCTCGTCCGTCTCCTCGGCGGACAGCTGCGGCGCCCACTGGAACGGGGTGTGCGGCTTGGGCACGAAACCGCCGATGGAGACCGTGCAGCGGATGTCGTTGGAGCCGGAGACCTCGCGGCCCTTGGCGATGACGCGCGTGGCCATGTCGGCGATCTGGAGGACGTCGTCGTCGGTCTCGGTGGGCAGGCCGCACATGAAGTACAGCTTCACCTGGCGCCAGCCGTTGCCGTAGGCGGTGGCGACGGTCCGGATCAGGTCGTCCTCGGAGACCATCTTGTTGATGACCTTGCGGATGCGCTCCGAGCCGCCCTCGGGCGCGAAGGTGAGACCGGAACGGCGGCCGTTGCGGGTCAGCTCGTTCGCCAGGTCGATGTTGAACGCGTCGACGCGGGTCGAGGGCAGCGAGAGGCCGATCTTGTCTTCCTCGTAGCGGTCCGCGAGCCCCTTGGCGATGTCGCCGATCTCCGAGTGGTCGGCGGAGGACAGGGAGAGCAGACCGACCTCTTCGAAGCCGGTCGCCTTCAGGCCCTTGTCGACCATCTCGCCGATGCCGGTGATGGACCGCTCACGCACCGGGCGGGTGATCATGCCGGCCTGACAGAAGCGGCAGCCGCGGGTGCAGCCGCGGAAGATCTCCACGGACATGCGCTCGTGGACGGTCTCGGCGAGCGGGACGAGGGGCTGCTTGGGGTAGGGCCATTCGTCGAGGTCCATCACCGTGTGCTTGGAGACGCGCCACGGGACGCCCGACCTGTTCGGTACGACGCGGGCGATCCGGCCGTCGGGGAGGTACTCGACGTCGTAGAAGCCGGGGACGTACACGCCGCCGGTCTTCGCCAGGCGCAGGAGGAGTTCCTCGCGTCCGCCGGGGCGGCCCTCCTCCTTCCAGGCGCGGATGATCCGCGTGACCTCCAGCACGGCCTGCTCGCCGTCACCGATGATCGCGCAGTCGATGAAGTCGGCGATCGGCTCCGGGTTGAACGCCGCGTGGCCGCCGGCCATGACGATCGGGTCGTCGTCCGTGCGGTCGCGTGCCTCCAGCGGGATGCCGGCCAGGTCCAGCGCGGCGAGCATGTTCGTGTAGCCCAGCTCCGTGGAGAAGCTGAGGCCGAACACGTCGAAGGCCCGCACCGGGCGGTGGCTGTCGACGGTGAACTGCGGCACACGGTGCTCGCGCATCAGCGCCTCGAGGTCCGGCCAGACGCTGTAGGTGCGCTCGGCCAGGACGCCGTCCTGTTCGTTGAGCACCTCGTAGAGGATCATGACGCCCTGGTTGGGGAGTCCGACCTCGTAGGCGTCGGGGTACATGAGCGCCCAGCGGACGTCGCAGGAGTCCCAGTCCTTGACCGTGGAGTTGAGCTCTCCGCCGACGTACTGGATCGGCTTCTGCACATGCGGGAGCAGAGCTTCGAGCTGCGGAAACACTGATTTCACAGACTCGGCGGCTTCGGCAGGCATCTCGCGAACCTTCGTGTGGTGACTGCGGTTCCCCCGGGCCGGTGCCTCAGGGGCGGGTGACCATCCAGACTAACCCGCCCCGAGGGTTCTCCCGCACGGCGCTCAGAACGGGAACTCCCGGCTGATCGAGCGCCACGCCTCGGGGAGCGCCTCCTCGGCGGCCCGGGCGCGGTGCGCCTCGCCGGCGTGCAGCACCCCGTAGGTGAAGTCGCTCTCCCCCGCCGCGTGCGCCACGGCGGCCAGCTCACGCAGGGTGCGGCGGGCCATGACGCTGTCCTGGTGGTCGCCGAGCAGGCCCTGGAGCGCCTTCATGTCCCGGACCGCCTCCTCGGCCGGCCCGCCGAGGGCGGGGGCGGCGGTCTCGGCGGCGTACCGGGTGCGCTTGGTCTTCTTGCGCGCCTCGTGCAGCGCGGTGTCGCGCTCCGTCCCGGGCGGCAGTTCCAGTGCGTGCTCGACAAGCCGGCTCAGCTTGCCGAAGTCCTTGGCGACGGCCTTGGCGAGCGCCTTGTCCGGGCGGGCGGCGGCCTTCTTGCGCAGGGGCGGATCGGCGAGCAGGGCGTCGAGGGTGTCGAGCAGGCGGAGGTGGCGGCGGGAGTCGAGGACGGCGAGGAGCTGGTGGTGGGCGCCGTGGTGGCGGGCTTCGGACCAGGCGGCGAGGCGCTCGGCGACGGGGCCGTTGACCTGGTCGGCGGGGAGGCGGCCGAGGGCCTGGGTGAGGCGTTCGGCGAGGACCTCCTGGTCGCGGTCGGCGCCCAGTTCGGTGGCGAGCCACTTCAGGTCGGCGGAGACCGGGTCGGTGACGGTGCGGTCGAGGACGCTCCGGAAGCTGCGGAAGGTGCTGCGCAGGCGGCGGGTGGCGACCCGCATGCGGTGCACGGCGTCGGGGACGTCCTGCCGTACGGCGGGGTCCAGCTCGACGAGGGCGTCGCGCTGGGCGCGGACGTAGGCGAGGACGTGGTCGCCGGCGGTGACGGGGGTGCCGTCGGGGCGGGGGC
>MUNG01000332.1 GCA_002154585.1 Streptomyces pseudogriseolus
GAGAACTCGCCGCGCGCCACCAGCGTGCCGCCCGCCCTCCAGCGGCCTCCGCCCTTGATGCCCGCGCGCCGGGCCGCGTACCAGCCCGTCGCGACCTTCGTGCAGGTGGTGACGATCGCCAGCAGCAGCGCCGGGACCAGGACCGGCGGGATGTCCGCCGGGTCGGTGGACAGGCCGAAGAAGACGAAGAAGACCGCGGCGAACAGGTCCCGGAGCGGCGTGAGCAGGTTGCTCGCGCCCTCGGCGACCTCGCCGGACAGGGCGATGCCCACCAGGAACGCGCCGACGGCCGCCGACACCTGGAGTTCCTGAGCGAGGCCCGCCACGAGGAGCGTCAGGCCCAGCACGACCAGCAGCAGCATCTCCGCGTTGTCCGAGGACACCGCGCGGCTGATCAGGCGCCCGTGACGCAGCGCCAGGTAGAGCACCGCGCCGACGGTGCCGAGCGCGATCAGCAGGGTGACCGAGCCGCCCGCCAGGCCGGCGCCCGCCAGCACCGCGGTGAGGATCGGCAGGTAGACCGCCATCGCCAGGTCCTCGATCACCAGGACGCCGAGCACCACCGGTGTCTCGCGGTTGCCCAGCCGGCGCAGGTCGCCCAGCACCTTCGCGATCACCCCCGAGGAGGAGATCCAGGTGACTCCGGCCAGCGCGACGGCCGCGACCGGGCCCCAGCCGAGGGCGAACGCCGCCACGGCGCCCGGCACCGCGTTGAGGGCGAAGTCCACCGCCCCGGACGGGTACTGCGTCCTCAGGTTGGTGACCAGCTCGGACGCGCTGTACTCCAGGCCCAGCATGAGCAGCAGCAGGACGACGCCGATCTCGGCGCCGACGGCGGTGAACTCCTCGACGGCCCGCAGCGGCAGGATGCCCCCCTCGCCGAAGGCGAGTCCGGCCAGCAGGTACAGCGGGACGGGCGAGAAGCCCATCCGTCCGGCGAGGCGGCCCAGCAGGCCCAGGGCGAGGATGATCGCGCCCAGTTCGATGAGCATGGTGGCGGTGTTGTGCACGGGCGTCGGTCCTCCGGGTGGGTCGGTGACGGCGGCGTCAGTGCCTGGAGAGGCGGGGTGGGGGTGGCGGCGGACAGCGGGGCGCCCGGGCGCGTGGTGGTCGCGCCGGGTCGCGTGCGGGGTCCGCACGTGCGGTGGGAACGGCGGCGGGTGGTCCTGGTCGGCGTACGGTGCCGCGTACGGCGCTACGACCTGAGGCCCGGGCTCGGACAGCGGGCCATGGCGTGCGGTGCGGGGTGCCGTGCCCTGTACGGACCTGTACGGACCTGTACGGACCTGTACGGAGAGGCTGCGGATCAGGCGCCGGAAACTGCGGCGCCGGGTTCGGGGACGCTGTCGCGGGGGGTGATGTCGATGCGCACGGGCCGGTTCGTGTCACGTCGTACTGCGCGTCGATTCATGTCACGTCCCCCCTCGCATCCGGGTCCGCCTCGCTTCGCGCGGACTGAGTGTGCGGCAGCTCGGCAGAGTGCCAAGGCACGGTAAAGTTTACCGTACGACAAATTTCGTGTATGTTGCATACATGTACGAGGTGCGTAAACCTCGGTGGACCGCGAGCGGGGCATGACCGGGCCGCGATCGGGGCGGGACCGGCCCGCGAACGAGCCGCGATCCGGCCTCGACCGAACCTCGTCTGACCGGGCGCCCTGGAACCACGGTCCATGATCCGGCAGTCTTCTGCCCTGTGGTGAGCCTCCTTCCCAACCCCGCCCCGCCCAGCGACCCGTCCGCCCACATGGTGGTGTGCGGCGACGACGGGCTGGCGCACCGGCTCGCCGCCGAACTGCGGAGCGTGTACCGGGAACAGGTGGTCCTCGTGGTGCCGCCCTCGGCGCGCGTCCCGCCCCAGCCGATGGCCGGACGCGCCCGGGCCGCCTCGGCCGCGCTGTTCGGCCGGATGGTGACCGCCGTCAACCGCGACGCCGGCGGCTCCGACGACACCCTCGTCCCCGGCGAACGGGTCATGGAGGCCGCCGATCCCACGGAGGCCGTCCTCGCCGACGCCGGCGTGGACCGGGCCGCCGCGCTCGCCCTCGTCTACGACGACGACGAGACCAACATCCGCGCCGCGCTGACCGCCCGCCGGCTCAACCCCCGGCTGCGCCTGGTGCTGCGGCTCTACAACCGGCGGCTCGGCCAGCACATCGAGGAACTCCTCGACCAGGCGGCCGGCTTGGCCGGTGACCCGAGTGCGGGCCGCGGCGGCCACGGCACCGACATCGCGACCACCGTGCTGTCCGACGCCGACACCACCGCGCCCGCCCTCGTCGCCTCCGCCCTCGTCGGCACCAGCAAGGTCGTCGACGCGGAGGGGCTGCTGCTGCGCGCGGTGGAGCGCCGGCCGCCGCGGCCGGGTGAGGTGGCCGACCCGGGTCTGTGCACCCTGGCGTTGCTGTCCGCGACCAGCAACGACCCCGGGGGCGTCGAGGGTTCGGAGGACAGCGGCGACCAAGGGCCCCAACTGCTGCCGGACGCCGAGGCGGTGGCGGCGGCGACCGGGCGCGGCACGGTGGTGCTGGAGCAGGTGTCGTACTCCGGTCCCCCGCTGACGGCCCGGCGGGCCGGGGTGATGCCGTTCGCCTCGCTGTTCTCGGCCCGGCTGCGCTGGTCCCTGGCGGGACTGGTGGCCGCGGTGGTCGCGCTCGCGGTCGCGCTGATCCTGGTGACCGACGACCCTCCGCTGCACGCCATCTACGTCACGCTGCTGGACCTGTTCGCCATCAACGAGCCCGCCGTCGAGGCTCCGGCCGGGCAGCAGGTACTGCAACTGCTGTCCGGATTTGTCGGGTTGCTGCTGCTGCCGGTGCTGCTGGCCGCGGTGCTGGAGGCGCTGGGCACTTTCCGCACGGCGTCCGCGCTGCGGAAGCCGCCGCGCGGGCTCAGCGGGCACGTGGTGCTGCTGGGGCTCGGGAAGATCGGCACCCGGGTGCTGACCCGGCTGCGCGAGCTGCACATCCCCGTGGTGTGCGTCGAGGCCGACCCGGAGGCCCGGGGCATGGCCGTCGCCCGGCGGTTACGGGTACCGGTCGTGGTCGGGGACGTCACGCAGGAGGGCGTCCTGGAGTCGGCGAAGATCCACCGCGCGGACGCGCTGCTCGCGCTGACCAGCGTCGACACCACCAACCTGGAGGCCGTCCTCTACGCCCGGTCGGTACGCCCCGACCTGCGGGCGGTACTGCGGCTGTACGACGACGACTTCTCCAAGGCCGTGTACCGGACGCTGCGCACCGCGCACCCGGCCGCCCTGACCCGCAGCCGGAGCGTGTCCCACCTGGCCGCGCCCGCCTTCGCCGGGGCGATGATGGGGCGGCAGATCCTGGGCGCGATCCCCGTGGAGCGGCGCGTGCTGCTGTTCGCGGCGGTCGTCGTCGACGGGCATCCGCAGCTGGAGGGGCGCACGGTCGCGGGGGCGTTCCGGCCGGGCGCCTGGCGGGTGCTGGCCCTGGACACGGCGGCCCGGGGCGCCGGCGCGGGGGCCGAACCGCCGGGTTCGGGTCTGGTGTGGGACCTGCCGGACACGTACGTCCTGCAAGCCGGCGACCGGGTGGTCCTGGCGGCCACCCGCCGAGGGCTGGCGGAGCTGCTGGGGAGGCGGACGCGGACTCCGCGGTGATTCCGGCCCCGGGGGGCCGGGCTCTCCTGGCGGACGGGGTGGCCCGGGGTGCCCCAGGT
>MUNG01000333.1 GCA_002154585.1 Streptomyces pseudogriseolus
GTGCCGCCCCAGCGGCACGATCGCCCGCGACGGGGGCCGTCCCAGCGGCGTGACTGCCCGCGAAGGGGGCCGTTTAGGCTGGGGCTCACTAGGTCGTTGACGGCGGGAGATTCGCGCTTATGTCTGATCGCAGGCCCATCGAGTCCTGGCTCACCGACATGGACGGGGTGCTGATCCACGAAGGGGTGCCGATTCCCGGGGCCGATGCCTTCGTCAAGAAGCTGCGCGAGTCAGGGCGGCCCTTCCTGGTGCTCACCAACAACTCCATCTACACCCCGCGCGACCTGCACGCCCGGCTGCGCCGGATGGGGCTCGAGGTGCCGATCGAGAACATCTGGACGTCCGCCCTGGCCACCGCCAAGTTCCTCGACGACCAGCGGCCCGGCGGGTCGGCGTACGTCATCGGAGAGGCCGGTCTGACCACCGCGCTGCACGACATCGGCTACATCCTCACCGACCACGACCCCGACTACGTGGTCCTCGGCGAGACCCGCACCTACTCGTTCGAGGCGATGACCAAGGCGGTGCGGCTGATCAACGCCGGGGCCCGCTTCATCTGCACCAACCCCGACGAGACCGGCCCCTCCACCGAGGGCCCGCTCCCCGCGACCGGCGCGGTGGCCGCGCTCATCACCAAGGCGACCGGCAAGCAGCCCTACTTCGCGGGCAAGCCGAACCCGCTGATGATGCGCACCGGACTGAACACCATCGGGGCGCACTCCGAGAGCAGCGCGATGATCGGCGACCGGATGGACACCGACGTGCTCGCGGGCATCGAGGCCGGCATGAAGACGTACCTCGTGCTCACCGGGCTGACCCGGCCCGAGCAGGTGGAGAGCTTCCCGTACCGGCCGTCCGAGGTCGTCGACTCCATCGCGGACATCGTCGACCTCGTCTGAGCCCTGTCGAGCCCCGTCGGCCCCCGTACCGCCGTTCCAGCACCCTCGTTCACCCGCCCGGCCCAGCGTCGCGCGTAAGAGGGTGCGGGAGCGGAGCGCGCGGGGGAACCTCCGAAGAGTCTGGAGGTTCACGATGGGTAAGCGGCGACTCGCTCTCTGCGCGGGTGTCCTGGCCGTCACCGCGTTCGGTCCCGCGGCCTGCGCGGCGTACGCGGCGGACGGCGGAGGCGTCCTGGTGGTCCCGGCGGCCCCCGCGCCCGGCGCCGACATCGCCCTCGGGGTGACCGGGTGCGACGCGCGCGAGGCGGTCGCGCAGTCCCCGGCGCTGGTGTCCGACGCCCGCCTCACCCCCGCCGGCGACGGCCTCGCGGGCGACGCACGGGTACGGTCCACGCTCACCGCCGGGACGTACGAGGTGACCGTCGCCTGCGACAGCACGGAGCACAAGGGCACCCTCGAGGTCGTCCGGAAGCACACCCCCGCGGCGGGCGCGGAACCCTCGGCGCACCCGTCGCCCGTCGCCCCCGTGAACGCCGGGGGCGGCGGCGCCGCGCGGGCCCTCGCCGACAGCCGTGAGCGGCACGGGCCCGGCACCGCGCAGACGGTGGTCGCGCTCGCCCTGGCGGGGACCGCCGCCCTCACCGTGCACCGCGCGGCCCGCCGCCAGGCGCGGTCCGCCCGGGGGACGGGTTGACCGGCGTCATGCGCGACCTGACGAAACGGCTGCCCGCCGGCGCGGTCTGGGTGGCCCTGCTGCTCGGGCTGTGGCTGTGGGGGAACGGGCTCACCGAGGTGCCCGCCGGGACGGCCGGACCCGCCACCGGCGACATGGCGGCGGCCGGACGCCCGCCCCTGACCGACCTGCCCACCGTGCACCGCCCGCTGACGTCCGCCGAGCCGCTCACCCTCGACATCCCCGGCCTGGACCTGCGCGCCCCGGTCGTCGCCCGCGGCCTGGACGAGCGCGGCGCCCCCGACCCGCCGCCGCTGGACCGCGCGGGCGAGGTCGGCTGGTACGCGGCCGGGACCGCCCCCGGGGCGGAGGGCGCCGCGCTGATGGTGGGGCACGTCGACACCGGGACGCGGCCCGCCGTCTTCCACCGGCTGGACACGCTGGAGCCCGGTCAGGAGATCCGGGTCGGCCGGTCCGACGGCACGGTCGCCGAGTTCACCGTCGAGGACGTCCGCGTGCTCGACCGGGACGGCTTCGACGCCCAGGAGGCGTACGGCCCCCGCCACGAGGGACGCGCCGAACTCCGGCTGATCACCTGCGGCGGCGCCTACGACCCCACCACCGGTACCTACGAGGCCAACGTGGTGGTCTCCGCGTACCTGACGGACGCGTCGGAGCCCCGCACCCACGCGTGAGCGTGCGGGGAGAGCGCGCCCGGTCCCGGCCGACGGCCTGCTCCCCGGAGGCCGCCGGCCGGGCCGGTCCTCGACCGCGCGGCGCACGGGCCGCGGGAGGTGACCCGGCAGGACGCGCGGGAGGTACCGGGAAGGCGCACGGGAGCACCGGCCACGTCGGCGGCCGGCCCGGTGCCCCGACTCTAGAGGGAAAGCCAGGCCCGGCCCAGGGGCCGTACCACGTCAAGTACCGGACCGGTCGCCTTGCGTGATCGGCGCAGGTGGGCGCGGATCCGGCCACCCCGCGCGTGGTGCCCCGGTCCCTGTAACAGGCCGTGGACAAGCGGCAGTCGGCCGTCCTGGCGGGCCGTGAGATATGCCAGGATTGGGGCTCGGAACACGTGGAACAAGTGCACCCAAGGGGGGTTGGATGTACGGCAGCAGGGGGGTCGGGGCG
>MUNG01000334.1 GCA_002154585.1 Streptomyces pseudogriseolus
CACGGTTCGAAGCCCCCGGTCGCAGGACCGGGGGCTTCGAACCGTGTGGACGATACTGGGATTGAACCAGTGACCTCTTCCGTGTCAGGGAAGCGCTCTCCCGCTGAGCTAATCGTCCTCGGGACCACGACCACTCCGCGGAGCGGATCATGGGCATTGTGTGCGCGATACTGGGATTGAACCAGTGACCTCTTCCGTGTCAGGGAAGCGCTCTCCCGCTGAGCTAATCGCGCGGGGTTCGGATCTTCGCAGATCCAGGATCCGGAGATCCAGTGGACGATACTGGGATTGAACCAGTGACCTCTTCCGTGTCAGGGAAGCGCTCTCCCGCTGAGCTAATCGTCCTTGGAGGTGGAGACGGGATTTGAACCCGTGTAGACGGCTTTGCAGGCCGTTGCCTCGCCTCTCGGCCACTCCACCAGGAGTGTAGGGGACCGGGAAGCCCCCTCTTCCTTCGAGCGGACGACGAGGCTCGAACTCGCGACCTCAACCTTGGCAAGGTTGCGCTCTACCAACTGAGCTACGTCCGCCTGTCGTTTCGGTCCGCTTGCGCGTCCCGGCGACGAACTGAACTCTAGCGGATTCCGGGGCCAGCACAAAAACCCGTTTGTGCAGCGTGCTGCGCTGCGCCTGCTCAGGGGCGTGGTCACGTCACCCACGCGCCCCCGCCATAGACTCGTGGCGTGCACGACCTGCCACCTCTCGCGCGCTTCGGTGACCGCGTCGCCACCGGCCTCGCCGACGTCACCGACGACCCCGCCGCCCTCGACTCCACGGGCTTCTGGGCCGTCGCCGCCGACTTCGAGGGGCGCCTGACCTGCGCCCGGTTCCGGGACGTCCGCACCGAGCCCGTACCGCCGCCCGCCCCGGGCGCCTGGCGCGGACCGGCCGCCGGCGACTGGACGTCCTCCCTCGACCGCGCCGCGTACACGGCGGCGGTGGGCCGGATACGCGACCACATCGCGGCGGGCGAGGTGTACCAGGCGAACCTCTGCCGCGTCCTGTCCGCGCCGGTGCCCGCGGACGCCGACGTGGACGCCCTCACCGCCCTGCTGGCGCGCGGCAACCCCGCGCCGTACGCAGGAACGATTCGGCTGCCGCGGCACGGCGTGGAGATCGCCACCGCCTCGCCCGAGCTGTTCCTCCGCCGGGACGGCCGCGTCGTCGAGTCCGGGCCGATCAAGGGCACCGGCCGCACCGAGGCGGACCTGCTGGAGAAGGACTACGCCGAGAACGTCATGATCGTCGACCTGGTCCGCAACGACATCGGACAGGTCTGCGCCACCGGCACGGTCACCGTCCCCGACCTCTGCGCCGTCGAGAAGCACCCGGGCCTGGTCCACCTCGTCTCCACGGTCCGCGGCGAACTGCGCGACGGCGAAGGCTGGCCCGCGCTGCTGCGCGCCGCCTTCCCGCCAGGCTCCGTCACCGGAGCGCCCAAGTCCAGCGCCCTGCGGATCATCGACGCGCTGGAGACCGCCCCGCGCGGCCCGTACTGCGGGGGCATCGGCTGGGTCGACGCCGACCGCGGCACCGGCGTGCTCGCCGTCGGCATCCGCACCTTCTGGATCGACCGGGGCACGGACGGCGCGGCCGTGCTGCGGTTCGGCACCGGCGCCGGCATCACCTGGGGTTCCGACCCCGAGGGGGAGTGGCGCGAGACCGAACTGAAGGCTTCCCGGCTGCTCGCGGTAGCGTCGGGGACGTACCAGGTGAGCGAAAGGATCCGGACGTGAAGATCTGGCTCGACGGCGCGCTGCGGGACTCCGAGACCGCCCGCGTCTCCGTCTTCGACCACGGACTGACCGTGGGCGACGGCATCTTCGAGACGGTGAAGGCCGTGGACGGCCGGCCGTTCGCCCTCACCCGGCACCTCGACCGGCTGACCCGCTCGGCCCGCGGACTCGGACTGCCCGACCCCGACCTCGACGAGGTCCGCCGCGCCTGCGCCGCCGTCCTTGAGGCCAACCCCGTGCCGCTCGGCCGGCTGCGCCTGACCTACACCGGCGGACACGGCCCGCTCGGCTCCGACCGCGGCGACCAGGGCCCGACCCTCGTGGTCGCCCTCGGCGGGACCGCCCGCCGCCCCGACACCACGGCCGTCGTCACCGTGCCCTGGACCCGCAACGAGCGCGGCGCGCTCACCGGCCTCAAGACCACCTCGTACGCCGAGAACGTCGTCGCCCTCGCCCGCGCCCACGAACACGGCGCCACCGAGGCGCTGTTCGCCAACACCGTCGGACAGCTCTGCGAGGGCACCGGGTCGAACGTCTTCGTCGTCCTCCACGGCGAGATCCACACCCCGCCGCTCGCCTCCGGCTGCCTCGCGGGCATCACCCGCGCCCTGGTCGCCGAGTGGACCGGCGCCAAGGAGACCGACCTGCCGCTGGACGTCCTGCGCGAGGCCGACGAGATCTTCCTCACCTCCACCCTGCGTGACGTGCAGGCCGTGCACCGCGTCGACGACCGCGAACTGTCCGCCGCCCCCGGCCCGGTGACGGCCAAGGCCATGCGGATCTTCGACGAGCGGTCCGCCGAGGACATCGACCCGTGAGGGGCCGGAAAACCGGCTGAAGCGGGGCGCGCGGCAGGGTAGAACACCTCTGATGACCACCACCCTGCGGCCGACCGAGCCGCTTCAGCGTAACCCCGACGGGACGCGTTCGCGCCACTTCCACGTCTGCGTCAACAGCCGTCCCGTAGGGGAGGTGCGCCTCGGCACGGACCCGGTCTTCGGGGACACCGTGGCCTGCATCGTCTCTCTGCGCATCGACGAACCCGACCGCGGGCGCGGCCGGGGCGCGGTGGCCGCCCTCGCGGCGGAGGAGGTGGCCCGCGGCTGGGGCTGCCGCCGCATCGAGGCCACCGTCCCCGCCGAACCGGGCACCGCCCTCACTCTCGCCACGGCGCTCGGCTACGTCGTGCGCAACCGGAACATGGAGAAGGCCCTCGGCGACACCCCGCCCGCCCTGCCGGACGGCACCCGCGCACGTCCCATGACCGAGGCGGAGTACGAGGTCTGGCAGGCCGAGAGCTCCGCGGACTACGCGCGCGAGTGGACGCGGCGCGGGGTGCCCGAGGAGGAGGCACAGGCCAAGGCCGCCGCCGACCAGGAGGCACTGCTGCCCGACGGCCTCGCCACGGAGGACATGGTCCTCAGCGTCCTCGAGCACGAGGGCACCGTGGTCGGCACGCTCTGGCTCGCCGTACGCGGGGAGCGCGCCTACGTGTTCGACGTGGAGACCCGGCCCGCACACCGGGGCCGGGGCCACGGGCGCAGCCTGATGCTCCTCGCCGAGGCCCAGGCGGCCGCCGCGGGCAACCGCACCATCGGCCTCAACGTGTTCGCCGGCAACACCCCGGCCGAACGGCTCTACGACTCGCTCGGCTACACCACGACCCGGTACTCGCTGTACAAGCCGCTGTAGCCGCAGGGCGGCCGGGACGGGCGACAGGACGGGCGGACAGGACGGGCGGGGTCAGGCACCCTGCCCGGCCAGCAGCCGGTCCGCGATCTCCTCGATCCGCGCGCGCAGCCCCTCCTGGCTCTTGCCGCCGTCGAGCCGCTCCCCGCCGATGACGTACGTCGGCGTCCCGCTCACCCCGATCGCCTTGCCCTCGGCCTGGTCCGCGTCGACCACCAGGATGTGCCGGCCGTCGATCAGCGCGGTGTCGACCTCGTCGGCGTCGAGACCCAGCTCCCGGGCGACCTCGACCAGCACCGCCTCACCCCGGCGCTCCAGCTCCTCGACCCGGCCCAGCACGGCCTCCGCATAGTCCCAGCCGCGGCCCTGCTCCCACGCCTCCTCGGCGGCCTGCGCCGCGGCGAAGGCGTGCTTGTGCTTCTCCAGCGGGAAGTGCCGCAGCCGGATCTCCAGCCGGTCGCCGTACCGGGCCCGCAGGGCGCGGAGGTCGTCAAGGGCGGTACGGCAGTCGGAACACTGGAGCTCGCACCACACGTCGAGGACGGGGGCGGCGGGGCGGGCGGGGGAGGAGTCGCTCATGCCAACAGTCTTCCAGCCGGTCCCCGGCACCACCCAATCCGCCCCCGGGCCCTGCGGCCCGCGCCCACGGCCCTGAGATCCCTCAGGTGCGGGCCGACCGGCACCTGCGGAGGAGCCGTGACCCGGAGATGTCCCTGATGTCCGCCCCGGCCATGGCTGCTCCGGGCCCACCGGGTGCAGGATGGAAGGGACGGAAGACGAAGACCCTCGCGACCGCACGCACGCTGCCCTGGAGGACCGGATGATTGCCGAGACCGTCTGCTCCGCCGTCGCCGCGGCAGGCCTGGGCATCGCGGTGGTCGCGGCCTACCGCAAGCGCTACCTCACGGCGACCCGCATCGCCGCGTACGCGCTGGTGCCGCTCGGGCTGGTGATGACCGGCGTCGTCGAGTGGCTCGCGGACACCGCTTTCAGCCCGACGGCATGGGCGGGCTTCGGCGTGCTGGGCCTGTCCTGGCTGCTGTTCGCCACGACCCGCACGGTCGAGCGCCGGCGCGGCGGCACGCGCAAGGAACGCAAGGCGGCCCGGGAAGCGGCACGGGAGACGAGCGCCCCCGCCGCCACGGCGCCGGGCGCGTCCGCACCCGCCCTCGGACAGGCCGCCTCCCGCGGGCAGGGTCCCGCACCCCGGCAGAAGCCGGCCGCGCAGGGCGACGACGACTTCAGCGACATCGAGGCCATCCTCAAGAAGCACGGCATATGAACGCCCAGGACCACATGCGTCACAGCAGGTCCCGGACCGCGCGGAAACGATCACGCTCTGACCGGTAGACCGCGCTTTCCGTGTACCGACATGATTTCCGTGGGTGTTGATCGCGTCCGGCCCGTCCGATGCGTCATCATCGCGGCGAGATGCTGGACACGACACAGAGCGATGCCGCGCCGCAGCAGGACGAGCCGCGCGGATGCCTCTTCGCCCTATCCCAGCCACCGCTGATGATCTTCCTTGCGGTGATCGGGTGTCTGCTGCTCTCGGCCGCGTTGCACGACCTGCTGTGGCTCTGAGCCGTACCCGCGGTTCCCGGCGTCACCCGTCGGGACCGCGTCGGCACGGACCTCTCCGGTGACGCTCCGTCGCGGCGGGGCGGGTCAGCCCGCCGCCTCCTTGCGGCGCGCCCGGTAGGCGGCGACATGCAGCCGGTTGCCGCAGGTGCGGCTGTCGCAGTAGCGGCGCGAGCGGTTGCGGGACAGGTCGACAAAGGCGTGCCGGCAGTCCGGCGCCTCGCAGCGGCGCAGACGCTCCTGCTCACCGGCGACCACGAAGAACGCCAGCGCCATCCCGCAGTCGGCGGCCAGATGGTCGGCCACGGAGGCGCCCGGGGCGAAGTAGTGCACGTGCCAGTCGTAGCCGTCGTGGTCGGTGAGCCGGGGAGTGGTGCCGGCGGCCGCGATCAGCTCGTTGATCAAGGTGGCGGCCCCGCGGGCGTCGGGAGCGGCGAACACCGCGGCGAACCGGCCGCGGATCTTGCGCACCGCGGCCAGGTCGAACTCGGTGAGCACCCCGACCTCGCTGACCTCGTGGTCCCGCACGAACGCCTCGAGGGCCGCGACGTCCGGCAACCCGTCCGGAGTCGCGCCGTCGTCCTCCGGTGCGGTGTTCACCAGGTCCACCACGGTGTCCAGCGCGCACCGGGTGTCATGGGTGATCAGCACGATTCGCTCCCTGGCCTGGGGGTCGGGCGGGCGCCCGCC
>MUNG01000335.1 GCA_002154585.1 Streptomyces pseudogriseolus
GCGGTCCTCGACCTCGACGGCCAGTCCGGAGGTGACCAGGTTCGCCCGCAGCAGCACATGGGTGTGCGGGGCGGAGAACACCGTGGCGTTCTCGACGAGTTCGGCGAGGAGGTGGATGACGTCGGCGACCGCGTGTCCGCGCAGGGTGCCGTCGACCGGCGGCACCAGCTTGACCCGGGAGTACTGCTCGACCTCGGCGATCGCGGAGCGCAGCACCTCGGTCATGGGCACCGGGTTGCTCCACTGGCGGCGCGAGACGGCCCCGCCGAGCACGGCGAGGTTCTCCGCGTGGCGGCGGATGCGAGTGGCGAGGTGGTCGACGTGGAAGAGCCCCTTGAGCAGGTCGGGGTCCTCCATCTCGTTCTCCAGCTCGTCGAGGATGGAGATCTCGCGGTGGACGAGGGACTGGAGCCGCCGGGCGAGGTTGACGAACACCTCGAGCTTCTGTTCGCTGCCCACCTGGCTGGAGAGCTGCGCCGCCTGCACCACGGCGGTGACCGCGCCGTCGTGGGCCCGGGCGAGGTCGGCGGCGAGCTGGTCGAACTCGTCGCCTTCGGCGGTGTGCTGAGTGTGCCGGCCGCGCGGGGGCGGCGGCTCGCCGTTGCGCAGCGCCTCGACGAGGGCGTGCAGGTCGGCCTCGCGCCGGGCCGTGCCGCGGCGCAGGACGCCCACGCGGTCGTGCACGGCGCGCGCCGCGCGCTCGGCGGCCACGGCGGCGATGACGATGCCGGCGAGGGTCACGGCGGTGGCGCCGCCGAGCACCGCCCACAGGGCGCCGGTCGGCCGCATGCCGCTGGAGCGCACGGTGAACAGCACGGCGGCGCAGGCGCTCAGGGCCACCGCGACGGGCGGCAGCACGGCGAGCCGGAGCAGCTGGGACCGTATGTGCGACTCGGGCAGGCCGGGCGCGGTACGGGCGGGTCGGGACGGCGGACGTCCGTGCCGTCCTGACCCCGACTCGCGCCGCTCCGGCCGGGCGGCGGCGCCGTCGCGGCGGGCGCCGGGGCCGGGGGCCGTCGGGGCGGCGCCGGCGCGGGGTGCGCGGGCCACGACCGTGGCGCCGGCCGTCCCCGGCTGTCGGGGCTCCTCGCCCCGTCGGCTCCCTCGTCCGCCTTGTGGCTGCACGTGCCGGTCCCCGCTCCCTGATCCCGATTCTCACCGACGCGGCCCTCGGCGCGAGGCGTCCTGCGACACGATCCGTCGCGAGCCGTCACGCCGGGCGGCCGACACTCACCGTAGTCGCCACCGCATCATGTGCGGTGGGCAGTTGACAAACTCGTGCGGACGGCATCGCGCTCTGGTATGAGGCGTCGTACGACAGACCGATAACCGTTCGGCCGGACGGGACAGGAGTGATCGCAGGTCGATCAGTGCTGGTCAGAAGCGGTCGCGAGCGCGTGGGTGGCACCCCGGGGCGCTTCGAGGCGCGGAGGTGCGGAAGGGGGCGCGAGAGGGACGGCGTGCGCCCCCGCGAGAGCCCTGAAGTACCGAGGGGCCACCCCACCCCTCCGGCCAAAACATCACACTGAGTAGCGAACAGCGGGTGACGGCACCCGTCACGCGCGCGGCGCCGACGCCCGCAGCTGTTCAATCACGTCGTCCAGATGCGCCGCCACCGCCCGCGCCGCCGCCTCCGGGTCGGCGCCGGCGACCGCGTCGATGATCGCCAGATGCTGCGGCAGGGACTGCGCGGGGCGCCCGGGGCGCAGGGCGAGCCGGAACTGGAAGCGGACCATCGGCCCGTTCAGCCGCTCGAGCTGACGGCGGGCGACCTCCTGCCCGCCGGCCTCGATGACGAGTTCGTGCAGCCGCTGGTTCAGGGCGGAGTACACCTCCCAGGCCCCGTCCGCGACGGCCTGCCTCATGTCGGCGCCGATCCGCCGCAGCTCCGCGCGCTGCTCCTCGCTCGCCCGGCCGGCCGCCTTGCGCGCGCAGAGCTGCTCCAGCGCCGACCGGCACTCGGTGATCTGCACGGCCTCCTCGACGGACACCGCGCGGATCCGGGCGCCGCGGCGGGGGACGATCTCGACGATGTCCTCGGCCGCGAGGTCCTGGAGCGCCTCGCGGACGGCGCCGCGCGTGGTCCGGTAGGCCTCCGCGAGGTCGAGTTCGACGAGCCGCTGTCCGGGCACCAGGTCCCCGGCGCGCAGGGCCTGCCTGATGGCGTTCGCCACATACTCGCGGCCGGCAGCGCCCGTAAGCTTGTCCGTCACTCCGTCGACCTCTTCCTCGTCTTCCGTCGTCCGTTCTCAGCGGCTCTCGCTGGGAGAACCCTAGTGCGCGGGACGGAGGCGTCCGCACTCGGGACCCTCACAAGTGAACATTTTCGTCGAACATCTTGTCAACAATCTCGTTGATGATTTAGCTTCCAGGCATCTTCGCATCGCTGCGGGGCGCACCGCCCGCCGCGATTCCCCACCCACCGAAGGAGCGACCATGTCCGCCGTCGCAGCCGCCCGGGTCCCCGAGGTCGCCCGTCGCGGCTCCCAGACCGCGATCCCGTGTCTGCTGATGCGGGGCGGCACCTCGCGCGGGCCGTTCCTGGACGCGCGGCTGCTGCCCGCCGACCCGGCCCTGCGCGACGCGGTCCTGCTGGCGGCGATGGGCTCACCCGACCCTCGGCAGATCGACGGCGTCGGCGGCGCGCACCCGCTGACCAGCAAGATCGGCCTGGTGCGTCCGGGGACGGAGCCCGGCGTCGACGTGGAGTGGACCTTCGCCCAGGTGCAGCCCGACGGGGACACGGTCGACACGTCGGCCAACTGCGGCAACATGCTCGCCGCCGTGCTGCCCTTCGCCGTCGAGACCGGCATGGTCGTGCCGACGGGCGACCGTACGACGGCCCGGGTGCTCACCCGGAACACCGGCATGGTCGCCGAGATCACCGTCGCCACCCCGGCCGGCGCGAACGGGACCCGGCACGTCGCCTACGACGGCGCCGCCCGCATCGACGGCGTCCCCGGCACCGCCGCCCCGGTCGAGATCGGCTTCCTGGACACCGCCGGTTCCGTCGCCGGGGCCCTGCTGCCCACCGGGCGCGCCCGGGACACCGTGGAGGTGCCGGGGGTGGGCGCCGTGGACGTCACCCTGATCGACAACGGCCAGCCGCTGGTGATCGTCGAGGCCGCCCGCCTGGGCGCCACGGGGTACGAGTCCCCCGCCGAGATCGACGCCGACGAGGCGCTCAAGGCCCGCGTGGAGGCACTGCGCCTGGTGTGCGGGGAGGCGATGGGCCTCGGGGACGTCGGCGGGCGGAACTACCCGAAGATGACCCTGGTCGCGCCGCCCCGGCACGGCGGCACCCTCACCACCCGCAGTCTCATCCCCCGCGTCTGCCACCAGTCGATCGGCGTGCTGGCCGCCGTCACGGCGGCGACCGCGTGCGTGATCGAGGGCACCGTCGCCCGGTTCGTGGCGGCCGGGGTGTCCGGCACGGAGCCCACCGTCTCCGTCGAGCACCCGTCCGGCGAGTTCGGCGTCACCCTGGGCGTCGACCCCGCCGACCCGCAGCGGGTGACCCGCTCCGCGCTGCTGCGCACCGCCCGCCTCCTCATGGCCGGCGACCTGCTCGTCCCCCGTTCCGTCTGGGACCCCGCTCCCGCCCGTCAGGAGAAGCTCGCGTGATCATCGACATCCACGGCCACTACACCACCGCCCCCGCCCCCCTCGGGCAGTGGCGGGACGCGCAGGTGGCCGCGCTCGTGGACCCGCTGCGCGCGCCCGACCCGGCGGGGCCGGTGATCGGCGACGACGAGATCCGCGAGTCGATCGAGACCAACCAGCTGCGGCTGATGGACGAGCGCGGCATCGACGTCACCGTCTTCTCCCCGCGCGCCTCGTTCATGGCGCACCACATCGGCGACTTCGCCACCTCGGCCGCCTGGGCGCGGATCTGCAACGACCTGTGCCACCGGGTGTCCGAGCTGTACCCGGACCGCTTCGTGCCGGGCGCGATGCTGCCGCAGTCCCCGGGCGTGGATCCGGCGACCGTGGTCCCGGAGATCGAGCGGGCGGTGCTGGAGCTGGGCGCGGTCACCGTCAACCTCAACCCGGACCCGAGCGGCGGCCACTGGACCGCTCCCCCGCTGACCGACCGGTCCTGGTACCCGGTGTGGGAGAAGCTCGTCGAGCTGGACGTGCCCGCCATGGTGCACGTCTCCACCAGCTGCAACCCGGCCTTCCACACCACCGGGGCGCACTACCTCAACGCCGACACCACCGCGTTCATGCAGCTGCTCTCCGGCGACCTGTTCGCCGACTTCCCCGGCCTGCGGCTGGTGATCCCGCACGGCGGCGGCGCGGTGCCGTACCACTGGGGCCGCTTCAGGGGGCTGGCGCAGGCGCTCGGCCGGCCCGAGCCGGAGGAGTCGCTGCTGCGCAACGTCTTCTTCGACACCTGTGTCTACCACCAGCCCGGCATCGACCTGCTGCTGGAGGTGATGCCCGTGGAGAACGTCCTCTTCGCCTCCGAGATGGTCGGCGCGGTGCGCGGCATCGACCCGCGCACCGGCCACCACTTCGACGACACCCGCCGCTACGTCGAGAAGGCGGGCCTCGCCCCCGAGGACCTGGCGGCCGTCGAGGAGCACAACGCCCGGCGGGTCTACCCGCGCCTCGACGCCCGCCTGACCGCTCGGGGCCTCTGACCGGCCGGCGGCCCCGCCGTGGGCTCTGACCGCCCCGGGCCGCCGGCCGGTCAGAGG
>MUNG01000336.1 GCA_002154585.1 Streptomyces pseudogriseolus
CCTACTCCGGCGCCGGCGCCGACCTCCAGGGCCTCATCGCCGCCACCACCAGGAAGGACAACGGACTGGTCGAGCCCCTGGCCGACGCGCTGAACCACGTCGTCGAGAACGGCGCCTACACCAAGGTGCTCAAGCGCTGGGGCCTGACCGACGAGGCCGTCACCACCTCCGAGATCAACCCGCCCGGTCTGCCCAGGACCGCCGGCTGACCACCACCGGACCACGGCGCGGGGACGGCGCTCCCCGTCGTCCCCGCGCCCTCCACCCCGCCACCGTCACCGACCTCCTGGAAGGCACCCACGTGTCCCCGACACCCGCATCACCCCTGCACCTCGCCGTCGCCCTGGAGGGCACCGGCTGGCACCCCGCCTCCTGGCGGGATCCGGTGTCCCGCCCCCGCGACCTGTTCACCGCCGCCTACTGGGCCGGCCTGGTCGCCGAGGCCGAACGCGGCCTGCTCGACTTCGTCACCCTCGAGGACGGCCTCGGGCTCCAGACCTCCCGCTTCCTCGAACCCGACGACCGCACCGACCAGGTGCGCGGCCGCCTCGACGCCGTCCTCACCGCGGCCCGCATCGGCCCCCTGACCCGGCACATCGGCCTCGTCCCGACCGCGGTCGTCACCCACACCGAGCCGTTCCACCTCTCCAAGGCGATCGCCACCCTTGATTACGTCAGCACCGGCCGGGCCGGCGTCCGGGTGCAGATCACCGCCCGCCCCGACGAGGCCGCCCACTTCGGCCGCCGCGGCATCCCGCGGATCGACGCCTATGACGCGCCGGCCGCACGGGAGACGGTGACCGACCTGTTCGACGAGGCCGCCGACTACGTCGAGGTGCTGCGCCGGCTCTGGGACAGCTGGGAGGACGACGCCGAGATCCGCGACGTCGTCACCGGACGCTTCATCGACCGGGACAAGCTCCACCACATCCACTTCGAGGGACGCCACTTCAGCGTCAAGGGACCCTCCATCACGCCCCGCCCGCCCCAGGGCCAGCCCCTGGTCACCGCCCTCGCCCACGACACGATCCCCTACCGCCTGGTCGCCCGCGCGGCCGACGTCGGCTACGTCACCCCCCACGACGCGGACCAGGCCCGCGACATCGTCGCCACCGTCCGCGAGGAACAGGAGGCGGCCGGACGCGCCGCGGACCCCCTGCACGTCTTCGGCGACCTCACCGTGTTCCTCGACGACGACCCGGCCCGGGCCGCCGCCCGCCGCGCCCGCCTGGACGATCTCGCCGGCGAGCCGTTCACGAGCGACACCCGCGTCTTCACCGGCACCCCCGCCCAACTCGCCGACCTCCTCCTGGAGTTCCGGTCGGCCGGGCTCACCGGGTTCCGGCTGCGGCCCGCCGTCCTCGGCCACGACCTCCCGGCGATCACCCGCGGACTGGTCCCCGAACTCCAGCACCGCGGCGCCTTCCGCGGCGCCTACGAGGCCGGCACCCTGCGCGGCCTGCTGGGTCTGCCCCGGCCCGCCAACCGCTACGCCACCGCCTGAGCCGGAGGAACGACCACCACCATGAGCAAGCCGCTGAAGCAGATCCACCTCGCCGCCCACTTCCCGGGCGTCAACAACACCACCGTGTGGAGCGACCCCGCGTCCGGCAGCCACATCGAGTTCAGCTCCTTCGCGCACTTCGCCCGCACCGCCGAACGCGCCAAGTTCGACTTCCTGTTCCTCGCCGAAGGACTCCGGCTGCGCGAACAGGGCGGCAAGATCTACGACCTGGACGTCGTCGGCCGCCCCGACACCTTCACGGTGCTGTCCGCGCTCGCCGCCGTCACCGAGCACCTAGGACTGACCGGCACCATCAACTCCACCTTCAACGAACCGTACGAGGTGGCCCGCCAGTTCGCCTCCCTCGACCACCTCTCCGGCGGCCGCGCCGCCTGGAACGTCGTCACCTCCTGGGACGCCTTCACCGGCGAGAACTTCCGCCGCGGCGGCTTCCTCCCACAGGAGGAGCGCTACTCCCGCGCCAAGGAGTTCCTCGCCACCGCGCACGAACTCTTCGACTCCTGGCACGGCGACGAGATCACCGCCGACCAGGACACCGGGGTCTTCCTCCGCGACGCCAAGGCCGGCGCCTTCGTCCACCAGGGACAGCACTTCGACATCCACGGCCGTTTCAACGTCCCGCGCTCCCCGCAGGGCCGCCCCGTCATCTTCCAGGCCGGTGACTCCGACGAGGGACGCGAGTTCGCCGCGTCCGACGCCGACGCCATCTTCAGCCGCCACACCACCCTCGAAGCCGGCCAGGCCTTCTACACCGACGTCAAGCGCCGCCTCGCGAAGTACGGCCGCCGCCCCGACCAGCTGCTCATCCTGCCGGCCGCCACCTTCACCCTCGCCGACACGGACGCCGAGGCACGCGACCTGGCCAAGGAGGTGCGCCGTCAGCAGGTCAGCGGCGCCACCGCCCTGCGCCACCTCGAGTTCGTCTGGAACCGGGACCTCTCCGGCTACGACCCCGACGGGCCCCTGCCCGACATCGACCCCGATGTGAGCAGCCGCCACATCGCCGAGGGCCGCGCCCAGGTCCGCATGTACCGCGACCCGCTGGCCACCGCCCGCGAGTGGCGCGAACTGGCCGCAGCCCACAACTGGTCCATCCGCGACCTCGTCATCGAGACCGGCAACCGCCAGAACTTCATCGGCTCCGCCGAGACCATCGCCCGCACCATCGACGAGTACGTGCAGTCCGACGCCGCCGACGGCTTCATCCTCGTCCCGCACGTCACCCCCACCGGCCTCGACGCCTTCGCCGACCAGGTCGTCCCGCTGCTCCAGGAACGCGGTGTCTTCCGCACCGACTACGAGGGCCCCACCCTCCGCCACCACCTGGGCCTCGCCCACCCCGACGACCTCCGCGACCGGCGGGCCGCCTCATGAAGTTCCTCGCGATCACCCTGATCGTCCATCGCCCCGACCCCGTCACCGGCGTGCTGAAACCGACGCACGACCGCTTCCGCGAGGTCCTCGACAACGCCGTCCTCGCCGAGCGACTGGGCTTCGACGGCTTCGGCGTGGGGGAGCGGCACGAGCGGCCCTTCCTCTCCTCCGCGCCCACCGTCGTCCTCGGCCACATCGCGGCCCTGACCCGCCGCATCCGCCTCTTCACCGCCGTCACCACGCTCAGCCTGCTCGACCCGGTGCGCGCCTACGAGGACTACGCCACCCTCGACCACCTCGCCGAGGGCCGCCTCGACCTCATCATCGGCAAGGGCAACGGCACCGCCCAGCGCGACCTGTTCCAGGTCACCCCCGAAAACCAGTGGGACCGCAACGCCGAGAGCTACGACGTCTTCCGCCGCATCTGGCGGCAGGAAAGGATCACCGCCGACACCCGCTTCCGCCCGCCCCTCAAGGACGCCGAGGTGTGGCCTCGCCCCTACCAGCGGCCCGTCCGCGTCTGGCACGGCAGCGCCACCAGCAAGGAGTCCGTCGACCTCGCCGCCCGCCACGGCGACCCGCTGTTCTCCGCGAACGTCACCCACCCCGTCGAGCCCTACGCCGAACTGATCGACCACTACCGGGAACGCTGGGAGCACTACGGCCACGACCCGGCGCGGATCGCGATCGGCGCCGGCTCGGCCGGCCTGCTGGTGGCCCGCACCTCCCAGGAGGCCGTCGAGACGTACCGGCCGGTCTTCGAGGCGAACCTCGCCTTCCAGAGGGAGTCCGGACTGCCCGTCGTCTTCGAGACGGTGGAGGACTTCGTCGACCGCAGCTCCGCCCTGGTCGGCAGCCCGCAGCAGATCGTCGACAAGGTGCACCGCTACCACGCCCGGTTCGGGCACAGCGTGCTCCATGTGCACGCGGACGCGGGCGGACTGCCCGAGTCCGTGCACCGCGACTCCCTCGAACGCTTCCAGTCCGAGGTGGCCCCCGCCCTCCGCCACGCCCTGCCGGACCCGCCGTTCCCGTGGGAGCCGGTCGACCCGGTGCCGTAGGCCGGGCCCGTGGCGCCCCGGACATGACGCGACCCCTCCGGCACTCACCGGCCGGAGGGGTCGCGTCGTACCGGGTCGCGTCATACTCGGTCGCGTCGTACCGCGCTCAGGCCGCGGCGGACCTCCGCTCGTACGGGATCGTCTCACCGGCCTCGATCGCGATCGGGAGCCGGTTCTCGGCCGGCGGCAGGGGGCAGGTCGCGAAGTCGGTGTAGGCGCACGGCAGGTTGGTGGCGCGGTTGAAGTCCAGCACCACCTGGCCGTCCGGGCCGGGCGCGTCGATCTTCAGCGCCCGGTTGGCGGCGTAGGTGGTCACACCGGACGTCGCGTCGGTGAACAGCACCAGCAGGGCGCCCGGCGCGCCGCCCTCGAACGCGGTCAGCTCCAGTTCCTGCCTCTCGATGGCGAACCGGACCTTGCCGGGGGCGTCGTAGACGTGCTCGAGTCCCTCGACGGCGGCGCCCACCGTGGTGGGACGCGGCTCGGGGAACGGCACGTACGTGCCGGTGAGCCGCCAGCGCGGGTCCGGCGCGTAGGCGGGCGTGCCGGTGAACGCGGTGCGCAGCGGGTGGTCCGGGTGCCGTGGCCGGACGACGTCCTGGCCGCCCCGGCGGGCCACCTCGATCACCGCGTCGCCCCAGACGGCGTTGACGGAGGCGCGCTCCGCGAGCACGCCGAAGTGGTGCCGGCCGCGCACCGTGGCGCCGTCGACCACCAGCTCTTCCCCCTCGTCCAGCTCGACGGTGACCCCGTCGTCGTCGGCCGACCAGAGGCCGGGCGCACCGGGGAAGCGCTGGGGCTCGGACGCCGGCCAGTACAGGCCGGTGACGGCGAGGAAGCCGTGCTCATGGGCGAGCGCGGTGTCCTTGTCGTGGTGCCAATTCTCCCACTCGGCGACGAAGGCGGCGGTGTCGGTGGCGGTGGAGTCCTGAACGGTCATGTGCACTCCTGAAGGTGAGGGCGGGTGGTCAGGGGCGAACGGGCAGCGGGGTGCCCCAGCTGTGGGCGAAGAACGTCTCCGCGACGGGGCGCCGCTCCCGCACGGCGGTCTCCCGCTCGCGCAGCTTCGGCGGCAGCAGTTCCGCCGGGGCCAGCGCGCCCACGGCGACGACGGACAGCGGCCGGAACCCCTCCGGCACACCGAGCGACGCGCGCAACGCGTCGGCGTCGAAGCCGGACATCTGATGCGCGTGCAGACCCAGGGCGTGGGCCTGCAACACCAGCTGGGCCGTCGCGAGCCCGGTGTCGTACGAGGGGCCGGGCTGCGGCACGCCGTCCTCGACGTTCTCCTGCGCCACCGCCGCCACCAGCAGCGAACTGGCGTGCGCCCACGCCTGGTTGAAGGGGATGAGCGCGTCGAGGATGCGCAGGAACGTGGTGTCGCCGCGCCGGCCGACCAGGAAGCGCCACGGCTGGGCGTTGTAGGCGGAGGGCGCCCAACGCGCCGCCTCCAGCAGGGAGACCAGCTCCTCGTCGCCCAGCGTGTGCGCGGCGTCGAACGACCGGGGGCTCCAGCGGTCGGCGAGCAGTGGATGAACGGCCGCGGTGGTGGTCGCGGTACGGGGTGACATCGGGGAAGTCCTTCGTCGTCGGGGGGGTACAGGGAAGGGGGGGAGGAGGGCACGCCGGAGGACGCCACGGCAGCACGCACCACGGCCCGGGACAGCGGGTCAACGGCGACTGCGGGACAACGGGGCTGCGGGGACTGCGGTCAGCGAGGTGCGATCCGGCGATGCGGCGATGCGAAGAGAAGAGGCCGGTCGAACGGCCGGCGCGCGCGGCGTCAGCTACGTGGCTACGCGGCGGGACAGCCCGTGGTGGTGACACGCACGTAATCGACGTGGCGGCGGGTCACGAGGACGGTCATGCCCTCAGGTAACCACACGCCGGCGGCGCCGCGCCAGATCGGCAGGCGCCGTCTCGGCCGACGGGACGGCGTTCCGGGCGGGACCAGGGCGCGGACCAGGGCGCGGACCGTACAACAAGCGCACGTATCGCGGCTCTCAGCATGTGGAACGCCGTCCGGGCGTTCTTGACCCGTGTCACCGACCGCTGCTTTGATCGACGGCATGAAGCGACAGGACCTCACGCGGCGACGCCATGTCGACCTCGCGCGTGTCTCCAGCTCCTTCTGTCGCCGTCACGCCTGAGCGCCCCGGGGGAACCCTCGCGCCGGCGCCCTCTCTCACGGCTTCCCGCTGTTCCGCTGACGCCTGCCGTCGTCGTCAACGTGTAGTCGTCTGACGTCCGTTGACCGCGCTCCTCCGCCGGTCGGCCAGGCGACGGACGCTCCCCGCCCCGCCCTTGTGCGCAGGCCGCCGACCGTTGCCCGTCGCCGCCCGACGTTGCCCCACTCCACCTCCCCGGAAGGTCCTCGCATGGCCACCGTCCTGTCCGTCTCCGGAAGCCCCTCCGCCACCTCACGCACCGCCCGGCTGCTGCGCCATCTCGACCAGCGGCTCGTCGCCCAGGGGCACGACGTCATACCGCTCGACGTACGCGCCCTCCCGCCCGAGGCGCTGCTGCACGCCGACGTCCACCATCCGGCGATCGCCGAGACCACCGCCCTCTTCCAGCAGGCCGACGGCGTCGTCATCGGCACCCCCGTCTACAAGGCCGCGTACTCCGGGCTGCTGAAGGCGCTGCTGGACCTGCTGCCGCAGTTCGCGCTGACCGGCAAGACCGTCCTGCCGCTGGCCACCGGCGGCACCACCGCCCATGTCCTCGCCATCGACTACGCGCTGCGGCCCGTGCTCAACTCGATGGGCCCCGCCCACATCACGCCCGGCTGGTTCACCCTCGACAAGGAGATCACCGTCGGCGACGACGCCACCCTGACCGTCGCCCCCGCCGCTGCCGAGGCGTTGGCCCAGGTCACCGACCAGTTCTCCCGCGCGCTGGGTGGCCGCACCTTGCTGGCGGCCACCGGGTGAGCGTTGTCTCCCCGAGCACTGCCTCTCCCTGACCTCGGCGTCCTCCGACATCGCACCCCCGAACGGAGCCCTCCCGTGTCCCTCACCTTCCACTGGTTCCTGCCCACCAACGGCGACAGCCGCCACGTCGTCGGCGGCGGCCATGGTTCCCCGGCCACGGCGTCCGGGCGGGACCGGCCGCCCACGGTCGCCTACCTCAGCCAGATCGCCCGCGCCGCCGAGGACCTGGGTTTCACCGGCGCGCTCACCCCGACCGGCGCGTGGTGCGAGGACGCGTGGCTGACCACCGCCATGGTCAGCCAGAACACCGAACGGCTGAAGTTCCTCGTCGCCTTCCGCCCCGGTTTCGTCTCGCCCACGCTCGCCGCGCAGATGGCGTCCACCTTTCAGCGGCAGAGCGGCGGACGGCTGCTGCTCAACGTCGTCACCGGCGGCGAAAGCCATGAACAGCGCGCCTACGGTGACTTCCTCGACAAGGACGACCGCTACCGCCGTACCGACGAATTCCTGCATGTCGTAAAGGAGTTGTGGCAGGGCAGGACGGTGGACCTGGAGGGCGACCACCTGCGCGTCGCGGACGCCAGGCTGACGCGGCTGCCCGACCCGGTGCCCGAGGTGTACTTCGGCGGATCCTCACCGATCGCCGGCCGGGTCGCGGCGAAGCACGTCGACGTCTACCTCACCTGGGGCGAACCGCCCGCCGCCGTCGCGGAGAAGATCGCCTGGATCCGCCGTCTTGCCGCGGAGGAGGGCCGCACCCTGCGCTTCGGCATACGGCTGCATGTCATCACCCGCGACACTTCAGCACAGGCATGGGCGGAGGCCCACCGTCTCCTGGACGGCTTCGACCAGGAGACGGTGGGCCTCCG
>MUNG01000337.1 GCA_002154585.1 Streptomyces pseudogriseolus
TCATCACCCTGGTGCCCGCGCGGAGTGCGGTCGGGGCGGGACTGCGCCGGGCGCGCGACATGCTCGACTACGGCGACGCGGCCACCGTCGCGGCCGTCCTCGGCTGCGGCCGGCGGACGAGCGCGCACGACACCGTGCCGTTCGCGCTCTGGTCCGCCGCCCGCTCCCTGGGCGACTACGAGACCGCCTTCTGGACGACCGCGCAGGTGGGCGGGGACGTCGACACCACCTGTTCCATCGTGGGCGGGGTGGTCGCGGCGGGGCCGGCGGGGGCGCCGCCGGAGGCATGGGCGGAGCGGGTGGAGCCTTTGCCGGAGTGGATGACGCGGGCGGTCGAGGTCTGAGCCTCCTCCCAGAACCGACGCGCCAAAACCTTCCGTGTGGGTCGAGAATCGAAACTCTCCGTGCAGGTCGGGAACTCTGCGTGACCGGTCGGTCGTTGTCGGTGTGTCCGCTGCGGGTGGAGTGAGGGTCTGGGGGAGGGGTGTCGGATGGGCGTGTGGACGGGCGTACTCCTGGTGCTGTGCGCCGTGCTGCTCCNNTACCGGGTCCCGCCGTGCCGGACAGCGCCTCGAGGTCGCTCTTGCGGACCCGGATGACGAGCCAGGCGACGGCCAGGGCCAGCACCGCCATCGCGGCGGCGGGGACGAACGCCGCGGAGATGCCCTGCGCGAGCACCTCGTGTCCCCAGGGCGCGGGAAGCTGCTGCGTCTGGGCGAACTCCGCCTTCTGCTGCGCCGTCCCCTCCGCGAGGAAGGACGGCACCTGCTTCTCCGCCTCGTCCCGGCTGGCCGTGCCGAACACCGTGGTCAGCAGGGCCAGGCCCACCGAGCCGCCCACCTGCTGGGTCGCGTTGAGCAGACCGGACGCGGCGCCGGCCTCGTGCTGGGCCACGCCGGAGACCGCGGTGAGCGTCAGCGTCACGAAGTTCAGGCCCATGCCGAGGCCGAAGATCAGCATCGGCCCGAGGATGCCGCTGACGTAGGAGCTGTCGGAGTCGATCAGCGTCTGCCAGGCCAGTCCGAGCGCGGCCAGCGTCGAGCCGACGATCATGAAGGGCTTGGGTCCGAACACCGGGAGGAACCGCTGCGACACCCCCGCCCCGATGGCGATCACCACCGTCACCGGCAGGAAGGCGAGACCGGCTTCGATCGGGGTGTAGCCGAGGACGTTCTGCACGAAGAGAACGATGTAGAAGAACATGCCGAACATCGCCGCGGCGAGGCTGAGCATGATCAGATACGTGCCCGAGCGGTTGCGGTCGGCGAACATCCGCAACGGGGTGATCGGTTCCTTGGCGCGCGACTCGATCACGGCGAAAGCCGCCAGCAGAACGGCCGAGGCGACGAACGAGCCGATGGTGAGGCTGTCGCTCCAGCCCTCCTCGGCCGCGCGGATGAAGCCGTAGACGAGCGAGGCCATGCCGGCCGTCGAGGTCACCGCGCCCGCGATGTCGAAGCGTCCCGTGTGCCGCTCGGACTCGTTGATGAACATCGGTGCGAGCACCGCGATCAGCAGGCCGATGGGCACGTTGACGAAGAGCACCCACCGCCAGTCGAGCCACTCGGTGAGCATGCCGCCCGCGAGCAGACCGATGGCGCCGCCGCCCGCCGAGACCGCGGCGAAGACGCCGAAGGCGCGGTTGCGTTCGGGGCCCTCCGGGAACGTGGTGGTGATGAGCGCCAGCGAGGTCGGCGAGGCGATCGCGCCGCCCATGCCCTGGAGGACGCGGGCGGCGAGGAGCTGCCACGGCTCCTGGGCGAGCCCGCCGAGCAGGGAGGCCGCGGTGAACAGCAGGATGCCGCTCATGAAGACGCGGCGTCGGCCGAGGATGTCGCCGGCCCGGCCGCCGAGGAGCAGCAGTCCGCCGAAGGTCAGGGTGTAGGCGCTGACCACCCAGGTGAGATCGGTGGTGCTGAACTGCAGGGCATTCTGGATGTGCGGGAGCGCGATGTTCACAATCGTCGCGTCGAGTACGACCATGAGTTGACAGGCCGCGATGACGGCGAGCGCGATCCCGGGACGCCCCGGCCGGCGGGCAGCGCCCGGCTTGGGGTCCTGGAGCAAAGGAGAGGTGGTCACTATGGGTCCCCCACGAATGGATTAGTGAACGAACGCGTTCACTGTTGCGTCAACCGTAGAAGCCCTCGACAGTGAACGCAAGCGTTCACTGTCTGGCCGTCGCTTCGGCGCGTCCCCCTTCGGCGCCGTACGGCGAGTGCTTCATCCCCGAATGTCCGCTTCCTCTGCTCGATGGAGAGAGTCAGATGGTTACTTCGAGCTGGGCCGCCACCCACGCTCAGACGGCTGCCTCCCGCCGCCGCGGCGCCGTCCTGGAACGCGCGATCCTCGATGCCGCGTTGGAGCAGCTCAGCACGGTCGGCTGGAACGGCCTGACCATGGAGGGCGTCGCCGCCGGCGCCCAGACGGGGAAGGCGGCCGTCTACCGGCGCTGGCCCTCGAAGGAGGACCTCGTCGCGGACGCCCTGCGCGCCGCGCTGCCCGAGTTCCACGAGGCGCCGGACCTGGGGAGCGTGCGCGAGGACCTGCTGGAGCTGTGCCGCAGGGCCCGGGACGCCATGTTCTCCAAGCCGGGAAGCGCCCTGCGCGCGGTCATTCACGAATGCGACAACACGGAGGCCGAGCGCTTCCAGACGGTGATCGTCGACGGCGTCGTGGAGCCGACCCTCACGCTGCTCCGTAAGGTGATCGAGCGCGGTATCGAGCGGGGAGAGGTGCGTCCCGACGCGGCCAACGGCTATGTCTTCGACGCCGTTCCGGCGATGATGATGTACCGCTCGAAGATGTGCGGCAGCGAATGGTCCGAGGTCGATCTGGAGCAGATGATCGACCAGTTGATGGTTCCGCTGCTGCGCCCGTACGCCTCCTGAGCGCAGGCCCGCACGTCTCCTGAGAACGAGCCCGTACGCCTCCTGATCACAAGGTGGTGACGACGGTGACCGCGGTCGGGGAACCGGGGTGTCGCACGCCGGACCGGGCGGCGTACGCTAAGGGCGCCATGCCGTACGAACCACCTACTCACACCGTCGAGCGCTCACTCCGCGCCACGACCGGAGCGAAGATCGTTGCAGGTGTCGACGAGGTGGGGCGTGGCGCGTGGGCCGGCCCGGTCACCGTCTGCGCGGCGATCACCGGACTGCGTCGGCCTCCCCAGGGACTCACCGACTCCAAGCTCCTCACCGTCAAGCGCCGCACCGAACTCGCCGAGACGCTGCGGAGCTGGGTCACGTCGTACGCCCTGGGCCACGCATCGCCCGAGGAGATCGACGAGCTGGGGATGACCGCCGCGCTCCGGCTGGCGGCCGTCCGCGCCCTGGAGGGCCTCCCGGTACGGCCCGACGCGGTCATCCTGGACGGCAAGCACGACTACCTCGGCTCGCCCTGGCAGGTCAGGACGGTCATCAAGGGCGACCAGTCGTGCGTGGCCGTGGCGGCGGCGTCGGTCATCGCCAAGGTCCAGCGCGACAAAATGATGGCCGAACTGGGCGCCGACCATGCAGACTTCGGTTTCGCGGACAACGCCGGGTATCCGTCCCCCGTGCACCGGGCCGCACTGGAGGTCAGGGGCCCCACCCCGTACCACCGGCTGTCGTGGGCGTATCTTGATGCGCTGCCCCAGTGGCGGCACCTCAAGAAGGCCCGCGTCTGGGCGGAGGCGACCGTCCCGCAGATCGAAGGCCAGCTCGGCTTCGACTTCTGACGAGACGTTCGCACTGATGTGCCACCCGGCGATGCCGGTCGCGCCACCGTTTGATAAAAATCAGCTCATGCCTCTCATTCCCGAGGAGCCTCAGATTCACGAGAGTGCCCAGGGTCCCCGCGCCACGCCGGCCAGCGGCCGTACCGCGCCGACCCCCCGCCCCGTACCCGGT
>MUNG01000338.1 GCA_002154585.1 Streptomyces pseudogriseolus
GCTGCCGCCCGGCGGCCCGGTCGGCGTGCCGAGCCCGCCGCAGGCCCCGGCGACCCCCGACCCGGGCGCGACGACCCTCGCCGTGCTGCTCATCGGCCCCGCGGGCGCCGGCAAGACGAGCGTGGCCAAGTACTGGGCGGACCACCGCCGGGTGCCCACCGCGCACATCAGCCTCGACGACGTCCGCGAATGGGTCCGCTCCGGCTTCGCCGACCCGCAGACCGGCTGGAACGACAACTCCGAGGCCCAGTACCGGCTGGCCCGCCGCACCTGCGGCTTCGCCGCCCGCAACTTCCTCGCCAACGGCATCTCGTGCATCCTCGACGACGCGGTCTTCCCCGACCGCCCGGTCGTCGGCCTCGGCGGCTGGAAGCGGCACGTCGGCCCCGGCCTGCTCCCCGTCGTGCTCCTGCCCGGCCTGGACGTCGTCCTGGAGCGCAACGCGGAGCGCTCCGGCAACCGCCGCCTCAGCGACGAGGAGGTGGCCCGCATCCACGGCCGCATGGCCGGCTGGTACGGCTCGGGGCTGCCGATCATCGACAACTCCCAGCTGGACGTGCCCGAGACGGCCCGCATCCTCGACGACGTCCTCACCCGGGCGATCGCCAGCCCGCCGAAGTGGTGAGCTCCGCCCTCTGAGAGGACACGGGCCCGGCCCCCGGCGGCCGGGCCCCCGGTCGGCCCCGCTCGACCGGCGACATCCCGCCGCCGCTCCTAGGCTCGAACCATGTCTGAGGTCTACGCGGTCCGCCGGACGCGCCTCCGGGAACGCTGCAACGCGAGCGGCAGCACCGCCGCGCTGGTGTCCCGGCCCGCCAACGTCCGCTACCTGTCCGGCGCCGCCCCCGAGAACGCCGTGCTGCTGCTCGGCAGGACCGAGGACGTACTGGTGTGCGCGGAGCCCCCGGACGACCGCGTCCCGCACAACCGCCCCGACGAGGCCCTGCGCCTGCACGTCATGACCGGCGTGGGCGGCGACCCCGCCGTGGAGGCCGTCGGCCTCGCCGTCGCCCAGGGCGTCGACGCCCTCGCCGTGGAGGAGCACCACCTCACCGTCACCCGGCACCGCGCGCTGCGGGACGCCGCCCCCCGGCTGCGCCTCACCGGCGTCGGCGGCGCCGTCGAACAGCTGCGCGTGGTCAAGGACGAGGAGGAGATCTCCTGTCTCCGCATCGGCGCGGAGATCGCCGACCAGGCCCTGGGCGAACTCCTGGAGTCCATCCTGGTCGGCCGCACCGAACGCCACCTCGCCCTGGAACTGGAGCGCCGTCTGGTCGACCACGGCGCCGACGGCCCGGCCTTCCCCACCTCGGTCGCGACCGGACCCAACGCCGGCCGCCCCGGCCACCGCCCCACCGACCGCCGCGTCGAGGAGGGCGACTTCCTCTCCGTCTGCCTCGGCGCCACCTACCGCGGCTACCGCTGCGAGATCGGCCGCACCTTCGTCATCGGCACCGCCCCGGCCGACTGGCAGATCGAGCTGTACGACCTGGTGTTCTCCGCCCAGCGCGCGGGACGCGAGTCCCTGGTGCCCGGCGCCGCATGCCGTGACGTGGACCGTGCGGCGCGCCAGGTGCTGGACTCCGCCGGGTACGCGGAGGCGCTTCCCGTCCTCACAGGTCACGGCGTCGGACTGGAAATCGACGAGGACCCTCAATTGACCCCGGCGGCCATGGGTAAACTGGACGCTTGCGTGCCGGTCACCGTCGAGCCGGGGGTGCACCTCCCCGGCCGGGGCGGAGTCCGGATCGATGACACGCTCGTCGTACGCCCCGAGGCGGACGGCGGACCCGAGCTACTCACCATCACGACCAAGGAGCTGCTCGCGCTCTGACCTCGCGCAGTGCGCCTGCCTTCGCCCCGGCCGTCGTCCACGTCAGTCCAGTCCAGGAGATTCCGCAACCGTGGCTTCCACGAACGACCTCAAGAACGGCATGGTGCTCAAGCTCGAAGGCGGCCAGCTCTGGTCCGTCGTCGAGTTCCAGCACGTCAAGCCCGGCAAGGGCCCGGCCTTCGTGCGCACCAAGCTCAAGAACGTGCTCTCCGGCAAGGTCGTCGACAAGACCTTCAACGCCGGCGTCAAGGTCGAAACGGCCACCGTCGACAAGCGCGACATGCAGTTCTCCTACATGGACGGCGACTACTTCGTCTTCATGGACATGGAGACCTACGACCAGCTCATGGTCGACCGCAAGGCCGTCGGCGACGCCGCCAACTTCCTCGTCGAGGGCTTCACCGCCACCGTCGCGCAGCACGAGGGCGAGGTGCTCTTCGTCGAGCTCCCGGCCGCCGTCGAGCTGACGATCCAGGAGACCGAGCCGGGCGTCCAGGGCGACCGCTCCACCGGCGGCACCAAGCCCGCCACGCTGGAGACCGGCCACCAGATCCAGGTCCCGCTCTTCATCACCACCGGTGAGAAGATCAAGGTCGACACCCGCACCAGCGACTACCTCGGCCGGGTGAACAGCTAACCGTGGCTGCCCGCAACACGGCCCGCAAGCGCGCCTTCCAGATCATCTTCGAGGGCGACCAGCGCGGCACCGAGGTCCTGACGGTCCTCGCCGACTGGATCCGGCACTCCCGGACCGACACCCGGCAGCCGCCGGTGAGTGAGTACACGATGCAGCTCGTCGAGGGCTACGCGGAGCACGCGCAGCGGATCGACGAGCTGATCGCCCAGTACTCGGTCGGCTGGACGCTCGACCGGATGCCCGTCGTGGACCGCAGCATCCTGCGGCTCGGCGCGTACGAGCTGATCTGGGTCGACGAGACCCCGGACGCGGTCGTGCTGGACGAGATGGTGCAGCTGGCGAAGGAGTTCTCGACGGACGAGTCGCCCTCGTTCGTCAACGGCCTTCTGGGCCGTCTGAAGGAACTGAAGCCTTCGCTTCGCCGGGAGCAGTAGGCGCCGAGCAGTAGGCGCCCCTTCAGGGGCGCGGGGACTGCGCGCTCAGCCCGCCACGGCCCGCGGCCGGACCACGACCGCGGCCGGCAGACGAAAAACCGCCGGGGTGCCGGAACCAGAAGGTTCCGGCACCCCGGCGGCACGTTTCTGCGCCCCCGCGGAGCGGCTACGCGTCCTCGTGGGACGCCACCGCACGGCGCGCGTCCGCGTCCAGCACGCCCCAGCTGATCAGCTGCTCGGTCAGGACCGACGGCGACTGGTCGTAGATCACGGCGAGCGTGCGCAGGTCGTCCTGGCGGATCGACAGCACCTTGCCGTTGTAGTCGCCGCGCTGCGACTGGATCGTCGCCGCGTACCGCTGGAGCGGGCCCGCCTTCTCGGCCGGCACCGTGGCCAGCCGCTCCAGGTCCAGGACCAGCTTCGGCGGCGGCTCGGCGGCCCCGCCCGGGGTCGTGCCCGGCAGCAGCTCCTGCACCGGAACGCCGTAGAAGTCCGCCAGCTCCGCGAGGCGCTGCACGGTCACGGCGCGGTCGCCGCGCTCGTACGAACCGACCACGACCGCCTTCCAGCGGCCCTGGGACTTCTCCTCGACACCGTGGAGGGAAAGGCCCTGCTGGGTGCGGATCGCCCGGAGCTTGGCCCCGAGCTGTTTGGCGTATTCGCTGGACATATAGCTCCCCGGCACTGTGTCGACGCGGATGGCTGGATTCCATGCCGCGCGGCTGGTAACTCACTGTGAGGTTACGCAGCGTTACTCTCGTGCGTCAAGCCGAATGGTCCACACCGACTCTTCCGTGGTAGCGAAGATCGGATGCTCCATCCGGGTGATCGGGGGTGTCGCTGCGGCCGGAAACCGACCTGCTAGCCTGAGGGGCGCAATCCGACGTCCTTTAAGGTCCGTCCCGTGAGGCGGAGAAGGAGGTCCGTTTCGTATGGACACGCACGACCCGCAACCGCCGTCCCCGCCGGGCACGGACGCACGGCCCGTTCTCGAGGCCCCCGACATCGCCCGGGTCATGACCCGCATCGCCCACGAGATCGTCGAACGCGCCAAGGGCGCCGACGACGTGGTGCTCCTCGGCATCCCGACCCGGGGCGTCTTCCTCGCCCGGCGGCTCGCCGACAAGCTCGAGCAGATCACCGAGCGCAAGGTCCCGGTCGGCTCCCTCGACATCACCATGTACCGCGACGACCTGCGCATGCAGCCGCCGCGCGCGCTGGCCCGCACCGAGATCCCCGGCGACGGCATCGACGGCCGCCTGGTCGTCCTCGTCGACGACGTGCTCTTCTCCGGCCGCACCATCCGCGCCGCCCTCGACGCGCTGAACGACATCGGCCGCCCCCGCGCGGTGCAGCTCGCCGTGCTCGTCGACCGCGGCCACCGCGAACTGCCCATCCGCGCCGACTATGTCGGCAAGAACCTCCCCACGTCGCTGCGGGAGACGGTCAAGGTCCTGCTCGCCGAGGAGGACGGCCGCGACACCGTGCTGCTCGGCGCCAAGCAGACCCCCCAGTAGCACCGCGAAGCGCACGCCGGACGGGTGTGCGCCGGCGCGGCACGCCCTCGCGCGTACCCGTCTGCCCGATTTCGCCTCATTGAACTGCCTTTACGGAGCCTGACAGATGCAGCGTCATCTCATCTCGGCCGCCGACCTCACCCGCGACGACGCCGTCCTCATCCTCGACACCGCCGAGGAGATGGCCCGGGTGGCCGACCGGCCGATCAAGAAACTCCCCACCCTGCGCGGCCGTACCGTCGTCAACCTCTTCTTCGAGGACTCCACCCGCACCCGGATCTCCTTCGAGGCGGCCGAGAAGCGGCTGTCCGCGGACGTCATCAACTTCTCCGCCAAGGGCTCCAGCGTCTCCAAGGGCGAGTCCCTCAAGGACACCGCCCAGACCCTGGAGGCCATGGGCGTCGACGCGGTCGTCATCCGGCACGGCGCCTCCGGCGCCCCCTACCGGCTCGCCACCTCCGGCTGGATCGACGCCCACGTCATCAACGCCGGCGACGGCACCCACCAGCACCCCACCCAGGCGCTGCTCGACGCGTTCACCATGCGCCGCCGGCTCGTCGGCCGGGACGCCGGACTCGGCCACGACCTGAACGGCCGCCGCATCACCCTCGTCGGCGACGTCCTGCACAGCCGCGTCGCCCGCTCCAACGTCGACCTGCTGCACACCCTCGGCGCCGAGGTCACCCTCGTCGCCCCGCCCACCCTGCTCCCGGTCGGCGTCGAGACCTGGCCCTGCGAGATCTCCTACGACCTCGACTCCACGCTGCCCAAGTCCGACGCCGTGATGATGCTGCGCGTCCAGCGCGAGCGGATGAACGCCGCGTTCTTCCCCACCGAGCGCGAGTACTCCCGCCGCTACGGCCTCGACGGCGACCGCATGGCACGGATGCCGGAACACGCGATCGTGATGCACCCCGGACCCATGGTCCGCGGCATGGAGATCACCGCCGAGGTCGCCGACTCCGACCGCTGCACCGTCGTCGAGCAGGTCGCCAACGGCGTCTCCATCCGCATGGCCGTCCTGTACCTGCTGCTCGGCGGAGCCGAGTTCCAGACCGCCGGCACGCCCGCCGCCCCCGCCCGTACCGCCGAGGAGAACCGATAGTGATGAGCAAGACCCTGATCCGTGGTGCGAAGCTGCTCGGCGGCGAGCCGCAGGACGTCCTGATCGACGGCGAAACGATCATCCAGGTCGGCGCCGGCCTCTCCGCCGAGGGCGCCGAGGTCGTCGAGGCCGGCGGCAAGGTGCTGCTGCCGGGACTGGTCGACCTGCACACCCATCTGCGCGAGCCCGGCCGCGAGGACTCCGAGACCGTCCTGACCGGCACCCGCGCCGCCGCGAGCGGCGGCTACACCGCCGTGTTCGCCATGGCCAACACCTTCCCCGTCGCCGACACCGCCGGCGTCGTCGAGCAGGTCTGGCGGCTCGGCAAGGAACACGGCTACTGCGACGTGCGGCCGATCGGCGCCGTCACCGTCGGCCTGGAGGGGCAGAAGCTCGCCGAGCTGGGCGCCATGCACGAGTCCGCGGCCGGCGTCACCGTCTTCTCCGACGACGGCAAGTGCGTCCACGACGCCGTGATCATGCGCCGCGCCCTGGAGTACGTGAAGGCCTTCGACGGCGTCGTCGCCCAGCACGCCCAGGAGCCCCGGCTCACCGAGGGCGCCCAGATGAACGAGGGCGTCGTCTCCGCCGAGCTGGGCCTCGGCGGCTGGCCGGCCGTCGCCGAGGAGTCGGTCATCGCCCGCGACGTGCTGCTCGCCGACCACGTCGGCTCCCGCGTCCACATCTGCCACCTGTCGACCGCCGGCTCCGTGGAGATCGTCCGCTGGGCCAAGTCCCGCGGCATCCGCGTCACCGCCGAGGTCACCCCGCACCACCTGCTCCTCACCGACGAGCTGGTGCGGTCGTACAACCCGGTCTACAAGGTCAACCCGCCGCTGCGCACCGAGCGCGACGTGCTGGCCCTGCGCGAGGCGCTCGCCGACGGCACCATCGACATCGTCGCCACCGACCACGCCCCGCACCCGCATGAGGACAAGGACTGCGAGTGGGCCGCGGCCGCCATGGGCATGGTCGGCCTGGAGACCGCGCTGTCGGTGGTCCAGGAGACGATGGTGGACACGGGCCTGCTGGACTGGGCCGGCGTCGCCGACCGCATGTCCCACGCGCCCGCGCGCATCGGACGCGCCGAGGGCCACGGCCGCCCCGTCTCGGCAGGTGAGCCCGCCAACCTCACCCTCGTCGACACGGCATACCGTGGCCCTGTGGACCCCGCGGGCTTCGCCTCGCGCAGCCGCAACACGCCCTACGAGGGCCGCGAGCTGCCGGGCCGTGTCACCCACACCTGGCTCCGGGGCAAGGCCACGCTCGTCGACGGGAAGCTCACGTGACATCTGCAGCACCGGTAATCCTGCTGGCCGCCGAGAAGGAATCGGCGGAAGTGACCGACTGGGCCGCCCGGATCGGCTGGGTCGTCGGCCTCGCCCTCTTCGTCGCGCTCGTCTACTGGCTGATGCGCGAAGGCTGGAAGTGGCGCGGCACGCTCCAGAGCGACCTGCCCGAGCTGCCGAGCGCGCCGGACGACCCCGGCCCGGCGACACTGACCATGAGCGGCCGCTACCACGGCTCGACCACCGCCGGTCGGTGGCTGGACCGCATCGTGGCGCACGGACTGGGCACCCGCAGCCGTGCCGAGCTGACGCTCAGCGACGCCGGACTGGACGTCGTGCGCCCCGGCGCGGACGACTTCTTCGTCCCGGCGGACGCCCTGCGCGAGGCCCGGCTCGACAAGGGCATCGCCGGCAAGGTCCTCACCGAGGGCGGCCTGCTGGTGATCACCTGGCAGCACGGCGACCGGCTCATCGACTCCGGCTTCCGCTCCGACCACGCGGCGGAGCACACCGAGTGGGTCGAGACCCTCACGAACATGATCAACAAGACGGAAGGCGCACGATGACAACCTCCACCAGGGGAGCCGCCAGGGTTCCCGCCGTACTTGTCCTGGAGGACGGCCGGATCTTCCGCGGCCGTGCCTACGGGGCGGTGGGGGAGACCTTCGGCGAAGCGGTGTTCTCCACCGGCATGACCGGCTACCAGGAAACCCTCACCGACCCGTCGTACCACCGCCAGGTCGTGGTGATGACCGCCCCGCACGTCGGCAACACCGGCGTCAACGACGAGGACGCCGAGTCCGCGCGGATCTGGGTCTCCGGCTACGTCGTGCGCGACCCCGCGCGCGTGCCGTCCAGCTGGCGGTCCCGCCGCACCCTCGACGAGGAGCTGGCCGCCCAGGGCGTCGTCGGCATCAGCGGCGTCGACACCCGCGCCCTCACCCGCCACCTGCGCGAGCGCGGCGCCATGCGCGTCGGCATCTTCTCCGGCAACGCCCTGCCCGACGAGGGCACCATGCTCGCCGAGGTCCGCCAGGCCCCCGAGATGACGGGCGCCGACCTCTCCGCCGAGGTGGCCACCACGGAGACCTACGTGGTCCCCGCCCAGGGCGAGAAGAAGTTCACCGTCGCCGCCGTCGACCTCGGCATCAAGGGCATGACCCCGTACCGCATGGCCGAGCGCGGCATCGAGGTGCACGTGCTGCCCGCCACCGCGTCCGCCGAGGAGGTGTACGCGGTGAACCCGGACGGCGTGTTCTTCTCCAACGGCCCCGGCGACCCCGCCACCGCCGACCACCCGGTCGCCCTGATGCGGGCGGTCCTGGAGCACGGCACGCCGCTCTTCGGCATCTGCTTCGGCAACCAGATCCTCGGCCGCGCCCTCGGCTTCGGCACCTACAAGCTGAAGTACGGCCACCGCGGCATCAACCAGCCGGTGCAGGACCGCACCACCGGCAAGGTCGAGGTCACCGCGCACAACCACGGCTTCGCCGTCGACGCCCCGCTCGACACGGTCGCCGACACCCCGTTCGGCCGCGCCGAGGTGTCCCACGTCTGCCTCAACGACAACGTGGTGGAGGGCCTCCAGCTGCTCGACAAGCCGGCCTTCAGCGTCCAGTACCACCCCGAAGCGGCCGCCGGCCCGCACGACGCCGCCTACCTGTTCGACCGCTTCGTCTCCCTGATGGAGGGCCAGCGTGCCTAAGCGCACCGATATCCAGTCCGTCCTGGTCATCGGCTCCGGTCCGATCGTCATCGGCCAGGCCGCGGAGTTCGACTACTCCGGCACCCAGGCCTGCCGCGTGCTCAAGGCCGAGGGCCTGCGCGTGATCCTGGTCAACTCCAACCCCGCGACGATCATGACCGATCCGGAGATCGCCGACGCGACCTACGTCGAGCCGATCACGCCCGAGTTCGTCGAGAGGATCATCGCGAAGGAGCAGCCGGACGCCCTGCTGCCCACCCTGGGCGGCCAGACGGCCCTCAACACGGCGATCTCCCTGCACGAGAACGGCGTTCTCGACAAGTACGGCGTCGAGCTGATCGGCGCCAACGTCGAGGCGATCCACAAGGGCGAGGACCGCGACCGGTTCAAGGAGGTCGTCGAGGCCGTCCGTGCCAGGATCGGCCACGGCGAGTCCGCCCGCTCCTACATCTGCCACTCCATGGACGACGTCCTGAAGGGCGTCGAGGCACTCGGCGGCTACCCGGTCGTCGTCCGCCCGTCCTTCACCATGGGCGGCGCCGGCTCCGGCTTCGCGCACGACGAGGAGGAGCTGCGCCGCATCGCCGGCCAGGGCCTCACCCTCTCGCCGACCACCGAGGTGCTCCTGGAGGAGTCCATCCTCGGCTGGAAGGAGTACGAGCTGGAGCTGATGCGCGACAAGAACGACAACGTCGTGGTCGTCTGCTCCATCGAGAACTTCGACCCCATGGGCGTGCACACCGGCGACTCGATCACCGTCGCGCCCGCGATGACGCTGACCGACCGCGAGTACCAGGTGCTGCGCGACGTCGGCATCGCCATCATCCGCGAGGTCGGTGTGGACACCGGCGGCTGCAACATCCAGTTCGCGGTCAACCCCGAGGACGGCCGGGTCATCGTCATCGAGATGAACCCGCGCGTCTCCCGCTCCTCGGCGCTCGCCTCCAAGGCGACCGGCTTCCCCATCGCCAAGATCGCCGCCAAGCTCGCCGTCGGCTACACCCTCGACGAGATCCCGAACGACATCACGCGGGAGACCCCGGCCTCCTTCGAGCCCACGCTCGACTACGTGGTCGTGAAGGCCCCGCGGTTCGCCTTCGAGAAGTTCCCGCAGGCCGACTCCACGCTGACCACCACCATGAAGTCGGTCGGCGAGGCCATGGCCATCGGCCGCAACTTCACCGAGGCGTTCCAGAAGGCGCTGCGCTCGCTGGAGAAGAAGGGCAGCCAGTTCACCTTCACCGGCGACCCCGGCGACAAGGACGAGCTGCTGCGCGAGGCCGTACGGCCCACCGACGGCCGTATCAACGCGGTCATGGGGGCCATCCGCGCCGGCGCCACCCCTGAGGAGGTCTTCGACGCCACGAAGATCGACCCGTGGTTCGTCGACCAGCTGTTCCTCATCAAGGAGATCGCCGACGAGCTCGGCGAGGCCCCCGAGCTGACCCCGGACCTCCTGGCCGAGGCCAAGCGGCACGGCTTCTCCGACCAGCAGATCGGCGAGATCCGCGGCCTGCGCGAGGACGTCGTCCGCGAGGTGCGGCACGCGCTCGGCATCCGCCCGGTCTACAAGACGGTCGACACCTGCGCCGCCGAGTTCGCCGCGCAGACGCCGTACTTCTACTCCTCCTACGACGAGGAGACCGAGGTCGCGCCCCGCGAGAAGCCCGCGGTGATCATCCTGGGCTCCGGCCCCAACCGCATCGGCCAGGGCATCGAGTTCGACTACTCCTGCGTCCACGCCTCCTTCGCGCTGAGCGACGCCGGCTACGAGACCGTGATGGTCAACTGCAACCCGGAGACCGTCTCCACCGACTACGACACCTCCGACCGGCTCTACTTCGAGCCGCTCACCCTGGAGGACGTCCTGGAGATCGTCCACGCCGAGCGGCAGGCCGGCCCGGTCGCGGGCGTCGTCGTCCAGCTCGGCGGGCAGACCCCGCTCGGTCTCGCCCAGGCGCTGAAGGACAACGGGGTGCCGATCGTGGGCACCCCGCCGGAGGCCATCCACGCGGCCGAGGACCGGGGCGCGTTCGGGCGGGTGCTGGCCGAGGCCGGCCTGCCCGCCCCCAAGCACGGCACCGCGACCACGTTCGCCGGCGCCAAGGCCATCGCCGACGAGATCGGCTACCCGGTCCTCGTCCGCCCGTCCTACGTGCTCGGCGGACGCGGCATGGAAATCGTCTACGACGAGACCCGGCTGGAGGCCTACATCGCCGAGTCGACCGAGATCAGCCCCTCCCGGCCGGTCCTCGTCGACCGCTTCCTCGACGACGCCATCGAGATCGACGTCGACGCCCTCTACGACGGCACCGAGCTCTACCTCGGCGGCGTCATGGAGCACATCGAGGAGGCCGGCATCCACTCCGGCGACTCGGCGTGCGCCCTGCCCCCGATCACCCTCGGCGGCCACGACATCAAGCGGCTGCGCGCCTCCACCGAGGCCATCGCGCGCGGCGTCGGCGTGCGCGGACTGATCAACATCCAGTTCGCCCTGGCCGGGGACATCCTCTACGTCCTCGAGGCCAACCCGCGCGCCTCCCGCACCGTCCCCTTCACCTCGAAGGCGACCGCGGTGCCGCTCGCCAAGGCCGCCGCGCGCATCTCGCTCGGCGCCACCATCGCCGAGCTGCGCGCCGAGGGCCTGCTCCCGGCCGCCGGCGACGGCGGCGAGCTGCCGCTGGACGCGCCGATCTCCGTCAAGGAGGCCGTGATGCCGTGGTCCCGCTTCCGGGACATCCACGGCCGCGGCGTCGACACCGTCCTCGGCCCGGAGATGCGCTCCACCGGCGAGGTCATGGGCATCGACTCCGTCTTCGGCACGGCGTACGCCAAGTCGCAGGCCGGCGCCTACGGCCCGCTGCCCACCAAGGGCCGCGCCTTCATCTCGGTCGCCAACCGCGACAAGCGCTCGATGATCTTCCCGGCGCGTGAGCTGGTGGCGCACGGCTTCGAGCTGCTCGCCACCTCCGGCACCGCCGAGGTCCTCAAGCGCAACGGCATCAAGGCCACCGTGGTGCGCAAGCAGTTCGAGGGCACCGGCCCGAACGGCGAGAAGACCATCGTCCAGCTGATCCACGACGGCGAGGTCGACCTCATCGTCAACACTCCCTACGGCACGGGCGGCCGGCTCGACGGCTACGAGATCCGCACCGCGGCCGTGGCCCGCTCGGTGCCCTGCCTGACCACGGTCCAGGCGCTCGCCGCCGCGGTCCAGGGCATCGACGCGCTCAACCGGGGCGACGTGGGCGTCCGCTCGCTCCAGGAACACGCGGAACATCTCACCGCGGCCCGCGAGGACCAGTAGCCCGAAGGGGGACACCGGAAACGGTGTCCCCCTCTCCATGAGGACACCATGTACAGGATTCTCTTCACCCTGCTCTTCTCCCGGATGGACCCGGAGCAGGCCCACCACCTGGCCTTCCGCTGGATCCGGCGCGTCGCCCGCGTCCCCGTCCTGCGCACCTTCGTCGCCGCGGTGCTCGCGCCGCGCTCCGCGGAGCTGCGCACCGAGGCGCTCGGACTGCGCCTGCACAGCCCCTTCGGGCTGGCCGCCGGCTTCGACAAGAACGCCGTCGGCATCGACGGCCTCGCCATGCTCGGCTTCGACCACGTCGAGATCGGCACCGTGACCGGCGAGCCGCAGCCCGGCAACCCCAGGAAGCGGCTGTTCCGGCTGGTCGCCGACCGCGCGCTGATCAACCGCATGGGCTTCAACAACGACGGCTCGCTCGCCGTCGCCGCCCGCCTGGCCTCCCGCAGGCCGGTGTTCCGGACGGTCGTCGGCGTCAACATCGGCAAGACCAAGGTCGTCCCCGAGTCCGAGGCCGCCGCCGACTACGTGAAGTCCGCCGAGCGGCTCGCGCCCCACGCCGACTACCTGGTGGTCAACGTCTCCAGCCCGAACACCCCGGGCCTGCGCAGCCTCCAGGCCGTGGACCAGCTCCGCCCGCTGCTCACCGCCGTGCGCGAGGCCGCCGACCGCGCGGTCCCGGCCCGCCGGGTGCCGCTGCTGGTGAAGATCGCCCCCGACCTGGCCGACGAGGACGTCGACGCCGTCGCCGACCTCGCCGTCGACCTCGGCCTGGACGGCATCATCGCCACCAACACCACCATCGCCCGCGAGGGCCTCGGCCTGACCTCCTCGCCCGCCCTGGTCCAGGAGACCGGCGGACTGTCCGGCGCGCCCCTCAAGGCCCGCTCCCTTCAGGTGCTGCGCCGCCTCTACGCGCGCGTGGGCGACCGGATCACCCTGGTCGGCGTCGGCGGCGTCGAGAACGCCGAGGACGCCTGGCAGCGCATCCTGGCCGGTGCCACGCTGGTCCAGGGGTACAGCGCCTTCATCTACCAGGGCCCCTTCTGGGCCCGCTCCATCCACAAGGGGCTCGCCGCGCGCCTGCGCACCAGCCCCTACGCCACGCTCGCCGACGCGGTGGGCGCCGACGTGAGGACCCCCGCATGACCGGACAGGAACCCTTCGGCGCACGGCTGCGCCGCGCGATGGACGAGCGGGGCCCGCTGTGCGTGGGCATCGACCCGCACGCCTCCCTGCTGTCGGAGTGGGGCCTGGGCGACGGCGTCGACGGGCTGGAGCGGTTCAGCCGCACCGTCGTCGAGGCCGTGGCCGACCGGGTCGCCGTGCTCAAGCCGCAGAGCGCCTTCTTCGAGCGGTTCGGCTCGCGGGGCCTCGCCGTGCTGGAGACCACCGTGCGGGAGGCCCGGGAGGCCGGGGCGCTGATCGTCATGGACGCCAAGCGCGGCGACATCGGCTCGACCATGGCCGCCTACGCGGAGGCGTTCCTGCACAAGGACGCGCCGCTGTTCTCCGACGCGCTCACCGTCTCCCCGTACCTCGGCTACGGCTCGCTGAGCCCCGCCGTCGCGCTGGCCCGGGAGTCCGGCGCCGGGCTCTTCGTGCTGGCGCTGACCTCCAACCCGGAGGGCGGCGAGGTGCAGCACGCGGTGCGGGCCGACGGGCGCACGGTGGGGGCGACGGTCCTCGGCCACCTCGCGCTGGAGAACGCGGGGGAGGAGCCGCTCGGGTCCTTCGGCGCGGTCGTCGGCGCCACGCTCGGTGACCTTTCCTCGTACGACCTCGACATGGGCGGGCCGATCCTCGCGCCGGGCATCGGGGCGCAAGGGGCGACGCCGGCCGATCTCCCGGCGGTGTTCGGGCGCGCGGTGCGCAACGTGGTGCCGAACGTCAGCCGCGGGGTGTTGCGCCACGGTCCCGACACGGTCGCTCTGCGTGACGCCGCGGAGCGGTTCGCGGACGAGATCCGCGTCGCGGTGGCGTCCGCCTGAGGGGTCCGCGGGAGGACTCCGAGGTCGTCGCACTCTGGATACACCCTCAAATCCGAGAAAATCCGAGGCAAAATGCCCGGAATGTCCGTCCTGGCGGAGGCTGACCAGGACTTTTCCGCTGTTCTCGCTGACTCAGCGCGCGATGGCCGCTAGTCTCCGACGCGTGGGGGTACCTCCCACGCCTTACCAGGCAGTGGGGGAGAACGCGCACGTGGTGCGCGTGGCTCCCCCGGTGTGGGGCCGCAAGGTCCCACACCGGTCCGTATCCGACAGTTCGACATCCGAGGTGACGTAGGCGTGGCTCTTCCGCCCCTTACCCCTGAACAGCGCGCAGCCGCGCTCGAAAAGGCCGCCGCGGCTCGCCGGGAGCGGGCCGAGGTCAAGAATCGACTCAAGCACTCCGGTGCCTCCCTGCACGAGGTCATCAAGCAGGGCCAGGAGAACGACGTCATCGGCAAGATGAAGGTCTCCGCCCTGCTCGAGTCCCTGCCGGGCGTGGGCAAGGTCCGCGCCAAGCAGATCATGGAGCGTCTGGGCATCTCCGAGAGCCGCCGCGTGCGGGGTCTCGGTTCGAACCAGATCGCCTCCCTGGAGCGTGAGTTCGGCAGCACCGGCTCCTGACGCGCGGGCGGTCCGGGACCGGCGTCCCGGACGCCCCGCGATTGCTGGAATAATCGCCGCATGGCTGCAACACCCCGGGGGGCGACCCCCGTACCCCCGGACGATCGTCCGCGACTGACCGTGCTCTCCGGCCCCTCCGGGGTCGGCAAGAGCACGGTCGTCGCGCACATGCGCAAGGAACACCCCGAGGTCTGGCTCTCCGTCTCGGCGACCACCCGCACGCCCCGCCCCGGTGAGCAGCACGGCGTCCACTACTTCTTCGTCACCGACGAGGAGATGGACAAGCTGATCGCCAACGGCGAGCTGCTGGAGTGGGCCGAGTTCGCGGGCAACCGCTACGGCACGCCCCGCGCGGCGGTGCTGGAGCACCTGGAGGCCGGTGTGCCCGTGCTCCTGGAGATCGACCTCCAGGGCGCGCGGCAGGTCCGCGAGTCCATGGCCGACGCCCAGCTGGTGTTCCTGGCCCCTCCCTCCTGGGAGGAGCTGGTCCGCAGGCTCACCGGCCGCGGCACCGAGTCGCCCGAGGTCATCGAGCGCCGCCTGCAGGCCGCGCGGACCGAGCTCGCCGCCGAGCCCGAGTTCGACACGACCCTGGTCAACACCTCCGTCGAGGAGGTCGCCCGCGAGCTGCTAGCCTTGATGAACGTCGTGTGACCGCGGGCCGCCGTCCGCCGGTCGGAACGACTGAATCTTTCCCATCCATCGGAAGGTAGAGCGTGTCCTCTTCCATCTCCGCGCCCGAGGGCATCATCAACCCGCCGATCGACGAGCTCCTCGAGGCCACGGACTCGAAGTACAGCCTCGTGATCTACGCGGCCAAGCGGGCCCGCCAGATCAACGCGTACTACTCGCAGCTCGGCGAAGGCCTGCTCGAGTACGTCGGCCCTCTCGTCGACACCCACGTCCACGAGAAGCCGCTGTCGATCGCCCTGCGCGAGATCAACGCGGGACTGCTGACCTCCGAGGCCGTCGACGGCCCCAACCAGTGATCGGTCAGTACGTCGTACCATCAGCTCGCAGCTGACTTTTCCACAGGCCCGGCAGCACGTCTGCCGGGCCTGTGGTGTCTCATGGGTGATGTCAGCAGCATTCCGAGGTGCGGGGAGAGACGGTGGACAAGCCGAAGGTCGTTCTGGGGGTCAGCGGCGGCATCGCCGCCTACAAGGCCTGTGAGCTGCTGAGGCGGCTCACCGAGTCGGGACACGACGTCCGCGTCGTGCCCACCGCCTCCGCGCTGCACTTCGTCGGCGCCGCCACCTGGTCCGCCCTGTCCGGCAACCCGGTCTCCACGGAGGTCTGGGACGACGTCCACGAGGTGCCGCACGTCCGCATCGGACAGCACGCCGACCTGGTCGTCGTCGCGCCCGCCACGGCCGACATGCTCGCCAAGGCCGCCCACGGCCTCGCCGACGACCTCCTCACCAACACCCTCCTCACCGCCCGCTGCCCGGTGGTCTTCGCCCCCGCCATGCACACGGAGATGTGGGAGCACCCGGCCACCCAGGAGAACGTGGCCACCCTGCGCGCCCGCGGCGCCGTCGTCGTCGAACCCGCCGTCGGCCGCCTCACGGGCGTCGACACCGGCAAGGGCCGGCTGCCCGACCCCGCCGAGATCTTCGAGGTCTGCCGCCGCGTCCTGGCCCGCGGCGTCACCGCCCCCGACCTCGCCGGACGGCACGTCGTCGTCAGCGCCGGAGGCACCCGCGAGCCCCTCGACCCGGTCCGCTTCCTCGGCAACCGCTCCTCCGGCAAGCAGGGCTACGCCCTCGCCCGCACCGCCGCCGCCCGCGGCGCCCGGGTCACCCTGATCGCCGCCAACACCGCGCTGCCCGACCCGGCCGGCGTGGACGTCGTCCGCGTCGGCACGGCCGTGGAGCTGCGCGAGGCCGTCCTCCGCGCGGTCGGCGACGCCGACGCGGTCGTGATGGCCGCCGCCGTCGCCGACTTCCGCCCCGCCGTCTACGCGGCCGGGAAGATCAAGAAGAAGGACGACCAGGAGCCCGAGCCCATCACCCTGGTACGGAATCCGGACATTCTCGCGGAGGTCTCCGGCAACCGGGTGAGGCCCGGACAGGTGATCGTCGGCTTCGCCGCGGAGACCGACGACGTGCTCGCCAACGGCCGCGCCAAGCTGAAGCGCAAGGGGTGCGACCTCCTCGTGGTGAACGAGGTGGGAGAGGCGAAAACCTTCGGCTCCGAGACCAACGAGGCCCTCGTGCTGGGCGCCGACGGCAGCGAGACGCCCGTGGCGCACGGGCCGAAAGAGGCCCTCGCCGACACCGTCTGGGACCTCGTCGCCGAGCGCCTCACATGAATGGCTCAACCACGACCAGCGTCCCCGGAACACCGCCATCCGGGGGGTGGCGCCTCTGGCGAACCGCGCCCCGGCCGGAGAGAATGCCCGTGCCGCAGGTCACAGCGCTCTCGCGAGGCGAGACGGGGGGACCCGTGGCGACGTACGACCGATAAACTGTTCCACGGACGGCGTCGGGTGCAGCCCCCGCCGTTCGCCCATGATCAGCCAGCAGCCGCTGCAACCCCAGGGAGCATTGTGTCCCGTCGTCTGTTCACCTCGGAGTCCGTGACCGAGGGTCACCCCGACAAGATCGCTGACCAGATCAGCGACACCATTCTCGACGCGCTGCTCCGCGAGGACCCGACCTCCCGGGTCGCCGTCGAGACCCTGATCACCACCGGCCTCGTGCACGTGGCCGGCGAGGTCACCACCAAGACGTACGCGGACATCGCGACGCTGGTGCGCAGCAAGATCCTGGAGATCGGCTACGACTCCTCGAAGAAGGGCTTCGACGGCGCCTCCTGCGGCGTGTCCGTGTCGATCGGCGCGCAGTCCCCGGACATCGCGCAGGGCGTCGACACGGCGTACGAGACCCGGGTCGAGGGCGACGACGACGAGCTGGACCGGCAGGGCGCCGGCGACCAGGGCCTGATGTTCGGCTACGCGACGGACGAGACGCCGACGCTGATGCCGCTGCCGATCTTCCTCGCCCACCGGCTCTCCAAGCGCCTGTCCGACGTGCGCAAGAACGGGACCATCCCCTACCTGCGCCCGGACGGCAAGACCCAGGTCACCATCGAGTACGACGGCGACAAGGCGGTCCGCCTGGACACCGTGGTCGTCTCCTCGCAGCACGCCTCGGACATCGACCTGGAGTCGCTGCTCGCCCCCGACATCCGCGAGTTCGTCGTGGAGCCGGAGCTGAAGGCGCTGCTCGAGGACGGCATCAAGCTCGACACGGAGAACTACCGGCTGCTGGTGAACCCGACCGGGCGCTTCGAGATCGGCGGCCCGATGGGCGACGCCGGTCTCACCGGCCGGAAGATCATCATCGACACCTACGGCGGCATGGCCCGTCACGGCGGGGGCGCCTTCTCCGGCAAGGACCCGTCCAAGGTGGACCGTTCGGCCGCGTACGCGATGCGCTGGGTCGCCAAGAACGTGGTCGCGGCCGGCCTGGCCGCGCGCTGCGAGGTGCAGGTCGCGTACGCGATCGGCAAGGCCGAGCCGGTGGGCCTGTTCGTGGAGACCTTCGGCACCGCCAAGGTGGAGCCCGAGAAGATCGAGCGGGCGATCGACGAGGTCTTCGACCTCCGTCCCGCCGCGATCATCCGCGACCTGGACCTGCTGCGCCCGATCTACGCGCAGACCGCCGCCTACGGCCACTTCGGCCGTGAGCTGCCGGACTTCACCTGGGAGCGCACCGACCGCGTGGACGCGCTGCGCAAGGCCGTGGGGATGTAGTCCCGCAGGCCCTCTCGTCGCCCGGGCCCGGCGCCCTCTCCGTCTTCGTGCGGAGGGGCGCCGGGCCCAGGCGCGTCCGGGGACGGTGTCTTCGGTGCCGGCCCGCCGCGAGGGCGCACCGGCGGCGGGGGTGGTGTCAGTCGCGTTTGGAACAATGCAGGGGTGAGCAGCGAGGACGAACCCGGGGGCGGCGGCGCGCAGGGAGCGCCGCCCGAACAGCTCGCGCTCATCCGCGAGAGCGTGCGGCAGGCCAAGGCCCCCCGGGCCAAGCCCCGCACCTGGCGGGGCGCCGCCCTCGCCAGGGAACTGCCCGTCGCCCGGGTCCTCGTCGACAAGGGCGTCCTCCATCTCGACCGCTACTTCGACTACGCCGTGCCCGAGGAGCTGGACGCCGAGGCCCAGCCCGGGGTCCGGGTCCGGGTGCGCTTCGGCGCGGGCCGGCACCGGGTGCAGGGCGGGCGGCGTGAGGGCGGCGGCCTGATCGACGGGTTCCTGATCGAGCGCCGGGCCGAGTCCGACTACTCGGGCCCGCTGGCCGCGCTGGCCCAGGTCGTCTCCCCCGAGCGGGTGCTCGACGAGGAGCTGCTCGGTCTCGCCCGCGCCGTCGCCGACCGGTACGCGGGCAGCCTCGCCGACGTCCTCCAGCTTGCCGTGCCCCCGCGCAACGCCCGCGCCGAGCGGCGCCCCTCACCGGAGCCGCTCCCGCCGCCCCCGGCTCCGGAGGCGGGGTCCTGGGCGCGGTACGAGCAGGGCCCGGCCTTCCTGGAGTCCCTGGCCTCGGGCGGCAGCCCGCGAGCCGTGTGGAACGCCCTGCCCGGACCGCTGTGGTGCGAGGAGATCGCCCGAGCGGTCGCGGCGACCCTCTCCTCGGGCCGGGGCGCGCTGGTCGTCCTGCCGGACGGACGGGCCGTCGCCCGGCTCGACACCGCGCTCACCGGCCTGCTGGGGGAGGGACGGCACGCGGTGCTCACCGCCGACGCCGGACCGGAGAAGCGCTACGCCCGGTGGCTCGCCGTACGGCGCGGGTCGGTGCGGGCGGTGATCGGGACGCGGGCGGCCATGTTCGCCCCGGTGCGCGACCTGGGGCTGGTCGCCGTGTGGGACGACGGCGACGACAACCACAGCGAACAGCACGCCCCGCAGC
>MUNG01000339.1 GCA_002154585.1 Streptomyces pseudogriseolus
CGCCACCCCCGCCCCGGGCCCGTCGCCGATGCCGGCGCGCCGGAAGAACCACCCGCGAGACGGGCCCCTCGCACACCCGTGCGTCACGCTCGCGGTGACACTCCGAAGAGGTCGACCGCCTCACGCAGTTGACGCAGACCGTCCCCCAGGGCGCTCACCGAGCCGATGGCTCCGGCGACGAGCAGCAGGGAGCGGCGCAGCATCGGGACGTCGGGACGGTCGGCGGCGGCCAGCGTGGCCAGGGCCTCCTCCGCGATGCTCCGGTCCCGGAACTCGGCACGGTGTGCGGCCAGCTGGCGGCGTAACCGGGCCACGGCGGAGCGCAGCTCCGTCACCCGCGGATCCACCGGACTGCCGGGCACACACCTCTGGTCCACGCCTCGCAACACGGTCCTCCCCCTGGCAGGTCGTCGTGCGCCTCCCCTGACCCGGCCCCACGCGCCCCCGCGGACCGGTGCGCGCCAGTAAACGCCACCCCGGGGCCTTTGCGCCACCCCGCTGCGTCATCAACATGTTCCGCAGCGTGACACAGCGACCCGGGGCAACCACCGCCGCACCCCCGTGCGGGCGGCGGCGGGTGGGGTATGCAGGGGGCATGACGGACGACGAGAACCGGGTGGCCGGCCTGGTGCTGGCGGCGGGCGGCGGACGCCGGCTCGGCGGGCGCCCCAAGGCCCTGCTCCCGCACCGAGGGCGGCTCCTCGTGGAGCACGCGGCGGAGGTGCTCCGCGCGGGCGGCTGCGCGGGCGTGCACGTGGTGCTCGGGGCGCGTGCCGAGGAGGTGCGCGCCCGCGCCGCGCTGCCGGGCTGCGCGCTCGTGGACAACCCGGACTGGGAGCAGGGCATGGGCACGTCCCTGCGGGCCGGGCTGGACGCGCTGGCGGGCACGGACGCGCGGGCCGTGCTGGTGCTGCTGGTGGACCAGCCGGGGATCGGCCCGGAGGCGGTGGCCCGGGTGCGGCGCGCGTACCGGTCGCCGCGCTCGCTGGTCTCGGCGGCGTATGACGGCGTACGCGGTCATCCGGTGCTGTTCGGCGCCGCGCACTGGGCGGGGATCGCCGCGACCGCGACCGGCGACCGAGGGGCACGGGCCTATCTCAGGGAGCACGCGGACGCCGTCGCACTGGTCGAGTGCGGCGACGTCGCGGAGGCGTACGACATCGACACGGAGGCCGATCTGACGCACCTCGAATGAGGACTCTCGGCATCAACAAAACATTGAACTTCCACCATGAGAAAACTAGTATCCACTGCTCAGAAGCCCTGTGCCCGGAGCAAGGGCCTGTCCTCGCCGTACCCGGGTCGCCCGGCACCCGGCACCCGGTGCCCCCCCCCGCACGCCGAAGGAAGTGACAGCTGATGTCCGCACCAGCGCCGTCCCCGCTGGCCATCGTCGACGCCGAGCCCCTGCCGCGGCAGGAGGAGGTCCTCTCCGAGACGGCACTCGCCTTCGTGGCGGCGCTGCACCGGCGGTTCACGCCCCGGCGCGACGAACTGCTCGCCCGCCGCGCGGAGCGCCGCGCCGAGATCGCCCGCACCTCCACCCTCGACTTCCTCCCGGAGACGGCCGCGATCCGCGCCGACGACTCCTGGAAGGTGGCCCCGGCCCCGCCGGCCCTGGAGGACCGCCGTGTCGAGATCACCGGACCGACCGACCGCAAGATGACGGTCAACGCGCTGAACTCCGGCGCGAAGGTGTGGCTCGCGGACTTCGAGGACGCGTCCGCGCCCACCTGGGAGAACGTGGTCACCGGCCAGCTCAACCTGATCGACGCCTACTCCCGCAGCATCGACTTCACCGACGAGCGCACCGGCAAGACGTACGCCCTGCGCCCGGAGGAGGAGCTGGCGACGGTCGTGATGCGCCCGCGCGGATGGCATCTGGACGAGCGCCACCTCACCGACGCCGACGGCACCCCGGTGCCGGGCGCGCTCGTCGACTTCGGCCTGTACTTCTTCCACAACGCCAAGCGGCTGCTCGACCTCGGCAAGGGCCCGTACTTCTACCTGCCGAAGACGGAGTCGCACCTCGAGGCGCGGCTGTGGAACGACGTGTTCGTCTTCGCGCAGGACTACCTGGGCGTCCCGCAGGGCACGGTCCGCGCCACCGTGCTGATCGAGACGATCACGGCCGCGTACGAGATGGAGGAGATCCTCTACGAGCTGCGCGACCACGCCTCCGGGCTGAACGCCGGCCGCTGGGACTACCTGTTCTCCATCGTCAAGAACTTCCGTGACGGCGGGCCGAGGTTCGTGCTGCCGGACCGCAACGCGGTGACGATGACCGCCCCGTTCATGCGCGCCTACACCGAACTCCTCGTCCGCACCTGCCACAGGCGCGGCGCGCACGCCATCGGCGGCATGGCGGCGTTCATCCCGTCCCGGCGGGACGAGGAGGTCAACAAGGTCGCGTTCGAGAAGGTGAAGGCGGACAAGGACCGCGAGGCGGACGACGGTTTCGACGGCTCCTGGGTCGCCCACCCGGACCTGGTGCCGATCGCGATGGAGTCGTTCGACCGGGTGCTCGGGGACCGGCCCAACCAGAAGGACCGGCTGCGCGAGGACGTCGACGTCACGGCCGAGGACCTGATCGCGATCGACTCGCTCGACGCGAAGCCGACGTACGCGGGCCTGGTCAACGCCGTGCAGGTCGGCATCCGGTACATCGAGGCGTGGCTGCGCGGCCTGGGCGCGGTGGCGATCTTCAACCTGATGGAGGACGCGGCCACCGCGGAGATCTCCCGCTCGCAGATCTGGCAGTGGATCAACGCGGGTGTGGAGTTCGAGAACGGCGAGAAGGCGACTCCCGAGCTGGCCCGGAAGGTCGCCGCCGAGGAGCTGGCGAACATCCGCGCGGAGCTCGGCGAGGAGGCGTTCGCGGCGGGCAACTGGCAGCAGGCGCACGACCTGCTGCTCAAGGTCGCCCTCGACGAGGACTACGCCGACTTCCTCACCCTGCCGGCGTACGAGCAGCTGAAGGGCTGACGGTCCGGTTCACGTGCCCGAGTGGCCCAGGGGATCTCCCGGGGCCACTCGGCCTGTTGTCACCGCAGGTGCACCGTGCCGTCCTGTTCCACGGCCGGCCGGCCGTGCAGGTCGGGCACCTGCTTGAGCCACGCCGGGCGGCCCCGTTGCGTGCGGGCCGCGCGGAGGGCGTTCTCCGCGGCGATCTCGTCGGCCGTGGGGAAGTCGTGGGGCAGCCACGCGGCGGACGCCCGCGCCCGCGCGTGCAGGTGGTCCACGTAGGCCGCGCGGACCGCCTCGGGCGAGTCGAACCCGGGCTCGCCGTCCAGCCAGGCGTCGGGCACCTCGTCCACGATCGACCGCAGCAGCTCCTCCGTCACCCGGGGCGCGAACTCCGCGTCGGCGGCGCGCACGTCGGGCCCGTACCGGCCGAGGGCGTGGTGCCGGAAGTCGTACGCCTTCTCGGGGTCGCCGGCGTCCCAGCGGTGGTGGAAGACGAGCGCCGCGCCGTGGTCGATGAGCCACAGCCGGGGCGGGACGACGCCGAGGGTCGGCCACAGGAGCAGGTTGGAGCTGTGCACGGTGCGGTCGACGTTCGCGGTCAGCGCGTCGAGCCACACGATCCGCCCGGCCTCCAGCGGGTCGACGGCGACCTGCTCGGCCACCTCGGGGGTGAAGTCGCGCGCGCCCGGCAGGTGGTCCATGCCGAGGTTGACCCCGGCGCTGGAGGCGTGCAGGTCGCGGACCTCCTGGTGCGGTTCGGCGTCGGCGATCGCCGGGTCGAAGTGCACGAGGACCAGCTCGGGGAAGCGCAGTCCGAGCGCCCGCGCCAGCTCGCCGACGATCACCTCGGCGACCAGCGCCTTGCGGCCCTGCGCTGAGCCGGTGAACTTCACGACGTACGTGCCCAGGTCGTCCGCCTCGACGACGCCCGGCACGGAGCCCCCGGAGTGCAGGGGCTCGATGTAGCGGGTGGCGGTGACCTGCTTCAGCATGCTCCGGGCCACCCCATCCTCGTACGACGTCGGACAGGCATCCTAACCGCGCGGGGTGGGGCGGCGCCGGGGCAGGTCAGGCGGACGGTCCGGTCTCCTTCTCGCGTTCCTCGGCCCGCGTCACCGGTTCCTCGGTCCGGGGGCGCAGGGTGTCCGCCGGGACCATCTCGGGGACGTAGTCGCGGCAGTCGGGGTTGTGGCAGGGGCCCGCCCGCCAGCGGGGGACGTTGACGCCCAGGGTCTTGTGCCGGGTGACGACGGTCTCGACCGGCTGTCCGCACGAGCCGCACAGCAGCTCGGTGGGCCGGGTCCCGGGGCGCTTGCGGTCGCTGCTCATGCTTCCACTTTACGCCCGCTTTACGCGTTTTCGTCCTGTTCGGCGGGCGGCCGGAGCACGCTCACCGTGATCGACACGGCCAGGACGACGACGATGACGGCCAGGCTGACCAGGGACGGGATCTCGGGGACGGCGGTGCTGACGGTCTCGTGGGTCGCCTGGAGGACGAGCTTGACGCCGATGAAGCCGAGGATCAGCGCCAGGCCGTAGCTCAGGTAGTGGAAGCGGTCGAGCAGGCCGGCGAGCATGAAGTACAGGGCGCGCAGGCCGAGGATGGCGAAGGCGTTGCTGGTGTAGACGATGAACACGTCGCTGCTGACGGCGAGGACCGCGGGCACGCTGTCGACGGCGAAGACCAGGTCGGCGGCCTCGATGGCGGCGACGACCGCGAGCAGCGGGGTCGCCACCCGGCGGCCCGCCTCCTTGACGAAGAAGTGCGGTCCCGCGTACTCGTCCCGCACCGGGATCACCTTGCGCAGCAGCCGGACCGCGACGCTCCTGCCCGGGTCGAAGCTCTCGTCCTCCCCCTTGAGGATCTTGTACGTGCTCCAGAAGAGGATCGCGGCGAAGACGTACAGCACGGCGGTGAAGCTGCTGACCACGGCCACGCCGGCCGCGAGGAACAGGCCGCGGAAGACCAGGGCGCCCAGGACACCGAGGAACAGCACGCGGTGCTGGTAGGCGCGTGGCACCTGGAAGTAGCCGAAGATCAGGGCGAAGACGAAGAGGTTGTCGACGGACAGGCTCTTCTCCAGCAGCCAGGCGGTGGTGTACTCCACGCCCGCGTCGGTGCCGACGACGAGGAAGACCACGCCGCCGAAGAGGACGGCCAGGGTGATCCACGCGGCGCTCCAGGCGGTCGCCTCGCGGAAACCGATGGTGTGGGCGGCGCGGTGCGCGAACAGGTCGACCGCGAGGGACACCACGACGATGACGACGAAGACGATCCACAGCCAGAACGGCACGTCATGCACGGGCCCGCCTCCTCTGGGCGCGGTCGGACGGCGGTCCCCCCGGGCGTTCTTTCGTACGGCAGCCCTGTTCCCGAGTCTGGGGCATCCGG
>MUNG01000034.1:0-30104 GCA_002154585.1 Streptomyces pseudogriseolus
GTGGGCGCCCGGAGCGGCTGGCGCGTCCGCGCCCTGTGCCTCGTGAATGCGCACTCTCGCGCCGGACCGAGGACGTCCGCCCCACCGCGACCCCGCACCACCCACCGCCCGCAGGCGCTACAGCAACCCCCACCGGACAGAGCCCTGCGCCGCAGGCATACGACCGCGGCCCGCACCGGACGGTCTCAGCTCCGCCCCCGCGTGGCAGGATCGGAGATCAACCTCACACGTGTGCGTGAACAGGAGTGCGCGATGGCAACGAAGCCGCCCCAGGGTGACCCGGTCCAGGACGCACCGACCGTGGCCGAGCCGAAACGGACCGCCGCCGGGCTCCCCGCCATCGGTCACACCCTCCGCATGGCCCACCAGCAGATGGGCGTCAAGCGCACCGCCCTGACCCTGCTCAGCGTCAACCAGAAGGACGGCTTCGACTGCCCGGGCTGCGCCTGGCCGGAACCCGAGCACCGGCACAAGGCGGAGTTCTGCGAGAACGGCGCGAAAGCGGTCGCCGAGGAGGCCACCCTCCGCCGGGTCACCCCCGAGTTCTTCGCCGCGCACCCGGTCTCCGACCTCGCCCGCCGCAGCGGCTACTGGCTGGGACAGCAGGGCAGGCTCACCCACCCCATGTACCTCCCGGAGGGCGCGACCCACTACGAGCCGGTGAGCTGGGAGCGCGCCTTCGACATCGTCGCCGAGGAGCTGACCGCGCTGTCGTCCCCCGACGAGGCCGTCTTCTACACCTCGGGCCGCACCAGCAACGAGGCCGCGTTCCTCTACCAACTCTTCGCGCGCAAGCTCGGCACCAACAACCTCCCCGACTGCTCCAACATGTGCCACGAGTCGTCCGGCTCGGCCCTGTCGGAGACGATCGGCGTCGGCAAGGGCAGCGTGCTGCTGGAGGACCTGTACCGGGCGGACCTCATCGTGGTCGCCGGGCAGAACCCGGGCACCAACCACCCGCGCATGCTGTCCGCCCTGGAGAAGGCCAAGCAGAACGGCGCGCGCGTGGTGAGCGTCAACCCGCTCCCCGAGGCGGGCCTGGAGCGCTTCAAGAACCCGCAGACGCCCAGGGGACTCACCGCCGGCACCGCGCTGACCGACCTGTTCCTCCAGATCCGCATCGGCGGCGACCAGGCCCTGTTCCGGCTGCTGAACAAGCTGATCCTGGACACCCCGGGCGCGGTCGACGAGGACTTCGTCCGCGAACACACCCACGGCTTCCACGACTTCGCCGAGGCCGCCCGCGCCGCCGACTGGGACGAGACGCTCGCCGCGACCGGCCTGGCCCGTGAGGACGTCGAACGCTTCCTGCGCATGGTGCTGGACTCGGAGCGGATCGTCGTCTGCTGGGCGATGGGGCTGACCCAGCACAAGCACTCCGTGCCGATGATCCGCGAGATCGTCAACTTCCTCCTCCTGCGCGGCAACATCGGCCGTCCGGGCGCGGGCGTGTGCCCGGTCCGCGGCCACTCCAACGTGCAGGGCGACCGCACGATGGGCATCTTCGAGCGGCCCGCTCCGGCGTTCCTGGACGCGCTGGAGCGGGAGTTCGGCTTCGCGCCGCCCCGGGAGCACGGCTACGACGTGGTCCGGGCGATCCGTGCGCTGCGGGACGGCGAGGCGAAGGTGTTCTTCGCGATGGGCGGCAACTTCGTCTCCGCGTCGCCCGACACCGAGGTCACCGAGGCGGCGATGCGCCGGGCGCGGCTGACCGTGCACGTGTCGACGAAGCTGAACCGCTCGCACGCGGTGACGGGGGCGCGTGCCCTGATCCTGCCGACGCTGGGCCGCACCGAGCGCGATCTCCAGGCGAGCGGTGAGCAGTTCGTGACGGTGGAGGACTCCATGGGCATGGTGCACGCCTCGCGCGGGCGCCTCGAACCGGCGAGCGGGCAGCTGCTGTCGGAGCCGGCCATCGTGTGCCGACTGGCCCGCCGTGTCCTCGGCGCGGAGGACGACGTGCCGTGGGAGGAGTTCGAGAAGGACTACGCGACGGTCCGCGACCGCATCGCGCGCGTGGTGCCCGGCTTCGAGGACTTCAACGCGCGCGTGGCGCACCCGGGCGGCTTCGCACTCCCGCACGCCCCGCGCGACGAGCGCCGTTTCCCCACCGCCACCGGCAAGGCGAACTTCACGGCGGCGCCGGTCGAGTACCCGCACCTGCCCGAGGGGCGGCTGCTGCTCCAGACGCTGCGCTCGCACGACCAGTACAACACCACGATCTACGGTCTGGACGACCGCTACCGGGGGATCAGGAACGGGCGCCGCGTGGTGCTCGTCAACCCCGACGACGCCCGGGCGCTGAAGCTGGCGGACGGCTCCTACGTCGACCTGGTGAGCGAGTGGAAGGACGGTGTGGAGCGCAGGGCGCCCGGTTTCCGTGTCGTGCACTATCCGACGGCACGGGGCTGCGCCGCCGCGTACTACCCGGAGACCAATGTGCTGGTGCCGCTGGACGCCACCGCGGACGTCTCGAACACCCCGGCCAGCAAGTCGGTCGTGGTGCGTCTGGAACAATCGGCGACCGACTGAGCGTTCGCTCAGGGCACAGACGTACCGACGTACCGACGCACGATAGGAGCCGGGCCCATGGGAGAGCCGCAGCAGGTGAAGTTCCCGCAGGAGGTCATCGACGAGTACGCCGCGCTCGGTGTGGACCTCCGGGCGCTGTTCTCGGCGGGCCATCTGGGCACGCGCATGGGTGTGCAGATCACGGAGGCGTCGGCGGAGCGGGTCGTCGGGACGATGCCGGTGGAGGGCAACACCCAGCCCTACGGCCTGCTGCACGGGGGCGCGTCGGCCGTGCTGGCGGAGACGCTGGGCTCGGTCGGCTCGATGCTGCACGGCGGGGTGAACAAGATCGCGGTCGGGGTGGACCTCAACTGCACGCACCACCGCGGGGTCCGTTCCGGCCTGGTGACCGGCGTCGCCACCCCGGTGCACCGGGGGCGGTCCACGGCGACGTACGAGATCGTGATCACGGACGAGGCGGACAAGCGGGTGTGCACCGCCCGGCTGACCTGCCTGCTGCGGGACGTCCGCCCGGGCGACGCGGAGAAGGCGGCCGGCTGACAACGGCGGGGCCGGGGCGCGGAGGCGCAGCGAGCCTCACCCGGCGCCCCGCCCCGCAGCACCGCACCCGCACCCGCACCACCGCGCCCGTCGCCGCCATTGCCCGCGGCCGACGGGCGCTCTAGCGTTCGGTGCCATGAGACGGGGCGGACGGGGCGGTACCTCTCCCAGCACCAGGGCGATCCGCGCGCCCCTCCTCGCCGTACTCACGGCGACCCTGACCTTGGCCGGGTGCACGACGCACAACTCCCGCCCGGCCCATGACGCGTCTTCCGCGTCCCCCGGATCCCCCTCCCCCCAGGTGACGTCCGACATCGACCTGTGCGTCAGCATCGTCGTCCACTGGTCGCGCGAGGTGCTCGACGGCCGCGGGTACGGCGACTACCAGTCGATGGGGATGTCCGGCGGCCAGTACGACATCCTGCGCGAGGTCGTGGACGCGGGCCGCGCCGCCCTCCGCAAGGGGACGACAACCCCGGACACCGTGGGCGCGTTGATGGAGCGTCAGGCCCGCGAGAGATGCGCCGCCCGGTACCGCGACGGCCGGCCCACCGAGGGGCCGTGGCGATGAGCGGGATCGGCCCCGTCGAACCGGACGGCGACACACGCCCGTTGGAACCGCCCCCCACCACCCCGCGCCCGGCCCACGCGCCTCGGCCACGCCTGTCGCACCGTCAGCGGGCAGCCGCGGCGACCGCGTTCGTCGCCGTGGCCGTCCTCGTGACCGGGACGCTCCTCCACCTCACGCGCCCGCGACCCGAGCCGCCGCCCGAACCCCGTTTCCCGAGCCAGACGACGTCCTTCCGGTATCTGTACATGCAGGTCAGAGGGGCGGGGACGACTTCGCCCGAAATTGAATTCACTATACAAGCGCTTACGGAATCCGACGCTCCGGTGACCGTCCTGGACATTTCCCAGCCCTACGCCGGCCTGTCCCTGACCTCCACGCCCGCGACTCCTTTACGGGTGAAAGGTGGGGCGTCCCGCAAGATCACCGTGACCGTCCGGGTGGCGGAATGCGGAAAAGTGCCACGGAACGCCGGACTCCCTTTCCTGGACGTAACACTGCGTAACACGCGCGCAAAGGAGGCGCACAGCTACATCCTCGGCGCCCGGTACGCAAGGGACCTGTCCACGGCCCTGGAGGTAGCCTGCGGCTACGAAAAACGGTAATCAGCAAAACGCCTGATACACCTGAACCACCCCTGCCGGGTCCTGCGGTTTCTCAGCATGTGGACAGGGCAAAACGGCGGGAATTCTGCTCTTCCCCCCACTCAGTACCGCTCTGCAATACGTCGTGTCATAACAAGAGAGTCACAGCCTTGGCCAGAGTCTCCTCCGCATATCCCACACACGCTTAGAGTCACGGCCAGTCACCGCGCCGCCTGATTCTCACTCGGCCCAGCGCTCGACTCGGCCGTTTCCACCGGGAAGCGGCTGTCAGGGGAAAGGACTGGATCGTGCGTCAACGTTCGCTCATCGCCATCACCGCCGCCCTGGCGGCGGGTGCACTCACCCTCACCGCCTGCGGCTCACGCGACGACAACGGCGGCGGCTCGGACTCGGGCAACGGTGACACCACCGTCGTCATCGGCGTCGACGCGCCGCTGACCGGCGACCTCTCCGCGCTCGGCCTGGGCATCAAGAACTCCGTGGACCTCGCCACGAAGATCGCCAACAAGGAGAAGTACGTCGAGGGCGTCACCTTCAAGATCGAGGCGCTCGACGACCAGGGCCAGGCCTCCGTCGGCCAGCAGAACGCCACCAAGCTCGTCGCCAACAAGGACGTGCTCGGCGTCGTCGGCCCGCTGAACTCCTCCGTCGGCGAGGCCATGCAGAAGGTCTTCGACACGGCCAAGCTGGTCGAGGTCTCCCCGGCGAACACCAACCCCGCCCTCACCCAGGGCGTGAACTGGCAGACCAAGAAGGAGCGGCCGTACAAGTCGTACTTCCGCACCGCGACCACGGACGCCATCCAGGGCCCGTTCGCCGCGCAGTACGTCTTCAACGAGGCCAAGAAGAAGAAGGTCTTCGTCATCGACGACAAGAAGACCTACGGCGCCGGTCTGGCCGCCACCTTCACCGCGGAGTTCAAGGAGCTCGGCGGCCAGGTCGTGGGCACCGAGCACATCAACCCGGAGAGCAAGGACTTCAGCGCCGTCGCCACCAAGGTGAAGAACTCCGGCGCCGACGTCGTCTACTACGGCGGTGAGTACCCGCAGGCCGGTCCGCTGAGCAAGCAGATCAAGGAAGCGGGCGCGAAGATCCCGCTGGTCGGCGGTGACGGCATCTACAGCGCCGACTTCATCAAGCTGTCCGGCGCGGCCGGCGCCGGCGACCTCGCCACCTCCGTCGGCGCGCCCGTCGAGGCGCTGCCGTCCGCCAAGGAGTTCGTCGCGAACTACAAGGCCGAGGGCTACAAGGAGGCCTACGAGGCGTACGGCGGCTACTCCTACGACTCCGCCTGGGCCATCATCGAGGCCGTCAAGAAGGTCGTCGAGGACAACGACGGCAAGCTGCCCGACGACGCCCGCGCCAAGGTCGTCGACGCCATGCAGAACGTCTCCTTCGACGGTGTGACCGGCAAGGTCTCCTTCGACGAGTTCGGTGACGCGACCAACAAGCAGCTCACCGTCTACACCGTCAAGGGCGGCGACTGGGCCACCGTGAAGTCGGGCACCTTCACCGGCTGATCTCCGCCGCACCACTCATCCGAGCCGCGCGGGGCGCTGTTCCACTGGCGCTCCGCGCGGACTCGCTTCCGGCCCATCCGTCGAACGTTCCGAAAGTCTCGGAGGACATGCGGTGAACGAACTGCCGCAGCAGCTGGTCAACGGCCTGCTACTGGGATCCATGTACGGCCTGGTCGCCATCGGCTACACAATGGTCTACGGCATTGTCCAGCTCATCAACTTCGCCCACGGCGAGATCTTCATGGTCGGCGCCTTCGGCGCCATCACCGTGCATCTGTACATCTTGCCGGACGGCACCTCCATGTGGATCGCGCTGCCGCTCATGCTGATCGGCGCCATGATCGCCTCGGTGCTGGTCGCCATCGGAGCGGAACGCTTCGCCTACCGCCCGCTGCGCGGCGCGCCCCGTCTGGCCCCGCTGATCACCGCCATCGGCCTCTCCCTCGCGCTCCAGCAGGCCATCTGGGCCTTCTACCCGGAGGCGAAGTCCAAGCTGGCCTTCCCGCAGATCGAGGGCGGCCCCTTCTCCATCGGCGGCGCCACCATCCAGACCGGCGACATCTTCCTGATCGTCGCCGCCCCCATCAGCATGGCCTTCCTGGCCTACTTCGTGATGAAGACCCGCACCGGCCGCGGCATGCAGGCCACCGCGCAGGACCCGGACACCGCGAAGCTGATGGGCGTCAACACCGACCGCATCATCGTGATCGCGTTCGCCCTCGGCGCCGTCTTCGCCGCCGTCGGCGGCGTCGCCAGCGGTCTGAAGTACGGCCAGATCGACTTCAAGATGGGCTTCATCCTCGGCCTCAAGGCCTTCACCGCGGCAGTGCTCGGTGGCATCGGCAACATCTACGGGGCCATGATCGGCGGTGTGGTCCTCGGCGTCGTCGAGACCCTGGCCACCGCCTACATCGCGGACATCCCCGGCCTGGACCAGTTCGGCAGCCAGTCCTGGGCCGAGGTCTGGGCCTTCATCCTCCTCATCCTCGTGCTCCTGTTCCGGCCGCAGGGCCTGCTCGGCGAGCGCGTCGCGGACAGGGCGTGACACCGATGACCACTCAGACCACAGCAGCCAAGACCGTGGCCGCATCCGGCCCGAACGCCCCCTCCGGGCTCATCGGCATCCCCGCCGACCTCGCGCGGGCCCTCGCCACCGGCGGCAGCGTCCTCGCCGTCGTCTCCACCTTCCTCGCCTGGACCTGGACGGCCGCCTACCCCGGCGACCTCACTGTCTACGGCTACCCGGGCGGCCTCCAGGTGCTCGTCCTCGTCGGCGGCGCCCTCGCCACCCTGTTCTGCCTCGCCTCCTACGGCGTCAAGGGACTGGGCTGGCTCACCCCGGCCGGCGCCGACGCGGCCGTGAAGTACGCCGTGCTCGGCACCTTCGCCACCGCCTGGTACACCGTCATATCGATCAGCGTCGAGCTCGGCGGGGTCGTCAACCTGGAGCCCGGCGGCTACGTCGTCGCCGCCGCCACGCTGATCGCCCTCCTCGGCGCCCTCGCCCTCCCCTTCGAGCGGCCCGAGCCCGACCCGATCGACCCCGAGGCGGGCGGCTGGGAGCAGTTCACGCACGACGCCGGGCACGCCATGGCGGTGCTGCGCGCGGCCTTCGCCTCCGGCTCCCCGCGCCCGGTGCGCACGCTGCCGTCGTACGCCGAGATCCTCGTCATCGTCGCCGTCCTGGCGATCGCCCTGGTCGTCTTCACCTACGGCATCGGCACCGAGTACGACGAGCAGTTCGTCGGCTTCCTGATCACCGCCGGCTTCGGCTTCGGCGCGCTGAACCGTTCGGGCCTGATCGCCCACGCCTCCCAGATCAGCGCGCGCCACCAGAACATCACCGTGTGCGGCGCGTTCGTCGCGGCGGCGCTGTTCCCCTTCACCCAGACCGACGACCAGTACGCCACCCTCGGCGTCTACATCCTGATCTTCGCCACCGTCGCCCTGGGCCTGAACATCGTCGTCGGCCTCGCCGGTCTGCTCGACCTCGGCTACGTCGCCTTCCTCGGTGTCGGCGCCTACGCGGCCGCGCTCGTCTCCGGCTCGCCCAGCTCGCCGTTCGGCGTGCACTTCCCCTTCTGGGCCGCCGTCCTCGTCGGCGCGCTCGCCTCGCTGGTCTTCGGTGTGCTGATCGGCGCCCCGACCCTGCGGCTGCGCGGCGACTACCTGGCCATCGTGACCCTCGGCTTCGGTGAGATCTTCCGTATCGCCGTGAACAACACCGACGGCACCTCCGGCCCGGACCTCACCAACGGCTCGAACGGCATCGCGTCCATCCCGGACCTGAACATCCTCGGCTTCGACCTGGGTGTGGCGCACGACATCGCCGGCTTCACCATCGGCCGGTTCGCGAACTACTTCTTCCTGATGCTGCTCATCACGGCCGTGGTCGTCCTCGTCTTCCGGCGCAGCGGCGACTCCCGCATCGGCCGCGCCTGGGTCGCCATCCGTGAGGACGAGACCGCCGCGCTCGCCATGGGCATCAACGGCTTCCGGGTGAAGCTCATCGCCTTCGCCGTGGGCGCCACCCTGGCCGGTCTCGCCGGCACGGTGCAGGCGCACGTCACCTACACCGTGACCCCCGAGCAGTACCTGTTCGCCGGCACCACCCCGCCCAACTCCGCCTTCCTGCTGGCCGCGGTCGTGCTCGGCGGCATGGGCACCATCGCCGGACCCCTCATCGGTGCGGCGCTGCTCTTCCTGATCCCCAACAAGCTCCAGTTCCTGGGCGACTACCAGCTCCTCGCGTTCGGACTCGCGCTCGTGCTGCTGATGCGCTTCCGTCCCGAGGGCCTCATCCCCAACCGGCGCCGCCAGCTGGAGTTCCACGAAGAGGCCGACGCGCCCACAGTCCTGAGCAAGACGGGGGCCTGACCACCATGACCACCGACACCACCACCAAGGACACCGCCGCGGGCGCGCCCGCCCCCGGCACCGTCGTCCTCGACGCGCGCGGCGTCACCATGCGGTTCGGCGGCCTCACCGCCGTCCGGGACGTCGACCTCACCGTGCGCAGCGGCGAGATCGTCGGTCTGATCGGCCCCAACGGCGCCGGCAAGACCACCTTCTTCAACTGCCTCACGGGTCTCTACATCCCGACCGAGGGCGAGGTGCGCTACAAGGACAAGGTCCTGCCGCCCAAGTCCTTCAAGGTGACCGCGGCCGGCATCGCCCGTACGTTCCAGAACATCCGGCTGTTCGCCAACATGACGGTCCTGGAGAACGTGCTCGTCGGCCGCCACACCCGCACCAAGGAGGGCTTCTGGTCGGCCGTCCTGCGCGGGCCCGGCTTCCACAAGGCCGAGGCCGCCTCCCGCGCCCGTGCCATGGAGCTGCTGGAGTTCGTCGGCCTCGCCGAGAAGGCCGAGCAGCTCGCCCGCAACCTCCCCTACGGCGAGCAGCGCAAGCTGGAGATCGCCCGCGCGCTCGCCAGCGAGCCGGGGCTGCTGCTCCTCGACGAGCCCACCGCGGGCATGAACCCGCAGGAGACGCGGGCGGCGGAGGAGCTCATCTTCGCCATCCGCGACAAGGGCACCGCGGTCCTCGTCATCGAGCACGACATGCGGTTCATCTTCAACCTGTGCGACCGGGTCGCCGTCCTCGTCCAGGGCCAGAAGCTGATCGAGGGCGACCCGGCCACCGTCCAGGGCGACGAGCGGGTCATCGCCGCGTACATCGGCGAGCCGCTGGCCGACGACCCCGGGGCCGCCGAGGTCGCCGAGGTCGAGGCCGCCGAAGCGGCGGCCGAGGCGGCGGGCCGCCCCGAGTCGCCCGCGAAGGCGGCCGGCGCCCCGGCGCCCGCCGCCGAGGAAACGGCCGAGGAGACGGCCGACGGGACCCCCGAAGCGGACGCCGGCGCCCCCGCGGCCGACGCACCCGCGGACGAAGCACAGGCGCAGACGGAGGCCGAGGCCACCAAGGACGCCGCGCCCGGCAAGGAGAACGACCGATGACCGCACTCCTCGAGGTCGAGGACCTGAAAGTCGCCTACGGCAAGATCCAGGCCGTCAAGGGCATCTCGTTCAGCGTCGACGCCGGCGAAGTGGTCACCCTGATCGGCACCAACGGCGCCGGCAAGACCACCACCCTGCGCACGCTCTCCGGGCTGCTCAAGCCGGTCGGCGGCCAGATCAAGTTCAACGGGAAGTCGCTGAAGAAGGTCCCCGCCCACAAGATCGTCTCGCTGGGGCTCGCGCACTCCCCCGAGGGGCGGCACATCTTCCCGCGCATGACGATCGAGGACAACCTGCGCCTCGGCGCCTTCCTGCGCAGCGACAAGCAGGGCATCGAGCAGGACATCCGGCGCGCCTACGACCTCTTCCCCATCCTCGGGGAACGCCGCAAGCAGGCCGCCGGCACCCTCTCCGGCGGTGAGCAGCAGATGCTCGCCATGGGCAGGGCCCTGATGTCCCGGCCGCAGCTGCTGATGCTCGACGAGCCCTCCATGGGTCTGTCGCCGATCATGATGCAGAAGATCATGGCGACCATCGCCGAGCTGAAGTCGCAGGGCACCACCATCCTGCTCGTCGAGCAGAACGCCCAGGCGGCCCTGTCGCTGGCCGACCACGGCCATGTGATGGAGGTCGGCAACATCGTCCTCTCCGGCACCGGCCGCGACCTGCTCCACGACGAGTCGGTCCGCAAGGCCTACCTCGGCGAGGACTGAGCGGAGGACTGACCGGCGGGCCCGGTCGGCAGGCGGAAGGCCCGCACCCCGTCGGACGGGGTGCGGGCCTTCGTCGTTGATCGAGGAGACCGGTCAGTCGCCCTTCGCGGCCTTTTTCTCCTCGGCGTCGTCGATGACCGCCTGCGCGACCTGCTGCATCGACATGCGCCGGTCCATCGAGGTCTTCTGGATCCAGCGGAACGCGGCCGGCTCGCTCAGCCCGTACTGGGTCTGGAGCACCGACTTGGCGCGGTCCACCAGCTTGCGCGTCTCCAGGCGCTGGCTGAGGTCGGCGACCTCGCGCTCCAGCTCCTTCAGCTCCGTGAACCGCGAGACCGCCATCTCGATCGCGGGCACCACGTCGCTCTTGCTGAACGGCTTGACCAGGTACGCCATGGCGCCCGCGTCACGGGCCCGCTCGACCAGGTCGCGCTGCGAGAAGGCGGTCAGCATCAGCACCGGGGCGATGGACTCCTCGGCGATCTTCTCGGCCGCCGAGATGCCGTCCAGCTTGGGCATCTTCACGTCGAGGATCACCAGGTCGGGGCGGTGCTCGCGGGCCAGCTCGACGGCCCGCTCACCGTCGCCGGCCTCGCCGACGACCGTGTAGCCCTCCTCCTCCAGCATCTCTTTGAGATCGAGCCGGATCAGTGCCTCGTCCTCGGCGATGACGACGCGGGTCGTCATCGGCGGCACGTGCGACGTGTCGTCGGGCACGTCTGCGGGCTGGGGCGACTCGGGGGCGCTCAACGTGGGCTCCTTGCTGCGAGGCAGGCCGGTACTGCTGACAAGAGCGTACCCAGCTGCGGTAAGGTGGGGGCACGGCGGGTGACCGTCGACCTTCGTTTTGCAGGGCGCCCCGGTAGCCCAGCGGTAGAGGCAATGGTCTCAAACACCATCCAGCGTCGGTTCGAATCCGACCCGGGGTACTTTTCCTCAGAATCCAAGGTCACCATTTGCCAGCGGATGTCCACCTTTCCGGTGAACATCCGCTTCTTCGCGTATCGTCCGGCCGGCCACGCTACCGGGGACTGTCGTCCTCGCCGATGTGGTGGACGCGGACCAGGTTGGTGGAGCCGGAGACCCCGGGCGGGGAGCCGGCGGTGATCACGACCGTGTCGCCCTTCGCGCAGCGCGCGTACCGCAGCAGCAGCTCGTCGACCTGGTCGACCATCGCGTCGGTGGACTCCACGTGCGGCCCCAGGAAGGTCTCCACGCCCCAGGTGAGGCTGAGCTGGGAGCGGGTGGCCGGGTCCGGGGTGAAGGCGAGCAGCGGGATCGGCGAGCGGTAGCGGGAGAGCCGGCGGGCGGTGTCGCCCGACTGGGTGAAGGCGACCAGGAAGCGGGCGCCGAGGAAGTCGCCCATCTCCGCGGCGGCGCGGGCCACGGCGCCGCCCTGGGTGCGGGGCTTGTTGCGCTCGGTCAGCGGGGGCAGTCCGCGGGCGAGGATGTCCTCCTCGGCGGCCTCGACGATGCGGGCCATGGTGCGCACGGTCTCCACGGCGTGCTTGCCGACGCTGGTCTCGCCGGAGAGCATCACGGCGTCGGTGCCGTCGATGACGGCGTTGGCGACGTCGGACGCCTCGGCGCGGGTGGGCCGGGCGTTGTCGATCATCGAGTCGAGCATCTGGGTGGCGACGATGACCGGCTTGGCGTTGCGCCGGGCCAGCTTGACGGCGCGCTTCTGGACGATGGGCACCTGCTCCAGCGGCATCTCGACGCCCAGGTCGCCGCGCGCCACCATGATGCCGTCGAAGGCGGCGACGATCTCGTCGAGGGCCTCGACGGCCTGGGGCTTCTCGATCTTGGCGATGACGGGGAGCCGGCGGCCCTCCTCGTCCATGATGCGGTGGACGTCCTTGATGTCGCGTCCGCTGCGGACGAAGGAGAGGGCGACGACGTCGAAGCCGGTGCGCAGCGCCCAGCGCAGGTCGTCCTCGTCCTTCTTGGAGAGGGCGGGCACGGAGACGGCGACGCCGGGGAGGTTGAGGCCCTTGTGGTCGGAGATCACCCCGCCCTCGACGACGGTGGTGCGGACGCGGGGGCCGTCGACCGCGGTGACCTCGAGGGTGACGCGGCCGTCGTCGACGAGGACGCGCTCGCCCGGGGTGACGTCCTCGGCGAGGCCGGCGTGGGTGGTGCCGCACATGTGGCGGTCGCCCTCGACGCCGTCCTCGACGCTGATGGTGAAGGGGTCGCCGCGTTCGAGGAGTACGGGGCCCTCGGCGAAGCGGCCCAGGCGGATTTTCGGGCCTTGAAGGTCGGCGAGGAGTCCCACGCTGCGGCCGGTCTCGTCGGCGGCCTTGCGCACCCTTCGGTACCGCTCCTCGTGCTCGGCGTGCTCGCCGTGGCTGAGGTTGAAGCGGGCCACGTCCATTCCGGCGTCGACCAGGGCCTTGATCTGGTCGTACGAGTCCGTCGCGGGACCCAGGGTGCAGACGATTTTCGCTCGGCGCATGGTTCGACCCTAGGGCTTACCGGCGGGTAGCGATCTGGCGGCGCGTGACGAGTCAACGGCGCGCGAGTGAAGGGGTATTGACAAGCGTTGAATTGTGCACCACACCGCTCGGACGAGCGGGACGGGAGGCGGTCACCGGATCGCAACCTGACAGGACTGTTCCAGGTCGACGTGTTCAGGTCAGAATCGTCGCGCGAATCTACGCGCGTTGTGCGCCGTCGTCGTACGAGGAGAGCCTGACATGCCGTTGGACCGCCGGAAGTTCCTGAAGAAGTCCGCCGTCACGGGGGCGGGGGTGGCGCTGGCGGGTACGGTGGCCGTCCCGGCGGCCGAGGCCGCCCCGACCGCGGGACGGGGGAAGAAGCCGGTGAAGCGGTACGCACTGACCGTGATGGGCACGACGGACCTGCACGGTCACGTCTTCAACTGGGACTACTACAAGGACGCCGAGTACCAGGACCCGGCCGGCAACGCGCAGGGCCTGGCCCGCGTGTCCACCCTGGTGAACCGGATCCGCGCCGAGCGCGGCCGGGAGAACACCCTGCTGCTGGACGCGGGCGACACCATCCAGGGCACCCCGCTGACGTACTACTACGCCAAGGTGGACCCGATCACCGCCGAGGGCGGCCCGGTGCACCCGATGGCGCAGGCGATGAACGCCATCGGGTACGACGCGGTGGCGCTCGGCAACCACGAGTTCAACTACGGCATCGAGACGCTGCGGAAGTTCGAGGAGCAGTGCGACTTCCCGCTGCTGGGCGCCAACGCGCTGGACGCGAAGACGCTGAGGCCCGCCTTCCCGCCGTACTTCATCAAGACGTTCCGCGTGAAGGGCGCGCCGCCGGTGAAGGTGGCGGTGCTGGGGCTGACCAACCCGGGCATCGCGATCTGGGACAAGGCCTACGTGCAGGGCAGGCTCACGTTCCCGGGCCTGGAGGAGCAGGCGGCGAAGTGGGTGCCGAAGCTGCGTTCGATGGGCGCGGACGTCGTGGTGGTGTCGGCCCACTCGGGCACCTCGGGCACGTCCTCGTACGGTGACCAGCTGCCGCACGTGGAGAACGCGGCGGCGAACGTGGCGCGGCAGGTGCCGGGCATCGACGCCATCCTGGTCGGCCACGCGCACGCGGAGATCGCGGAGCTGCGGGTGACCAACGAGAAGACCGGCCGGGAGGTCGTGCTGTCGGAGCCGCTGTGCTACGCCGAGCGGCTGACGCTGTTCGACGTCGAGCTGACCTTCGAGCGGGGCCGCTGGCAGGTGGAGTCCGTCAAGGCGTCGCTGCGGGACGCGGCATCGGTGGAGGACGACCCGCGGATCACCCGGCTGCTGGGCGACGAGCACGCGCAGGTGGTGGCGTACGTCAACCAGGTGGTGGGGACGGCGACCGAAACCCTGACGACGGTGGAGGCGCGGTACAAGGACGCGCCGATCATCGACCTGATCAGCAAGGTGCAGGAGGACGTGGTCCGGGAGGCGCTGGCGGGCACGGAGCACGCCGCGCTGCCGGTGCTGTCGCAGGCCTCGCCGTTCTCCCGGACCAGCGAGATCCCGGCGGGCGACGTGACCATCCGGGACCTGTCGAGCCTCTACGTGTACGACAACACGCTGGTGGCGAAGCTGATGACGGGCGCCCAGGTGCGGGCGTACCTGGAGTACTCGGCGGAGTACTTCAACCGGACCGCGGCCGGCGCGCCGGTGGACGTCGACACGCTGACGAACGCGAACGGCCGCCCGGACTACAACTACGACTACGTCTCGGGCGTGCGGTACGACATCGACATCGCCCAGCCGGCCGGGTCGCGGATCAGGAACCTGACGTTCGACGGCGCTCCGGTGGACGACGCGCAGCGGTTCGTGTTCGCGGTGAACAACTACCGGGCCAACGGCGGCGGGGCGTTCCCGCACGTGGCGTCGGCGCCGGAGCTGTGGGCGGAGTCGACGGAGATCCGCACCCGGATCGCGGAGTGGGCGACGGCCAAGGGCGTGCTGGACCCGAAGGACTTCGCGTCGGAGGACTGGCGGCTGACCCGGGACGGCACGCCGGTGTTCTGACCGTCCCGCACACGGGTGCCCGCCGGGGGCGCCGCCGGGTCCGTCCGGCGGCGCCCCCGCGCGTTTCCGGCGCCGTTCCCCGGGCCGTCTCCGCGCCCGGTCTCAGGCCTCCTGGACGCGCAGGGCGCGGGCCAGGTCGTCGAGGCGGTCGGTGAACTGGCGGCGCAGGGCAGGCACGGGGTCGGCCTTGCGCAGGGTCTTCTCGCCGAGCCTCAGGGTCTCGGCGTCGACGGCGTGGGCGGGGAACGCCCAGCGGCCGGCGGCCGTGGCGATGGCGGGGCCGCGGCGGGCGGCGACGGCCACGGCGTCCTTGAAGTAGCGCGCCACGTAGGGGCGGACGAGGTCGGCCTGCTCGGGCTGCCAGAAGCCCTGGGCGGTGGCGGTGAACAGGTAGTTGGACAGGTCGTCGGAGCCGAACATGGCGTCCCAGGCGCGGGCCTTGGCGTCCGGGTCGGGCAGGGCGGCCCGGCAGCGGGCGGCGCCCTCCTGGCCGGCGGCGCTGGGGTCGCGGCGCAGTTCCTCGGCGACGGCGCTCTCGTCGACCGCGCCCAGCACGGCGAGCCGGGCGAGGATCCGCCAGCGCAGTTCCGGGTCGAGTTCGGGGCCGCCGGGGACGGTGCCGTCGGCGAGCCAGGCGGCGATGGTCTCGGGGCGTCCCGCGGCGTCGATGCAGTGGCGCACCGCGACCAGGCGCAGGCCCGGGTGGTCGCCGTCCTCGGTGCGGCGGATGAGGGCGCGGCACAGGTCGGTGAGGGTGGCGAGGGCGGCGGGCCGCCGGTCGGGGGCGAGGTAGTGGTCGGCGACCTCCCCGGAGGCGAAGGCGAGGACGCCCTGGACCAGGGCGACGTCGGTCTCCTCGGGCAGGTGGGCGGCGGCGGTCTCGAGGAAGTCGGAGGGGGCGAGGTCCCCGTCGCGGACCATGTCGCGCAGGCTGTTCCAGACGACGGCGCGGGTCAGCGCGTCGGGGATGCCCGACAGGCCGCGCAGGACGGTCTCCAGGGAGGTCTCGTCGAGGCGGATCTTGGCGTAGGTCAGGTCCAGGTCGTTGGGGACGACCAGGGCGGGGCGGGTGCCGGGGCGCGGCTCGGGGGCGTCGGTGTGCGGCACGTCGGCCTCGTAGCGCTCGCGCAGGGTGAGGGTGCGTCCGTCGCTGAGGTCGCGGTCGTAGACGCCGACGGTCACCCGGTGCGGGCGGCTGCCCTCGCGGTCCAGGGTGAGGGTCCACCGGCCGGGCACCGCGTCGACGGTGGCGGTGAGGGTGTCGACGCCGCTGGTGCGCAGCCAGGCGTCGGCCCAGGCGTGCACGTCGCGTTCGGTGGCGGAGGCCAGGGAGTCGATGAACTCGGCGAGGCCGGCGTTGCCGAAGCGGTACCGCTCGAAGTGGGTGTTGATGCCGGCGAGGAAGTCCTTCTCGCCGAGCCAGGCGACGAGCTGGCGCAGGGCGGAGGCGCCCTTGGCGTAGGAGATGCCGTCGAAGTTGAGCAGCGCGGAGGCGGTGTCCTCGACGTGCTCGGGGGCGACGGGGTGGGTGGAGGGCCGCTGGTCGGCGTCGTAGCCCCAGGTCTTGCGGGAGACGCCGAAGTCGGTCCAGGTGCCGTCGCCGCGCCAGCGGGGCGGCTGTGCGCCGGGCTTCGCGGGGGTGACCTCGTTGAGGGTCTGGTAGCCCATGTACTCGGCGAAGGACTCGTTCAGCCAGATGTCGTCCCACCAGCGCAGGGTGACGAGGTCGCCGAACCACATGTGGGCCATCTCGTGGGCGACGACCATGGCGCGCCGCTGCCGCTCGGTGTCGGTGACGGCGGAGCGGTAGACGAACTCGTCGCGGAAGGTGACCAGCCCCGGGTTCTCCATGGCGCCCGCGTTGAACTCGGGCACGAAGGCCTGGTCGTAGGAGTCGAAGGGGTAGGGCTCCTCGAACTTCTCGTGGTAGCGGTCGAAGCAGGCGCGGGTGATGTCGAGCAGTTCCTCGGCGTCGGCCTCGAGGTGCGGGGCGAGGGAGCGCCGGCAGTGCAGGCCGAAGGGCAGTCCGCGGTGCTCGGTGCGCACGGAGTGCCAGGGGCCCGCGGCGACGGCGACCAGGTAGGTGGAGACGGGCGGGGTGGGCGCGGCCTTCCACACGCCGCCGCCGGTGTGCTCGGTGACGCCGTTGGCGAGGACCGTCCAGTGCTCGGGCGCGGTGACGGTGAGCTCGAAGACGGCCTTGAGGTCGGGCTGGTCGAAGGCGGCGAAGACGCGCTGCACGTCGTCGAGGAACAGCTGGGTGTAGACGTAGGTCTCGCCGTCGGTGGGGTCGGTGAAGCGGTGCATGCCCTCGCCGGTGCGGGAGTAGCGCATGCGCGCGTCGACCAGCAGCTCGTGCTCGCCGGCGGTGAGGTTCTTCAGGGGGAGCCGCCCGTCGTCGAGGAGGGCGGGGTCCAGGGGCTGTCCGTCGAGGGTGACGGAGCGCAGCTCGGCGGGCTTGATCTCGACGAAGGTGTCCGCGTCCGCGCGGGCGCCGAACCTGATGAGGGTGCGGGAGTCGAACGTCTCGTCCCCGGCGGTCAGGTCCAGGGCGATCGTGTAGCGGTGGACGTCGATGAGCTGTGCTCGGTTCTGCGCTTCGTCGCGCGTCAGTACGGACATGAACGCCATGCTGCCTGATGGTTCCTGCCCGGCACAGAGGAGGATGGGGTACGCGGCCTATGTCCGGTCCCCGCCGAGCTCCGCGGTGTGCGCCCCCGGGGGGTGTGCGGGAGGCACGTGCGCGTGCGGCGGGGGCGGCGCGGGGCGTGCGGCGGGGGCGCCGGCCGCGTCGAGCCGGGCGCGCAGGGCGCGCACCTCGGCCTCCAGGGCGAGCCCGCGCTGGTGGGTGTCGTAGAGGTGGCGCACCTTGGTGCGCAGCGCCCAGGGGTCGACGGGGGTGGTGACGAGGTCGGCGACGCCGAGGCGGTAGGCGGCGGCGCCGAGCCGGTGGTCGCGGGCGAAGCCGGTGAGCAGGACGACGGGTATGTGCCGGGTCTGCTCCAGGCGGCGCATCCAGCGCACCACGTCGAGTCCGCCGGTGCCGGGCATGTGGGCGTCGAGCAGGAGCACGCCGACGTTGCCGCGCAGCAGCTGTTTGAGCGCTTCGTCGCCGCTGGTGGCCCGGCCCAGCGGCTGTCCGAGCGGGGCCAGGGCGCTCTCCAGGGCGTAGAGCGTGTCCTCGTGGTCGTCGACGAGGAGGATGCGGGCGGTGGGCGGCATGGCGCACGTCCTTCCTCGTCAGGGGCCGGGCGCGGCACCCGGGTGCTGACGGACGGTGCTCGGCGGCCGACACGGCGTGCACAGCGAGCATGCACCGTGCGGGCCGTCCTGTCACTCCCCGCCGCGTCCCGGGCCGCCCACCTCTCCGCTCAGACCGTGCCGTTGGCGGCGTCGTCCGCGATCCGTTCGTGGTGGCGGATCACCTCGGCGATGATGAACGTCAGGAACTTCTCCGCGAAGGCCGGGTCGAGCTTGGCGCTCTCGGCGAGGGCCCGCAGCCGGGCGATCTGGCGGGCCTCGCGCCCCGGGTCGGCGGGCGGCAGCCGGTGCTCGGCCTTCAGCCGGCCCACCTGCTGGGTGCACTTGAAGCGCTCGGCGAGCATGTGGACGACGGCCGCGTCGATGTTGTCGATGCTGTCGCGCAGACGGGTCAGTTCGTCGAGGACCGCGGGGTCGGGCCCGGCGGCGTTGCTGGTGGTCATGGCGGTTCAGCCTACGGCGGGGCGGGCGCCCGCGGCGGCACGGACCGTACAGTGGACGGTGTCCAGGCGCGGCGGGGGTGCGACGTGGCGAACGGCGGACCGGTGGAGCACGGTTATCCGCATCTGCGGACGGTGCGGGAGTCGGTCACGGCCCTGTACCGGCGGCTGTCGTACGACACGGTGCGGACCTTCTCGGTGAGCGTGGCGCCGGCCGACGTGGCGTTCGCGGACGTGGACGACCTGCATCTGGGGGCGCAGCGGGTGGCGCGCGAGATGGTGGCGCACTACCGGCTGCCGGACGCGCGGCTGATCGTCGGGTTCCGTGAGATGACGCATGCGGCGAACGTGGAACTGGCGGCGGGCCCGGAGTACTTCGTCGAGCTGAACGACCGGTTCCGTGACCATCGGCGGGACATCGGGGCGGCGCTGGCGCACGAGGTGGCGCACGTGTACCTGCACCGGCTGGGGCTGTCGTTCCCGTCGACGCGGGACAACGAGATCCTCACCGACACCACGGCGACGTACCTGGGCGCGGGGTGGCTGCTGCTGGACGCGTTCCGGGAGGACGGGGCGTCGTCGCAGAAGCTCGGGTACCTCACGCCGGAGGAGTTCGGGTACGTGCTGGCGAAGCGGGCGCTGCTGTTCGGTGAGGACCCGTCGGTGTGGTTCACCAGTCCGCAGGCGTACACGGCGTACCGGGAAGGGCTGGCGCTGGCGCGGCGGGACGCGGAGCAGCCGCCGCTGCGTGCGGCGGGGTGGGCCGGGCGGCGCCGGTACGCGCGGGACCGGCGGCACGCGCAGGGGCACGCGCCCGGGCACGCGCGGGCGCCGGAGGCGGGGCGGGAGACGGGGTACCGGTTCTCGGCGGACGGGCACGGCCCGCTGCGGGTGTCGTTCCCCTGTCCCACCTGCCATCAGCGGATCCGGGTGCCGGTGGCGGGCCGGGTGCGGGCGCGGTGCGGTCTGTGCCGGTCCGTGCTGGAGTGCGACACCTGACGTCCGGCTCCGGCGTCCCACCTCCAACGGCCGTCGCAAAGGCGGCATTTCACCCCGGCATTCGCCCACTTCTCGGGTGTTCGCTATTTTGTTCGCCGCTGTCGTGTGCGCCGCCGTCCCCCGCCGGCCGTTTCCGTCCCGACCCCGCCGAGGAGCCGGCCTGTGGAGCCCGAGTCCGCCGTCACCACCTGCTACCGCCATCCGCGGGTGGAGTGCCATGTGCGCTGCGTCCGCTGCGAGCGGTACATCTGCCCGGACTGCATGCGCGAGGCGGCCGTGGGCCACCAGTGCCCCGACTGCGTGCGGGAGGGCGCCCGGTCGATGCGGCAGGCCCGCACCCTGGTGGGCGGCCGGGTCTCCGCGGTGCCCATGGTGACGTACGCGCTGATCGCCCTCAACGTGCTGGCGTATCTGGCGGAGGTGGTCCGGCCGGAGGTCGTGGACCGGTTCGCGATGGTGGGCGCGGGACTGCTCGGCCCGGACGGCGGCCACTACGTGTGGACGCGGCCGTACCCCGCGGACTTCAGCCCCGAGGGCGTCGCGGGCGGCGAGTGGTACCGGCTGCTGACCGGCGCGTTCCTGCATCTGCCGCCCACGGAGGGGACGTTCGGCGTCCTGCACGTGCTGATGAACATGGCGATGCTGTGGAACCTGGGCCGGGTGGTCGAGCCGATGCTCGGCCGGGTCCACTACGTCGCCCTGTACGTGCTGTCCGCGCTGGGCGGTTCGGTGCTGGTGCTGCTGCTCGCGCCTTCGGACCCCACGGTCGGCGCGTCCGGCGCGCTGTTCGGGGTGGGGGCCGCCTTCTACGTGGTGTCCCGGCGGGTGGGCGCCGACATGCGCGGGGTGAACCGCTACATGACCGGGCTGCTGCTGTGGCTGGTGGTCTCCGCGTACTTCACCTCGTGGCAGGGCCACCTGGGCGGGCTGCTGACGGGCGCGCTGGTGGCGCTCGCGTTCGCCTGGGCGCCGCGCGACGGGCGCCGCGGGCTGGTGCAGGCCGGGGCGTGCGCGGGGCTGGTGGTGCTGCTCGCCGTGCTGGCGGTGGCCAAGGTGTCGCAACTGACAGGTGGAGGGATCCCCCAGTGAAACGTGCCGGTGTGCTCTTCCTCGCGGGCGTCCCGGTGGTCGCCACGGCGGTGTACTTCGTCCTGCCGTCGGGAGCCGCCGACGCGCCCGCCGCCCCGTCCTCGGTCAGCGCCCAGTCCTCCCGCGACGACGTCAAGGACCGCGCCGAACAGGAGCACGAGCGGCAGCGGGACGAGGACGACGAGATCGTCGCGTCCCGGCCGCCGGGCCTCGCCGCCCCCGCCAAGCGGGAGCTGGCCCACCAGCTGGTGGCGAGCGCCGAACACTCCACGACGGACTGGCGCTCCACGTACGGGATCATCGAGGACCGGGACGACGACTGCGGCTACACCGCGGGCATCATCGGCTTCTGCACCGGCACCCACGACCTGCTCACCCTGGTGGAGCACTACACCGAGGCCCGCCCCGGCAACGGCCTGGCGCGCTATCTGCCCGCCCTGCGCGAGGTCGACGGCACCGACTCGCACGAGGGGCTGGACCCGGGCTTCACCGACGCGTGGAAGGCGGAGTCCCAGGTGCCGGAGTTCCGCGCCGCGCAGGAGGAGGAACGCGACCGCGTCTACTTCGAGCCGGCGGTCCGCCTCGCCAAGCTGGACGGCCTGGGCACGCTGGGCCAGTTCGTGTACTTCGACGCGATGGTCTTCCACGGCACCGGCACCGACGAGAACGGCTTCTACGCCCTGCGCGAGCGCGTCCTGGAGCAGGCGAAGACGCCCGCGGCTGGCGGCTCGGAGAAGGCGTACCTGGACGCCTTCCTCGACGTCCGCCGCGAGACCATGCGCACCCGCTACCCGGACCGCGACACCTCCCGGATCGACACCGCGCAGCGCCGGTTCCTCCAGGCCGGGAACCTGAACCTGGACACCCCGCTCACCTGGGAGCTGTACGGGGACTCCTACACCCTGTCCTGAACATGTTGCGGCGCCTGCCCAGTCGGTCCGGTCGGGGACTGGCGGGCAGGCGCCGCGGTGTTCCGCACGCCGTTGTGCGTCACGTTCTCGGGGGTTGTCAGACCGCCAGGGCGCGGTCCGTCGGGCGGATCGGGGCGGGCAGGGCGCTCGCCCCGGTCAGGTACCGGTCGCAGCCGCGGGCGGCCGAGCGGCCCTCGGCGATCGCCCACACGATGAGCGACTGGCCGCGGCCGGCGTCACCGGCGACGAACACACCGGGCACGTTGGTCTGGAAGTCGTCGTCGCGGGCGATGTTGCCGCGCGCGTCCAGCTCCAGGCCGAACTGCTCGACCAGGCCGTTGTCCCGGTCGGTGCCGGTGAAGCCCATGGCGAGGGTGACCAGCTGCGCGGGGATCTTGCGCTCGGTGCCCGGCTTCTGGGTCAGCTTGCCGTCGACGAACTCCACCTCGGTCATGTGCAGCCACTGGACGTTGCCGTCCTCGTCGCCCTCGAAGTGGGTCGTGGAGACGGAGTAGATCCGCTCGCCGCCCTCCTCGTGCGCGCTGGTGACCTTGTACAGCATGGGGAACGTCGGCCAGGGCTGGGCGACCGGGTCCCGCTCGTCGTTCGGGCGGGGCATGATCTCCAGCTGGGTGACGGACGCGGCGCCCTGCCGGTGGGCGGTGCCCACGCAGTCGGCGCCGGTGTCGCCGCCGCCGATCACGACGACGTGCTTGCCCTCGGCGGTGATCGGCGGGGAGACGTAGTCGCCCTCCTGCACCTTGTTCGCCAGCGGCAGGTACTCCATGGCCTGGTGGATGCCCTTGAGCTCGCGCCCGGGCACCGGCAGGTCACGCGCGGTGGTCGCGCCGACGGCGAGGACCACGGCGTCGTACCGCTTGCGCAGCGCGGTGGCCGGCATGTCCCGGCCGATCTCGACGCCGGTGCGGAACTTGGTGCCCTCCGCGCGCATCTGCTCGATCCGGCGGTTGATGTGCCGCTTCTCCATCTTGAACTCGGGGATGCCGTAGCGGAGGAGGCCTCCGATGCGGTCCGCGCGCTCGTAGACGGCGACGGTGTGGCCGGCCCGGGTCAGCTGCTGGGCGGCGGCCAGGCCCGCGGGGCCCGAGCCGACGACGGCGACGGTCTTGCCGGACAGGCGCTCGGGGATCTGCGGCGCGACGTCACCGGTCTCCCACGCCTTGTCGATGATGGAGACCTCGACGTTCTTGATGGTGACCGGCGGCTGGTTGATGCCGAGCACGCACGCCGACTCGCACGGGGCGGGGCACAGCCGCCCGGTGAACTCAGGGAAGTTGTTCGTGGCGTGCAGCCGGTCGCTCGCCGCGCCCCAGTCCTCGCGGTAGGCGTAGTCGTTCCACTCGGGGATGAGGTTCCCGAGGGGACAGCCGTTGTGGCAGAACGGGATGCCGCAGTCCATGCAGCGGCTGGCCTGCTTGCTGATGATCGGCAGCAGGGAGCCGGGGACGTAGACCTCGTTCCAGTCCTTCCTGCGCTCCTCCACCGGACGGGACGCGGCGACCTCGCGGCCGTGGTTCAGAAAGCCCTTCGGGTCAGCCATTGATCGCCGCCTCCATCATCTTCTCGGTGATCTCGGTCTCGGAGAGACCGGCTCGCTCGGCGGCGTCCTTGGCGGCGAGCACTGCCTTGTACGTGCTGGGGATGATCTTGCTGAAGCGCTCCACGGCCGTGTCCCAGTCGGCGAGCAGCTTCTCGGCGACGGTGGAGCCCGTCTCCTCCTGGTGCCGGCGGACCACGTCGTGCAGCCACTTCCTGTCGGCGTCGTCCAGCGCCTCGACGGAGGCGAGGTTGCCGGCGTTGACGTTGTCCCGGTCCAGGTCGACGACGTAGGCGACGCCGCCGGACATGCCGGCCGCGAAGTTGCGCCCGGTCTCGCCGAGGACGACCGCGTGACCGCCCGTCATGTACTCGCAGCCGTGGTCGCCCACGCCCTCGGAGACGACCAGCGCGCCGGAGTTGCGCACGCAGAACCGCTCGCCGACCTTGCCGCGCAGGAACATCTCGCCGCCGGTGGCGCCGTAGGCGAGGGTGTTGCCCGCGATGACGCTGTACTCGGCGAGGTGGTCGGCGCCGCGGTCCGGGCGGACGACGATACGGCCGCCGGAGAGGCCCTTGCCGACGTAGTCGTTGGCGTCGCCCTCCAGGCGCAGCGTGACACCGCGCGGGAGGAAGGCGCCGAAGGACTGGCCGGCGGAGCCGGTGAAGGTGATGTCGATGGTGTCGTCGGGCAGGCCCGCACCGCCGAACTTCTTCGTCACCTCGTGGCCGAGCATGGTGCCGACCGTGCGGTTGATGTTGCGGATGGCGACCTGGGCGCGCACCGGCTGGGCGTCCTCGGCTCCGGAGGCGGAAAGCGCGTCGGCGGCGAGCTTGATCAGCTCGTTGTCGAGCGCCTTCTCCAGACCGTGGTCCTGGGCGACCACCTGGTGGCGGGCGGCGCCCTCGGGCAGCTCGGGCACGTGGAACAGCGGCTCGAGCTCCAGGCCCTGCGCCTTCCAGTGGTTCACCGCGCGGGTCACGTCCAGCACCTCGGCGTGGCCGACGGCCTCGTCGATGGACCGGAAGCCCAGCTCGGCGAGGAGCTCGCGGACCTCCTCGGCGATGAACCGGAAGAAGTTCACCACGTACTCGGCCTTGCCGGAGAACCGGTCGCGCAGCACCGGGTTCTGGGTGGCGATGCCGACCGGGCAGGTGTCCAGGTGGCAGACGCGCATCATGACGCAGCCGGAGACGACGAGCGGCGCGGTCGCGAAACCGAACTCCTCGGCGCCCAGCAGCGCGGCGATGACCACGTCACGGCCGGTCTTGAGCTGGCCGTCGGTCTGGACGACGATCCGGTCGCGCAGGCCGTTGAGCAGCAGGGTCTGCTGGGTCTCGGCGAGGCCGAGCTCCCAGGGACCGCCGGCGTGCTTCAGCGACGTCAGCGGGGAGGCGCCGGTGCCGCCGTCGTGGCCGGAGATCAGCACGACGTCCGCGTGCGCCTTCGACACACCGGCGGCGACCGTGCCGACGCCGACCTCGGAGACCAGCTTGACGTGAATGCGCGCCTGGGGGTTGGCGTTCTTCAGGTCGTGGATCAGCTGGGCGAGGTCCTCGATGGAGTAGATGTCGTGGTGCGGCGGCGGGGAGATGAGCCCCACGCCCGGCGTCGAGTGCCGGGTCTTCGCCACCCACGGGTAGACCTTGTGGCCGGGCAGCTGGCCGCCCTCGCCGGGCTTGGCGCCCTGGGCCATCTTGATCTGGATGTCGTCGGAGTTGACCAGGTACTCGGACGTCACGCCGAAGCGGCCGGAGGCGACCTGCTTGATGGACGACCGGCGCGCCGGGTCGTACAGGCGCTCCGGGTCCTCGCCGCCCTCACCGGTGTTGGACTTGCCGCCCAGCTGGTTCATGGCGATGGCGAGGGTCTCGTGCGCCTCCTGGGAGATGGAGCCGTACGACATGGCGCCCGTGGAGAACCGCTTGACGATCTCGGAGACCGGCTCGACCTCCTCCACCGGAATGGGCTTCCGGCCGGACTTGAAGCCGAACAGACCGCGCAGCGTCATCAGCCGCTCGGACTGCTCGTTCACGCGCTCCGTGTACTTCTTGAAGATGTCGTACCGGCCGGAGCGCGTGGAGTGCTGGAGGCGGAAGACCGTCTCCGGGTCGAACAGGTGCGGCTCGCCCTCACGGCGCCACTGGTACTCGCCGCCGATGTCCAGCGCACGGTGCGCCGGTGCGATGCCGGAGGCCGGGTAGGCCTTGGCGTGGCGGGCGGCGACCTCCTTGGCGATCACGTCGATGCCGACGCCGCCGATCTTGCTGGTGGTGCCGTTGAAGTACTTCTCGACGAAGGACTCCTCGAGACCGACGGCCTCGAAGACCTGGGCGCCGCGGTAGGAGGCGACCGTGGAGATGCCCATCTTGGACATGACCTTGAGGACGCCCTTGCCGAGGGCGTGGATGAGGTTGCGGATGGCCTGCTCGGCCCCGCCGTCGACGGCCTGCAGGAAGGTGCCCGCGCGGACCAGGTCCTCGACGGACTCCATGGCCAGGTAGGGGTTGACCGCGGCGGCGCCGTAGCCGATGAGCAGGGCGACGTGGTGGACCTCGCGGACGTCGCCGGCCTCGACCAGCAGGCCCACGTGGGTGCGCTGCTTGGTGCGGATGAGGTGGTGGTGGACGGCCGCGGTGAGCAGCAGCGACGGGATCGGCGCGTGCTCGGCGTCGGAGTGCCGGTCGGACAGGACGATCAGGCGGGCGCCGTTCTCGATGGCGGCGTCGGCCTCGGCGCAGATGTCGTCGATGCGGGCGGCGAGGGCCTCGCCGCCGCCGGCCACCCGGTACAGGCCGGAGAGGGTCGCGGCCTTGAAGCCGGGCATGTCGCCGTCGGCGTTGATGTGGATGAGCTTGGCCAGCTCGTCGTTGTCGATCACCGGGAAGGGCAGCGTGACGCTGCGGCACGCGGCGGCCGTCGGCTCCAGCAGGTTGCCCTGCGGGCCGAGCGAGGAGCGCAGGGAGGTGACCAGCTCCTCCCGGATGGCGTCCAGCGGCGGGTTGGTGACCTGCGCGAACAGCTGCGTGAAGTAGTCGAACAGCAGCCGCGGGCGCTCGCTGAGCGCGGCGATCGGCGAGTCGGTGCCCATGGACCCGATGGGCTCCGCGCCGGTCTTGGCCATCGGCGCGAGGAGGACGCGCAGCTCCTCCTCGGTGTAGCCGAAGGTCTGCTGGCGGCGGGTGACCGAGGCGTGGGTGTGCACGATGTGCTCACGCTCGGGCAGGTCGGACAGCTCGATCTCGCCGGCCTCGAGCCACTCCTCGTAGGGGTGCTCGGCGGCGAGCCGGGACTTGATCTCGTCGTCCTCGATGATCCGGTGCTCGGCGGTGTCCACGAGGAACATGCGGCCGGGCTGGAGACGGCCCTTGCGGACCACCTTGGCCGGGTCGAGGTCGAGCACGCCGACCTCGGAGCCGAGGACGACCAGGCCGTCGTCGGTGACCCAGTAGCGGCCGGGGCGCAGGCCGTTGCGGTCGAGCACGGCGCCGACCTGGGTGCCGTCGGTGAAGGTGACGCAGGCCGGGCCGTCCCAGGGCTCCATCATCGTGGAGTGGTACTGGTAGAAGGCGCGCCGGGCCGGGTCCATGGAATCGTGGTTCTCCCACGCCTCCGGGATCATCATCAGCACCGAGTGGGGCAGCGAACGGCCGCCCAGGTGCAGCAGCTCCAGCACCTCGTCGAAGGACGCGGAGTCGGAGGCGTCGGGGGTGCAGACCGGGAAGATCCGCGCCAGATCCTTGCCGTCCCGGCCGGTGCCGAACAGGTCCGACATCAGCTGGGACTCGCGGGCGCGCATCCAGTTGCGGTTGCCCTTGACGGTGTTGATCTCACCGTTGTGCGCGACGAAGCGGTACGGGTGCGCGAGCGGCCACGACGGGAAGGTGTTCGTGGAGAACCGGGAGTGCACCAGCGCGATCGCGGAGCCGAAGCGGCGGTCGGACAGGTCGGGGAAGAAGGGCTCGAGCTGGCCGGTGGTCAGCATGCCCTTGTAGACGATGGTCCGCGCGGACAGCGACGGGAAGTAGACGCCCGCCTCGCGCTCGGCGCGCTTGCGCAGCACGAACGCCTTGCGGTCCAGTGCGATGCCTGTGCTGACCCCGTCGGTGACGAAGAGCTGGCGGAAGACCGGCATGGTGGAGCGGGCGGTGGCGCCGAGCAGCTGGGGCGCGACCGGCACCTCGCGCCAGCCGAGCACGGTGAGCTCCTCGGCGGCGGCGATCTGCTCGATGCGGGTGACGGCCTCGCCGGTGCCCTCCTCGGGGAGGAAGGCGATGCCGACGGCGTAGCCGCCCGCCTCGGGCAGGTCGAATCCGGCCACCTCGCGGAAGAAGGCGTCCGGGATCTGGGAGAGGATGCCCGCGCCGTCGCCGGAGTCCGGCTCGGAGCCGGTGGCGCCGCGGTGCTCGAGGTTCCGCAGGACGGTGAGGGCCTGCTCGACCAGGGTGTGGGACGCCTCGCCGGTGAGGGTGGCGACGAAGCCGACGCCGCAGGCGTCGTGCTCGTTGCGGGGGTCGTACATACCCTGCGCAGCAGGGCGAGCATCCATGAACGACCAGCTCGCGCGGTCGTTCGAGGAATGCTGGGACGGCTGGCGCGGCGTACGCATCGGCTCTCCCGTCGTCGTCAATTGGCATTGGTGCAAGTGCCGAGGGACGACGTTGGCCCTCTGCGTGTGGCTAAATTTCGTGCAGGTTACATGATGGAACGACTCTCGGGAACCGGGATAATCCGTTCCAGCATGCGGACATCGACCGGGGCGCGGCGGGGTTCCGCGCCCCTCGACGGAAGCGGTGGGGGCCGGTCCGGACAGATCGGTGTCCGTCGGCCCGAGGGCGGGAGGAGGCTTCCTCGCCTCCTCCGCTGAGCACGCCGCCGGCCTCGTTGCCACCGGCGCGTACGGCTCATGCCCACTGGTCACACTTTCGAAACCAGCAAGTAATGATTGTTTATGCGATGCTTCGCATAAACGCAAGGGGTCACCCGACGGCGGTACCGAAGAGCGATCCCAGGGCGTACGTCACACCGGCCGCCGCGCCGCCGAGGGCGAGCTGCCGCAGGCCGCTGTACCACCAGGAGCGCGCCGTGACCCTCGCGACCACGGCCCCGCACAGGAAGAGCCCGAGCAGCGCGACCAGCACGGCCGGCCACAGGCTGCTCGCGCCGAGCAGGTACGGCAGCACCGGCAGCAGCGCGCCCAGCGCGAAAGAGCCGAAGCTGGAGACCGCGGCGACGGCCGGCGAGGGCAGGTCGCCCGGGTCGACACCCAGCTCCTCGCGGGCGTGGATCTCCAGCGCCTGCTCCGGGTCCCGGGAGAGCTGCCGGGCCACCTCGCGGGCCAGACCGGGCTCGACGCCGCGCGACTCGTAGAGCGCGGCCAGCTCGGCCTCCTCGTCCTTGGGGTGCTTGCGCAGCTCCCGGCGCTCGACGTCCAGCTCGGCCTCGACCAGCTCGCGCTGGGAGGCGACGGAGGTGTACTCGCCGGCCGCCATGGAGAAGGCGCCGGCGGCCAGTCCGGCGAGCCCGCTGAGGACGATCGTCTGATGGCCGACGGCGCCGCCCGCGACGCCGGTCATCAGGGCGAGGTTGGACACCAGCCCGTCCATGGCGCCGAACACCGCGGGGCGCAGCCATCCGCCGTTGACGTCGCGGTGGGTGTGGTTGTCGCGGTGCGCCTCGTGGAGCGTCGCCTCGGTCTCGATGATGGCCATGCCTGGTCCCCCTGGACTCTGCCGGCGCCCTCGTCCACGGACGCCCGCGCCGCGTTGTTCGGACTCGTTTTGGACTCGTTCCAATTTTCGACGTCACCCAGTCTACGCCTTGCCGGAAACCCCCGCCAGCAAGGAAAGGCTGCGCTAACCAGCGCTTTTGTCTCCCGTCCCGGTCCGCTCGGCCGCCCCGCGCATGTCCGCTCGGCCGCCCCGCGCATCTCGTCCGGGTGACGCTCCGGCGCACCAGGCTGCGGCGCACACGGCACCGGGGACAGTTCCGCAAAGGGCCCGCGCCCCACGGGGCGCGCCTGAGAGGAGAGCCGCGTATGGCATCGACCGCCCGCATCCCCTCGGCGCCCGCGCCCGGGGACGCCCTCGGGCTCCGCGAACGGGCCCGCGGCGCGCTGCTCGGCCTGGCAGTCGGCGACGCGATGGGCGCCCCCGCCGAGAACATGAAGCCCTCCGAGATCCGCGCGAAGTGGGGCCGCATCACGGGCTATGTGAACGACCCCCCGGCCGGCACGGACGACACCGAGTACGCGATCTTCTCGGGCCTGCTGGCCGCCCGGCACGGCTCCGCGCTCACCCCCGCGCACGTCGAGGCGGCCTGGCACGAGTGGATCGCGGACCGCGCCGAAGGCCCCTTCCGCGGCGCCGGGTTCAGCGAGCGCGGCACGCTGGAGAACCTGCGCCGTGGTCTGGCCGCGCCCATCTCCGCCCAGCACCGGCACGCCTGGAGCGACGGACTGGCGATGCGGGCGGCGCCGTACGGCGTGCACGCGGCCGGACGGCCCGACGAGGCGGCCCGGCTCGCGGCGATCGACGGCTCGGTCAGCCACGACGGGGAGGGCATCCACGGCGGGCGGGCCGTCGCGGCGGGCGTCGCGGCGGCCATGGCCGGGGCGCCGGTGGTCACGGTCGTGGCCTCGGCGCTCGCGGTGGTGCCGGACGACTCCTGGACCGCCCGCTCGCTGCGCCGCGCGGTGACCGCCGCCCACCGCGGCGAACGGGCGGTCCGCGCCGCGGTGGTGATCGGCGGCTATCCCTGGACCGACCTCGCCCCGGAGGCGGTGGCCCTGGCCTTCGGCGCCTACGCGGCGGCCGACGGCGACTTCGAACAGGCGGTGCTGACCGCCGTGAACATGGGCCGCGACGCCGACACCACGGCGGCGGTGGCGGGCGCGCTGGCCGGG
>MUNG01000034.1:30135-30310 GCA_002154585.1 Streptomyces pseudogriseolus
CCGCGGCACCTGTCTGCCCGCCATGGCCGGCCACCACGTCCTCGACATCGCGGACCTGCTGACCCCGGAGACCCCCTCATGACCTCCACCACCCCCACACCGACCACCGACGACCCCGTCGCCCCGACACCGCCCACGGAGGCCCCGCCCACTCCGGTACCGGTCACGCCGGCAC
>MUNG01000340.1 GCA_002154585.1 Streptomyces pseudogriseolus
CGCCCGGGCGCGTGCGGCGGGTGGGCGGGAGGCGCACTCTGGAACGAGAGGAATCCGGAGGTGATCCGTCATGATGCACACCGCAGTGGGATGGCACGTCGAGATGGAGTTCGTGGAGGACGACCAGCACACCCGCGCGGTCGCGATGGTCAGGCTGCCCGACGGGTCCGAGGTGCGTGGCCACGGGCACGCGTCCCGGCACTACACCGACTCCAATCAGCCGCGGGTCGGGGAGGAGATCGCCGGCGCCCGGGCCCTGAACGAACTCGCCATGCAGATGCTCGACAAGGCGCACCGCGAGATCGACGACGCGTCCGGCCGCGTCTCCCACCCGATCCACGTCTGAGCACGACCCGCGTCTAGGACGCGGTGACGCACTCCCGTACCGCCCGTATCAGCGCCTGCGCCCTGGGGTCCGCCGTGACCGTCCTGCGGAAGCCGTTGGTGACGTAGCCGAAGGCGATGCCCGACTCCGGGTCGGCGAAGCCGAGGGAGCCGCCGCGGCCGGGGTGGCCGAAGGAGCCCGGGGCCAGGAGCGGGGAGGCGCTGCCGTGCAGCATGTAGCCGAGCCCGAAGCGGGTGCCGACCACCAGGACCCGGTCGGGGCCCGCCGACTCCTCGGCGCGGGCGCGCTCCACCGTGTCCGGGGCGAGCAGCCGCCCCCCGTCGACCGGGCCGACGAGTGACGCGTAGAAGCGGGCGAGTCCGTCCGCCGTCGCGATGCCGTTGGCGGCGGGCAGGGCGGCCGCGTGGAACGCCGGGTCGTTGTGGTCCGGCGTCGGGTCGATCGCGGCGAAGGCGCGGCGGGTGAGGGAGTCCGGGTCGGCGTAGGCGGCGGTGACCGACCGCTTGGGCCGGGCGCGCAGCGCCCCCGACGGCTCGGGCGCCTCGACCTTGCCTGCCCGGCCGACGCGGTGCTCCTCGGACGACGGGAGGCCCACCCACAGGTCCAGGCCCAGGGGAGCCGCCATCTCGGCCGCGATCCACTCACCGGTGCCCCGGCCGGTCACCCGGCGCACCAGCTCGTCCACCAGCCAGCCGTACGTCAGCGCGTGGTAGCCGTGGTCGGTGCCCGGCTCCCACACCGGCGCCTGCGCGGCGACCGCCTCGGCGGCCCGTACCGGGTCGGCGGCCTCGGCGAGGCTCAGCGGGCGGTCGAGCACGGGCAGCCCGGCGCGGTGCCCGAGGACGTGCCGGACCAGCACGCCCTCCTTGCCGTGCGCCTTGAACTCCGGCCAGTACCGGCCGACCGGCGCGTCCAGGTCCAGCAGCCCGCGTTCGCACAGCATCAGCACCGCGGCGGCGGCCACGCCCTTCGTCGCCGACCGCACGACCTGGGCGGTGTCCCGCTGCCACGGCTCCTCGCCGTCGACGTCCTTCGTCCCGGCCCACAGGTCCACGACCCGGCGCCCGTCCCGGTACACGGCGAGCGCCGCACCCCGCTCCGCGAGCCGCTCGACGTTCCGGGCGAACGCCTCCCGGACCGGTTCCCACCCGCCGGCCACCGTGCCGTGCACCTCGACGTCCGATTCCCGCACTTCCCGTCGTTCCTTCCATTCGCCCGCGACAGTGGGTGCAACCACGCCACCGCGCCTGCGATTCCAGGGCGTGGCGCGCCCGTCACCCACGGCCGGGCGGCGCCGGCACGGAGCGCGGGTCGAAGCCGTACGGCAGTTCCAGGCGATGCGCCCGCATCAGCGCGTCGTCGGCGAGCAGATCGGCCGTCGGGCCGTCGGCCGCGATCACGCCGTCGCTGAGCACCAGCGCGCGCGGGCACAGCTCCAGCGCGTACGGCAGGTCGTGCGTGACCATCAGCACGGTCACGTCCAACGACCGCAGGATGTCGGCCAGTTCGCGGCGGGACGCCGGGTCGAGGTTGGACGACGGCTCGTCCAGGACGAGGATCTCCGGCTCCATCGCGAGCACGGTCGCCACGGCCACCCGGCGCCGCTGCCCGAAGGACAGGTGGTGCGGCGGGCGGTTCTTGAACTCCGCCATGCCGACCCGCTCCAGCGCCCGGTCCACGCGCGCCTCCAGCTCGGCCCCCTTCACCCCGGCCGCCGCCGGACCGAACGCCACGTCCTCCCGCACCGTCGGCATGAACAGCTGGTCGTCCGGGTCCTGGAAGACGATGCCGACCCGGCGCCGGATCTCCGCCATGTGCCGCTTGCCGACCTCCAGGCCGGCCACCCGCACCGTGCCGGCGCCGCCGCCGAGGATGCCGTTGAGGTGCAGGACGAGCGTGGTCTTGCCGGCGCCGTTCGGCCCGAGCAGCGCGACCCGCTCGCCGCGCCCGATGGTGAAGTCCACGCCGAACAGGGCCTGATGGCCGTCGGGGTAGGCGAAGGCGAGGCCGGAGACCTCGAGGGAAGCAGTACTCACAGGGTCCATCCCAGCAGACACACGACGAGGGCGGCGCAGGGGAGGGCCAGGGCGTACGACCACTGCGCCCGGGACGCCGTCACCTCGTCGATCACCGGCATGACCCCGGTGTAGCCGCGGCTCACCATCGCCAGGTGCACCCGCTCGCCGCGCTCGTAGGAGCGGATGAACAGCGCGCCCGCCGACTTGGCGAGCACCCCCCAGTGCCGTATGCCGCGCGCCTCGAAGCCCCGGGACTCGCGGGCGATCCGCATCCGCCGCATCTCGTCGGTGATGACGTCGCCGTAGCGGACCATGAAGGACGCGATCTGCACCAGCAGCGGCGGCAGCCTGAGCCGCTGGAGGCCGTGCAGCAGCTCCCGCAGTTCGGTGGTCGCGGCGAGCAGGACGGACGCGGCGACGCCGAGGGTGCCCTTGGCCAGCACGTTCCAGGCGCCCCACAAACCGTTCACGCTCAGCGACAGCCCGAGGACGTCCACCCGCTCGCCCTCGGCGACGAACGGCAGCAGCACCGCGAACGCGACGAACGGCACCTCGATCAGCAGCCGCTTCAGCAGGAACCCGGCCGGCACGCGCGCCGCGTACGCGACCACGCCGAGCAGCACCGCGTACGCCGCGAACGCCCACATCGCCTCGCGCGGCGTCGACACGACCACGATCACGAAGGCGAGCACCGCCGCGAGCTTGGTGTGCGGCGGCAGCGCGTGCACGGGGGAGTCGCCGTGCCGGTGGAGCCGGTGGGTGTGGCCCGCGCCCACGTCAGACGCTCGTGCCGGCGGGGGAGGAGGTCTCCGACCGCTCGTCGTCGGCGGTGCGCCGGCGGCGGACCGCCCAGAACACGCCCGTGCCCGCCACGACCGTCACGCCCACGCCGATCACGCCCGCGAGACCGCCGGACAGCCGGGCGTCGTCGACGTCCTTCACGCCGTAGTCGGCGAGCGGCGAGTCCGCGGTCGCGTGCTCCTCGGCCCGCTGGTCGATGCCGTGGTCGGCGGCGACCTTCTCCAGGCCGTCCGGGTTCGCGGAGGCGTAGAAGCTGACGAACCCGGCGAGCACCAGCGAGGTGACCAGGCCGGCGATCCACACCCGGCGCGGGGAGCGCGCGGCGGCCGGGACGGGCTCGGCGCTCTCCGGGGTCTCCGGGGCGTCGACCAGCTCGCCGTCCACCCGCAGCTTCAGCTTCTGCCGCAGCCCGCGCGCCCCGTGCACCAGGTCCGGGCGTACGGCGATCACCGCGCCGACGGTCAGCGCGGTGATGGCGGCCTCGCCGAGACCGATGAGGACGTGCACGCCCACCATCGCGGTGGCGACCTTGCCGATCGACACGTCGGTGGTGCCGCCGACCGCGTACAGCAGCGTGAAGACGACCGCGGAGGCGGGGACGGAGACCAGGGCGGCCACGAAGGAAGCGGCGGTCACCGAGCGGCGGGAGCGCGGCAGCACCTTCACCAGGCCGCGGAACAGCGCGTAGGCGACCACGGTGGTGGTGAGCGCCATGGTGGTGATGTTCACGCCGAGCGCGGTCAGGCCGCCGTCGGCGAACAGCACGGCCTGGAGCAGCAGCACCACGGACACGCACAGCACGCCCGTGTACGGGCCGACGAGGATCGCCGCGAGGGCGCCGCCGAGGAGGTGGCCGCTGGTGCCGGCGGCCACCGGGAAGTTCAGCATCTGCACGGCGAAGATGAACGCCGCGACCAGGCCGGCCAGCGGGGCGGTGCGGTCGGCGCCGACGCCGCCGCCCGCGCCGGGGCGCGCGGTGTCGTCGAGCTCGCGGCGCGCGCCGCGCAGGCTCACGGCGATCGCGCCGGCGGCGAGGACGCCGGCGGCGGCGGATACGGGGACGTCGATGAATCCGTCAGGTGCGTGCACGGACCCGATGATGTGTCCTCTTGCGAACCTTTCGCAAGAGCGAGTGACTTGTTCAACCTCTTGTCTTACTTTCCGCCTACCTCATCTGTGCTACGAGCCGCTCGGAAGCGCGGATTCCGATTTAGGTGCACGATGGGACGGGGGTGGGTAAACGGCGGATAAGCCACGTACGCCTCGCCAGGCGCACTACGCAGCGTAAGGGGCCCACCGATGTCCGTGATCGAGCAGTACGCGCGAGTCCACATCGTGACGGATGAGGATCCCCTGCTGGAGAGTCACGGGGCCGTCCCCGTGGTGCTGCGGTACGACCCCGAGGACGACCCCCGCCATGTGCGGGTGGGTCTGCCCGGGACGCGGCCCCTCGAATGGGTCGTCGACCGCGACCTGCTGGAACACGGCCTCACCGCACCCGTGGACAGCGGCGGCATACGGGTGTGGCCGTGCGGCCGGGTCCAGGCGGTGGTGGAGTTCCACACCGGCCAGGGGCACTCGGTCGTCGAGTTCGACGCCAAGACCCTGTCCCGCTTCCTGCGCCTCACCCACGTGAAGACGGCCCAGCCGGTCCCCCACTGACCGGCCGGCCGCTCGCCCGCCCGGCCGGAGTGCGGCGGAGCGCGCCGGCGGGCCCTGACACGGCGACGGCACCCCGCCCCGAACCACGCGCCCTGCCCTGAACCGTGGCGCCTCGCGCCGGGTTGCGGCGTACCGTCCTGACCTGCGGCATCCCGCCGCTGGACGCGGCGTGCAGTCGCGGCGTGCCGCCCCGAACCGCCACGCCCGCTCGGAGTCGCGGCCTGCCGCAACTTGAAGCGCGGCGTGCCGCTCCGGACTGCGGCCGGCTGCCCGGGGCGGGCGATCGCACCGGGCCTCTCAGCCGCCCGCCTTCAGCAGTGCCGCCACGATCGGGCCCGCCGTGGAGCCGCCGTGGCCGGCGGACTGGACGACCGCGGCCGCCGCCAGGTCGCCGCGGTACGCGGTGAACCAGCCGTTGGGCTTCTTCTGCCCGTCCACCTCGGCCGACCCGGTCTTCGCGCCCCGCTCACCGTCCAGCCCGGCCATCGCCTCCGCGGCCGTGCCGGCGGTCGCCGTGTACGACATCAGCTCCCGCAGCTGCGTCAGCGTGCCCGCGGACAGGGTGCGCGGCGCCGTCGCCAGCTGACGTCCGTCGACCTCCGGCGACACCAGGTACGGCTGGTGGAAGACACCGGCCTTCACCGTCGCCGACACCGACGCCATGTTCAGCGGGTTCATCCGCACCCCGCCCTGGCCTATCAGCGACGCGGCCATCGGGGCCTTCGACTGCACGGGCACCGCCCCGTCGAACGTGGACACGCCGACCTGCCAGTCGTTGCGGCCCAGCCCGAAGTAGTCCTGGGCGTGCTTCGTGAGGTCGTCGTCCTCCAGCTTCGGCGCCTGGCTGATGAAGGCCGTGTTGCAGGAGGCGGCGAAGCTCGCGCGGAAGGTGCCGTCCTTGATCTGGAACTTGTCGAGGTTCTGGAACTTCCAGCCGCCGTAGCTGAAGTACTTGGGACACGGGTGCTTCTTGTCGATCGACGCGAGCCCCTTCTCGATCAGCATCGAGGAGGTGACCACCTTCATCGTGGAGCCCGGCGCCAGCGACCCCTGGAAGGCGACGTTGAAGCCGCGCGAGGAGTTCGCCGCCGCGAGTATCTCGCCGGTCGACGGCCGCACCACCACCACCGAGGCGTGCTTCCGCTTCGCCACCTCGGCCTCGGCGAGCGCCTGCAACGACGGGCTCAGCGTCGTCTTCACCGTGCCCGGCGTGCCCTCGCTGAGCTCCAGCACGGTCGTGTCGGACACCTTCGCCTTCTTCGACGCCTCGCCGCGCACCACGCGCAGCTCCACGCCGGCCTCGCCGCCCGCCTTCTCGCCGTACTTCTCGCGCAGCCCGTCCAGCACCGACCCCAGCGACGGGTACTTCTGAGTGCTCAGCTCGCCGCCGTCGCGGTCCAGCGCCTTCACCGGCGGGGTGCCCGCCTCACCGGTGACCAGCTTGTCGCCCTCCCGCAGCTCCGGGTGCAGCACGGACGGCCGCCAGTCCACCCGCGGCTCCCCGTCCCCGGCCCGGCGCACCACGGTCAGCGTGCTGTCGTACGTCAGCGGCTTGCTCTCCTGCTCGTACGACACCGTGCCCTTGACGGAGAACGTGACCGAGGCCCGGGCGGGGGCGCCGGGCGTGAGGGCGAGGTTCCGGACGCGGGCGTCCTTGACGTACGAGGCGAGCGCCGCCTTCGCGGCCACCGGGTCGTCGGTCGCGGCGGCGGCCTCGGCGACCCGGCCGGACTGCCAGGCGGTCAGGAACGTCTCGGCGGCGGCGGTGACCTCGTCGGCCGTCAGCGGCCCGGACTTCACGGTCTCCGCCTGCGTGGCGGTGTCCCCGCCGTCGCGGCCGGAGCCCTCCACGAGTGCGTACGCGCCGTAGCCGGCGCCGCCCACGAGCACGGCCATCGCCGCGCCGATCACGACCGGTCTGATGTTCCGCCGGTCCCCGGCGCGCCCTCTGTTCCCCACTGGTGTCCGTTCCTCCGTCGCCCCGCCCCGGCCCCCCGCGGCCCGCGTGG
>MUNG01000341.1 GCA_002154585.1 Streptomyces pseudogriseolus
GGGGTGGGGGCTGGTGCTGGTCGCCCGGCGGGCCGAGCGGCTGGATATCCTCGCGAAAGAGGCGCTCAAAGAGGGCGCGGCGGGCGTCGAGACGCTGGTGGCGGACCTGGGGAGCCCTGAGGACCTCTCCCGCGTCGTGGAGCGGGCGTCCGGGGACGACGTGGACCTCGTGATCAACAACGCGGGCATCAACGGTTACGGCACGTTCGCCGAGGTGAACCCGGACCTCCTCACCCGGGTGGTGAGCGTGAACGTCGTGGCGCTCACGGCGCTCACCCGTGCCGCCGTGCCCGGCATGCTGGCGCGCGGGCGGGGCGCGGTGGTGAACGTGGCGTCGCTGCTGGCCTTCGCCGGCGACCTGCGGCCGGACCCGCTCCCCCGGCGCGCCGTCTACGCCGGGACCAAGGGGTACGCGGTGACCTTCACCCGCACCCTGGCCGCCGAGCTGGCCGGCACTCCGGTACGGGTGCAGGTCGTGTGCCCCGGGCTCACGGCGACCGAGTTCCACCTCGGCGCCGGGGACACCCCGGTGAGCGGTGAGCGGCGCGTCCACGACGAGGGCGGGATGCCCGCGGCGGACGTGGTGACCGCGTCCCTGGCCGGGCTGGAGGCCGGTGAGGTGGTGTGCGTGCCCGGCCTGACGGACGCGGAGGCCGTGGCCCGGCTGGCGGAGGCGGAGCTGAACCTGCGCTCCGGGTCGGGCGGCCGTATGGCCCCCCGCTACTCTCACGGAGAGTAGCGATCAGGCGCTGTCCGCCAGCTCGGCGTGCCCCTGGGCGCGGGCGCAGTGGGCGCAACAGAAGAACTGGCCGCCGACCTGATGACCGTGACCCAGCACCTTGCAGCCGCAGTTGTCGCAGATGGGCGCCAGTTTGTGGGCGGCGCACTCGATGCTGTCGAACGTATGGACGGAGCCGTCGACCGTGTGCACCTCGAAGGAGAGGCTGTAGTCGTTCCCGCACACTTCACAGATCGCCATGATCCGCTCCCTTCCGCAGTGCGGGCCGAGTACCGCGTCGGGCGGGACGTCATGCGCGGTAAGAGCGGGGCCGATGGTCCCGCATTCAACTAGGGTCCTTCTTCAAACGGATCTTGCCCAGAGCAGGAGCGACGCGAGACTGACCGCTGCCTCGTATGAGGTGGCGGTCTTGTCGTATCTGGTCGCGATGCCGCGGAAGCTCTTGAGCCGGTTGAAGCAGCGCTCGACGAGGTTGCGCCGACGGTAAGTCTCCCGGTCGAACCCTGGCGGTCGACCGCCGCGGCTCCCGCGCCGCAGTCGGTGCCGCCGCTGGTCGGCCTTCTCGGGAATGGTGTGCGCGATGCCGCGTCGCCGCAGGTAGGCACGGAAACCGCGGGAGCTGTAGGCCTTGTCCGCGATGACCTGGTCGGGTCGGCAGCGTGGCCGGCCAAGGCCGCTGCGGGGAACGCGGATACGCTCGAGCAGGATGCGTGCGCAGACACTGTCATGGCGCTGGCCCGGCGTGACGAGGAGGGCCAGAGGACGGCCCTTGCCGTCGCAGGCGAGGTGGACCTTGGTGGTCAGTCCGCCCCCGGATCGGCCGAGGGCGTGATCGTCCGGTTCGTCCGGCCGCTGATTCCCCCTTTTCGGCCGGTGGCGGCGGCGTGCTGGTGGGCGCGGACGATGGTGGAGTCGATCTGGACCAGCCAGTCGATGTCCCCGGCGGCGTCGGCCCGGGCCTGGATCTGCTGCAAGGCCCGGGTGAACACCCCGTCGATCGCGTAGCGGCGGAAGCGGGTGTAGACCGTCTGCCACGGTCCGTAGCGTTCGGGCAGGTCACGCCAGGAGATCCCGGTGCGGATCTTGTAGACCATCCCGTTGATGACCTGCCGGTCCGACACCCGGGGCCGGCCCGTCGCGGCCTGCGGTATCAGCGGAGCGAGCAACTCCCACTCCTGGTCAGTGAGTTCATGACGACGTACCACTCCACCATGATCCACCACCTGAATGATCTTTGAAGACGGACCCTAGAGCCGCTCCACGGGAAGTTCACAGTCCCTACACTCCCGATCATGGCAACTGAAACCCGTCTCACCGGGGCCGGGGCCGATGACACCGGCGAGCCGTCCCTCTTCGCGACCATGTCCACGATGCGGGCGATGCGCCGCCTGCGGCCCGACCCGGTGCCGGACGAGCTGCTCGACCGGCTGATACAGGCGGCCGTATGGGGCCCCAGCGGCGGCAACATGCAGCGCTACGAGTACGTCGTCGTCACCGACCGGGCGGTCATGGCGGAGCTGGCCCCGCTGTGGAAGCGGTGCGTGGACGCGTATCTGGCCACGACCGGCAAGTACGCGCCCGAGGGCATGGACGAGGCCGCGTACGGGCGCATGGTCGCCGCCATCGAGTACCAGCGCGACCACTTCGCCGACACCCCCGCGCTGATCATCCCCTGCTACCAGTTCCCGCCGCCGCGGATCGAGGAGGAGGGCCTGCGGATCTACGCAGAGGCGCTGGGCGCGGAGGCGACGGAGCGGATGGGCCGCATCCAGGAACGGTTCTCCGCCCTCGCGGAAGGCTCCTGCGTCTACCCGGGCGTCCAGAACCTGCTGCTCGCCGCCCGCGGGCTGGGCCTCGCGGCCAACATCACCATCTGGCACCTGTTCCTCGAGACGGAGTGGAAGGCGGCACTCGGCATCCCGGAGGACATGAACACGTTCGCGGCCATCCCGGTGGGGTGGCCGCTGGGGACGTTCGGCCCGGTCCGGCGGCGGTCGGTGACGGAGGTCGTCCACCGCGACCGCTGGTAGGGCGTACGACGCGGTACGGCGGGCGTACGGATCTGTACGGCCGCCGTACGGCTCCCCACCGTGGCCGGAAGGGCGGCTCGGTCGTTGTGCTCCACGACTGATCACTGTGCGGTGGAGCAGGGGGCGCGATGGGCAGGACGACCCAGCGGGAATGCGGTACGGCCGGCCGGCGCGGGCCCGACAAGGAGCGCCCGGCGGCGTGGAGTGCGTACGGCAAACTCGTCCGCCTCTTCCGGGAGCGCGCGGGGCTCACCCAGCAGGCCCTCGCGGACGCCATCGGCTACTCGACGGAACAGGTCGCCTCCGTCGAACAGGGCCGCCGCCCGGCGAAGGCGGTCTTCACGGAGGCGGCGGAACGCGTCCTGGACGCGGGCGGGGCGCTGCGCGTGCTCCAGCCGGACGTCGACCGGGCCAGACTCCCCCTGTTCTTCCAGGACTTCGCCCTCCTGGAGGCGGAGGCGGTGAGCCGCTTCTCGTACGACCCGATGCTGGTGCCGGGGTTGTTGCAGACGGAGGCGTATGCGCAGGCGCTCCTAGAAGCACACTTCCCTCCTCTGGACGCAGAGACGGTCGAGCAACGGGTGGCGGCCCGCATGGCCCGGCAGTCGCTGCTGAACCGCAGGAATCCCCCGCTGGTCTTCGTGTTCATCGTGGAGGAGTCCGCGATCAGGCGCGTGATCGGCAACATCGCGGTGATGCGGCAGCAGTTGGCGCGCCTGCTGGAGTGCTCGGCCATGCGCAACGTCGAGTTGCAGATCATGCCCACGACCCGAGGTGCCCACAGCGGGCTCAACGGCCCGATGGTGTTGTTGGAGTCGACCGACCGTAAACAGCACGTCTATGTTGAGGCCCAGGACATCGTGAGTGTGAGGTCCGACCGACATGAGGTGAGCGAGTTCTGGCTTCGGTATGGAACGCTGCGAACGCAGGCTCTCAGCACCGAGGAGTCCTCGTGCCTCATCGAGCGCATGGTAGGGGAGCTATGAGCATCGACCTTGAGTGGGTCAAGAGCAGCTACAGCGGAACGAGCGGCGGCGACTGCGTCGAGGTGGCCGTCCGTGAGGACACCGTCTACGTGCGGGACTCCAAGGCCGTCGAGGGCGGCCCCGTACTGCGGGTCGGCCGCGACGGGTGGACGGCGTTCGTGGGTCTCGCCGCCGAGTAGTCAGGAGTCAGGAGCCGCCCCACCCACGCATGTGCCGGTCGACCGCTTCCCGCACCTGCTCCCGGAGTTCGTCGTGGGCGGCAGGGTCCATGCCCTCCGCCGCGAACACGGCGTCGGTGAAGCTGTCCGCGTCGGTGGGCGGCGCCTCCTTCAGCCGCCGCATGTCGTCCGGCGGCAGACAGAACCCCAGATCGACACAGAGTTCGTAGAGCAACTCCCCCACTTCGGCGGCCACATCGCGCTGAGTCATGGCACCAGCATGTCCGACCACGCTGACGATCCCCTCCTCGGGCCGGAAAGCAGCGCAGTGGGGGGAGGAGGCGGGAAACGAGGGCGGTGCGGGTCCCCTGCTCCGGGAGCCGCACCGCCCTCTCCCCCGCACGGTGCGGCTACTCCACCGAGAACTCCGCGTGGAACCGCCGTGTGTGGTCCACCTCCCGCACCGGCCCCGTCAGGGTGACCGTGGCCGTCAGGCGGGCGTCTGTGCTGGACGCCGCGAGGCGGAGTTCCAGGTCGCCCGGTTCGACGATCCGGCGGCCGTCGCGGCCGGTGAAGGACGCCACGTCGGCCGGGACCGTGACGCGGACCCGGCGGGACTCGCCCGGCGCCAGCTCCAGGCGGGTGTAGCCGACCAGGCGCTGCACCGGCTGGACCACGGAGGCGACCGGGTCGTGCAGGTAGAGCTGGACGACCTCGGTGCCCGACCGCTCCCCCGTGTTGCGCACGGTGAGGGACGCGCTGAACTCCCCGTCCGTCGGCGCCTGTTCGGTGTCCACCGTCAGGTCGCTCCACGCGAACGTGGTGTACGTCAGGCCGTGTCCGAAGCCGAACGCCGGCGTCGGGTCGATGTTGGACACCTCGCTGGCCTGGGCGAGCCGGGCGCCGAGGTAGGTGGCCGGCTGGGAGCCGGGGCCGCGCGGGACGCTGACCGGGAGGCGTCCGGACGGGGCGGTGCGTCCGGAGAGCACGCCGGCGATCGCCCGGGTGCCCCCGACCCCGGGGAAGAAGGACTGCACGATCGCCGCGGAGTCCTCCACCGCCCGGCCGAGCGCGTAGGGGCGGCCGGCGAGCAGGACCGTCACCACGGGGGTGCCGGAGTCCAGCAGCGCGTCCAGCAACTCCTGCTGCGCGCCGGGCAGGGCGAGGGACTCCGCGTCGCAGCCCTCGCCGCTGGTGCCGCGGCCGAACAGGCCGGCGCGGTCACCGAGCGCCACGACGACGATGTCGGCGTCACGCGCCGTGTCCACGGCCTCGGCGATGCCGGAGAGGTCTCCGTCGTCGACGCCGGTGCCGCGGGCCACGGTGATCTCGGCGTCGGGGAACTCGGCGGCCAGGCTCTCGCCCAGGCTGGGCAGTTCGATGCCGACGGGGATCTCCGGGTGCTGCACGCCCACGTGCTGGGGGAAGGAGTAGCAGCCCAGTACGGCGGTGCCCTCGGCCGCGTTGGGGCCGACCAGGGCGATGCGACGGGGCGCGGCGAGCGGCAGGGTGCCGTCGTTGGCGAGCAGGACGACCGCCTTCTCGGCGATCTCGCGGGCCAGTTCGCGGTTGGCGGGGCTGTCCAGGTCGATCGTGCCGCGCAGGGCGTCGGGGTCGTCCAGGTCGGCGCCGGCGAACGCGGGCGGTACCGGGCTCCAGCCGGGGTCGAGCAGGCCGAGGTCCGCCTTCTGCGTGAGGACGCGGCGCAGGGCGCGGTCGATCAGGGACTCCGGCAGCCGGCCCTCGGCGACGGCGTCCGCGAGCGGGGCGCCGAACGTCTTCACCGTGGGCAGTTCGATGTCGACGCCCGCCGTGAGCGCGGCGCCGGCCGCGTCGGCGAAGTCGCCCGCGATGCCGTGCAGCGTCTTGAGGAAGGCGATGCCGAAGTAGTCGGCGACGACCGTGCCGTCGAAGCCCCACGTGTCGCGCAGCAGCCCGGTGAGCAGCTGCTCGTCGGCGGCGGAGGGGATGCCGTCGATGTCGGTGTAGGCGTGCATGACGGAGCGGGCGCCGCCCTCGCGGATCGCCATCTCGAACGGCGGCAGCAGCACGTCGGCGCGTTCGCGCGGCCCCACGGAGGTGGGGGCGAGGTTGCGTCCGGCGCGGGAGGCCGAGTAGCCCACGAAGTGCTTGAGGGTGGCGACGATCCCGGCGGACTCCAGGCCCTGGACGTAGGCGGTGCCGATGGTGCCGACGAGGTACGGGTCCTCGCCGATGGTCTCCTCGACGCGGCCCCAGCGCAGGTCGCGGACGACGTCGAGGACGGGGGCGAGGCCCTGGTGGACGCCGACGGCGCGCATGTCGCGGCCGATGGCGGCGGCCATCCTGCGGATGACGTCCGGGTCGAAGGTGGCGCCCCAGGACAGCGGGAC